>JAVJNT010000002.1:0-336506 GCA_040217175.1 Phycisphaerales bacterium | reverse complement strand
CCCGGACTCCCGCCTTCGGGCGCCGGCGGCTGGTCGTCGTCGTCGAAGGATCGTTCGAGCATGACGCCGCATCGCGCGTGCACGCGCACGCGCTCCAGCCGCTCGATGCCCGGCGCCTGCGCGCCCGCCAGCGCCCGCAGCTCGCCCTCGAGCGCGCCCAGCCGCGGGTCCTCGCGCGGGTCGTGGTGGCCGCTGGGCAACGCGAGGAGCACCGTCATCACCCCGCCTGGCGACAGCAACCGCCAGCACTCACGGAGCTGCGCGTCGCGTTGCGGCCCATCGCCCGGCAGCCGCCGGTGCACGATGCCATCGAACGCGCCGTCCAGTTCGCCGGCGAGCGCGGGCGGCGCATTCGTCGGGGAATGCAGGTCGCAGACCTCCAGCGACGTATTGGCCGGGTGATACCGGTGCCGCGCATAGCGCACGCTCGTCGCATCGGGCTCGAGGGCCACGAGCGCGCCGGTCGGCCCCAGCCGCTCGCTCAGCCACGCCGCCCCGTGCCCCGTGCCCGCGTGCAACAGCAGGACGCGATCGCCCGGCCGCATCAGCGGATCGATCAGCGTGAACTCGCCCAGGTCGGTCTCGCCCAGCAGGTCGGCGATCGGCCGCGCGCCGCTCACCTCCAGAACCATCTTCGCGCGATCGGGGAACCGCACGCGGTACCGCTTGCCCATGCCCCGGGCCAGCGCCCGGCGCAGCGGCACGGCATCGAGCTCCTCGTACCGGACGCCCTCGACCGTGACGACCTTTCTCGTCCTCAGCAGCCCGCCGAACCAACGCGCCAGCCGCGACGCACCGACCTCCGCCGCCGAGCCCTCTCGGCCGCCCACGCGCTGCCCGCTCGTGTTGCGATACCCCAGCGCCGGATCGCCCGACCTCGGCTCGCTCACCGCATCGGCCCGAACAGCGTCATGGGCGCCGCCGGAACGACCGGAGCCGGCGCCGCGCGCCCGCCCGAGATCGGCACCCACCGCGTCGGCGCCTCGGCCGACGCGATCGTGCGCGCATAGTCCGCGCCCTCGTGCAACTCGCCGACGATCTCCGGCCGGTTGCACTCCCTCGAGAGATGCAGGAACACCGCGTGCTCGCGCGGCCCGATGGCCTCGGTTGCCCCGAGGCACTGCTCGTTGCTCAGGTGCCCCGCGCCGCCCATGATCCGCCGCTTGAGGAAGTCCGGCCGCTCCGAACGTGCCTGGAGGCGCGGGCAGTAGTTGCTCTCGATCGCCAGCACGCCCACGTCGGCATGGAACTCGACCAGCCGATCCGTCACCTCGCCCAGGTCGGTCAGGAAGCCCAGCTCGCCCTGCGGCGTCTCGATCCGGAACGTCGCCACGCCCTCGGCGTCGTGGCTCGCCAGCCGACTCGTGAACGTCGCCGATCGCATCGGCTCGAACGCGTCGCGCTCGAACGTCCGCAGGCGCCCGGCGTCGTGAAGCGGGTCCAGCCGCCGCTCTCGGGCGTGCGACGCGTGCACCCACACGCACGCGCCCCTTCCGAGCTTTCGCGGCGCCACGCTCGCCCACGACGAGTAGAAGTGATCGCTGTCCAGGTGCGTCAGCACGATCGCGTCGACGTCCTCGAGCCCGTGCCCGAGCTCGCCCAGCGCCGCCGCCGTACGCCGGGGGCTCAGCCCCGCGTCGATCAAGACCAGCCGCCCGTCGGCGCTCCGCAGCACCGAGCAGTTGCCGCTCGAGCCGCTGGCCAGCACGCACAGCGCCGGCCAATCGTCGGGTGATGTGTTCGTCCGCCGCACCATCCGCCCCTCCCTGGGCCCGAAGGTCGCTCAGCCAGACCGCCGCGTGTTCCGCCCCGCGCCGCGTCCGACGCCCCGCTTGCTCGTTGCGATGAAGTCGGCCATCTCCTGTACGTACGGATCATCGCCGCCGAGCTCACGTAGCGTCGCCAGCGCTTCCTCTCGCGGGAGGCTCTTGGAAATCACCGTGCGGAACGCGAAACGCAAGGCGTCGATCGACGGTTTGGGTACGCCCGCGCGTCGCAGCCCCACCAAGTTGAGCCCGTTCGTTGCGTTGATCTGATCGCACAGGCAGAAGGGCGGCACGTCCATGGCCGTCGCAACGCCGCCCGAGATGAACGCCATCCGGCCCACCCGGCAGTGCTGGTGCACGGCCGTGTTCCCGCTCATCGTCGCGTTGTCGTACACCGTGACGTGGCCGGCCAGCAACGCATTGTTCACGAGGATCACGCCGTTGCCGACCATGCAGTCGTGCCCAACGTGGCTGGCCGCCATCAAGTAGCACTTGTTGCCAACGCTGGTGGGGTGTGCATCGGTCGTCGCCGCGTGCACCGTCACGTGCTCGCGGATCACGCACCCAGAGCCGATGACGACTCCCGGCGTCGGATCGCCCGGCGAGAACTTGAAGTCCTGCCCGGGCATGCCGATCACCGCGAACGGATAGATCGTCGTGCCCGTGCCGATCGTCGCGGGCCCTTCCAGGTGCACCGACGCGATGAGTCGCACGCCCGCATCGAGCCGCACGCCGGCGCCCACGTGGCACCGCGGCCCGACGACCACCCCCTCGCCGAGATGCGCCTCGGGGTCGACATACGCGGAAGCGTGAATCTCGGCAGTCTCGTGATGGCTCGAAGAGGCGGTGGACATCGACCCATCGTAGAGCCTCCGGAGCTACCGTCGAGCGTGGCAGACTCGCATCCGGGCCTCGACATCATCGACCTGGGCCGCATGGGCTACGCCCAGGCCCTGGAGATCCAGCGGGCGCGACAGGCCGAGCTCATCGACGCGCGGGGCGTCCCCGGCGGCCCCATCGGCACGATCTACCTCGTCGAGCACGAACCGGTCATCACCGTCACCAGCCGCCCGGGTGCCGCCGAACACGTGCTCGCCTCGATCGACCACCTCGCGTCGCTCGGCGTGGAGCTCCACCAGACCGATCGGGGCGGCGACGTCACCTACCACGGCCCGGGCCAGATCGTCGCCTACCCCATCCTCGATCTCGAGCGCCTTTCCGCACCCAGCGGCAAGCCCCTCGGGTTGCACGGCTACATGCGCCTGCTCGAACAGGCCGTCATCGACACCCTCGCGACGTACGACATCTCGGGCGAGCGCGACGAAACCGCCACCGGCGTCTGGGTATCGCCGGGCATGGGGCCACCAGCCAAGATCGCCGCCATGGGCGTCCGCGTCCGCAAGTGGGTCACCATGCACGGCCTGGCCCTCAACGTCTCGCCCGACCTTGCCCACTTCAACCTCATCGTCCCGTGCGGCCTCGCGGGCCGCCCGGTGACGAGCATGCACGCGATCCTGGGCGAGTCGTGCCCCGGCTTCAGCGCCGCACGCACCACCCTGGCCGGCCATCTGGCCCGCCTCGTGACCGAGCACGCGGCCAGCCCGATTTCCCGTTGATCGGTCCCGCCGTTTCGGGTATAAGGGAACGGTCGCCACCCGCACGAAACTCGATTGGGGGTATCGAAATGCAGGCTCGAATCACCATCGTCCCGGCCGCCTCGCTCCTCGCCTTCACCCACGCTGCCCACGCTCAGGACTGGGAACGCTTCACCTTCGGCCCGGTCGGCGACCTCATCATCATCAGCATCTTCATCACCGACGACAACCCGCAACTCCAAGTCACCGACGCGTTCGCGTCGGGTGACCGGTTCTCCGTCCGCCTGGTCGATCGTGCCGGCACCGTTGATGAGTTCGTGTGCTCCGAGCCGACCACCATCGGCGACGAGATCGGCGCCGACTACGACGCCGCCTTTGCCGACGACCGCTGGTCGAGCGGCGAGGTCTACCTCTCGCACCGCGGCCCGCTCTCGATGGAGATCAGCGTCACCGCGAGTCCCTTCGGCGTTGGCGGCGCCGCCTATCGCCTCACGTTCGGCGAGCCACCGTGCCGCGCCGACCTCGACGGCGACGGACAGCTCACCATCTTCGCCTTCCTTGCGTTCCAGAACCTGTTCGACGCCGGCGACCCGCTCGCCGACTTCGACGGCGACGGCGAGCTCACCATCTTCGACTTCCTCGCCTTTCAGAACGAGTTCGACGCGGGCTGCGAGTAGCGATTATCGAAGCGGCTCCAGCCACGCCGATTCGACGCCCGCGAACGCACGTGCCGAGCCATCGAACCGCACGGCGTGGCACCGCGCACTGGCGCGGCCTCCGTGCCACAGGCCGAGCCGCTGCGCCACGTGCGAATCCTGCCGGAAGTCGATGACGCTGGCTGTTCGCGTGCGCGGCGGCTGCCCGGGCCCCGGCGGCGTCGGCGCCGCGTCGACGAGTAAGGGCGTCTCGGCCGGCCGCGACACCAGGTTGAACCGGATCGACGTCGGCCGCGCGTCGTAGTCGCCCGCGTCCCCCGGCTGGCCCGCCAGCCCCGTCGCGTTCATGGCGTACGTCCGCGTCATCCGCTCGCCAGTCTGCGCCTGGCACGCCGGACACACGAGGATGCCCGATTCCTCGAACACCTCGCCCGGCCCCGTCCCCGCGCGCCCTGCCCCGCCCTTGGCCTCGGTCTGCACGACCAACGCCCAGTTCGGCAGCGCCGCATACGGCTGCCCGATCGCCGGTCCGAACCCGTCGTATTCGTCTGCATACTGGGCACAGATCAGGTGCGCCTGCCGCAGGTTCGAGAGGCACACCGCAGCCCGGCCAGCGTCCCGCGCGCCGGCGAGCACCGGCAACAACACGCCGAGCAGCACCGCGATGATCGCGATGACGACGAGAATCTCGATCAGCGTGAACCCGCGGCGCATCGCGTAGCGTACGGCACCGAGTCGACCGATCCCGGTCGGCCACGCACTCCGGGGGTTTCCAACATGATCCGCATCCAGCGCCTCGCCCTGCTCGCCCTGACGCTCGCAGCCTGCGTGGCCGGCGCAGCCCGCGCTCAACAGGCCCCCGGCCCGGGCGACGCCGCTCCGCCCATCACCCTCGATGCCCTGACCAACGCCCCCGAGGGCGCCAACGCGAGCTGGGAAGCCTGGTCGAACGGCACCACCGTCATCGAGTTCTGGGGCACCTGGTGCGGCCCGTGCGTGGCAGCCATCCCGCACATCAACGAGCTCCACGACGAATTCGCTCCCAAGGGCGTCAACTTCCTCAGCGTCACCTACGAAGAGCCCGCCATCACCGACAGCTTCCAGGAGCGCATGAAGCTCCACACCTGGATCGGCCACGACATGGATCGATCTATGGTCAAGGACTACGCCGTCCGCGGCTGGCCAACGACCTTCATCGTCCGCGACGGAACCATCGTCTCGCGAACGCATCCCACCGCGCTTACGAAGGAACGACTCGCCACGATCGTCGAAGGCAAGCCAGACCCGTACGCCGCACGCGAACACCAAGACATCAAGGCTCCCGGCCAGGTCGGCCCCGACGGCCGCCCCGTCCTCTCCGGCGGAATGACCGCTGGAATCGATCCCTATTCGCCCATCGAAGACCAGCCGGCCATCCAGGTCATTGTCCGCCCCGCGGGCAACTACAGCATGACCTCCGCCAGCGGCACCGCCCTCACCGCGCTCGGCCGCACGGCCGGCAGTGTCGTTACTTCGCTCTACAACCTGCGTGGCTACGCCGTCGAGGTCGACCCCGCCGTCACCGACCAAAAGTTCGACGTCATCTACCGCGTTCCGCGTGATCAGTACAACACGCTCATGCCCGCCGTCCGCGAACTCATCACGGCCGGCCTGGGCGTCCGCCTCGAAACCGAGATGCGCGAGGTCGACGCCTACAAGCTGCGCATCGCCGACACCGGCCTCAAGCTCAAAGATTCCGGCGTTGATCGCCACCTGGGTACCAGCTCGATGATGAATGGCCGCACCATCACCCTGACCAGTGCGAGCGCGTCCATGGCCACGATCGTCGGCAACGTGGCCGGCATCATGAGCGCCCCCGTCCTCGACCGCACCGATCACGAGGGTTACCTGTTCCTCGATCTCGATCTCACGGCCGACAAGACCACGCTCCCCGCAGAACTGCTGGAACAGGCAGGCCTCGTCCTCGTGCCCACCAGACACGAGATCGAGTTCACCATCATCAAGCCCGCAAACTAACCTCTCGAAAGAGCTACGACCGCCGTTTGCGCCGCAACGCCCGGATCTCCGCCAGCCGCGCCGCCATCGCGGCCTCCTCCCCGGCGTCGCCGGGCTCGTAGTACCGCTTCGGTACGCCCAGGTAGTCCTGCCCCGTCACGCCGCCTTCGGCCGCATGGCTGTACTCGTACTTTTCGCCGCCGGCCTCCTTGGTGCGCACGCCGGTCGCGTCCTCGGTCGTCAACGGCGATGAATTGGGATCGCGCAGGTATACCGGCACCGGCACGGTCCGCCCCTCCTTCACGTCTGCGATCGCCGCATCAATCGCCCGGTACGCCGCGTTGCTCTTGGGCGCGAGCGCGAGGTAGCACGCGCAATGCCCCAGCGTGATCCGCGCCTCGGGCAGCCCAATCCGCTCGACGAGCTCCCACGTTGCCGCGGCCACCATCACAGCCCGCGGGTCGGCGTTGCCGACGTCCTCGCTGGCCAGGATCGCCAGCCGCCGGGCGATGAATCGCGGATCCTCGCCGCCCTCGAGCATCCGCGCGATCCAGTAGCACGCCGCGTCCGGGTCGCTCCCGCGGATGCTCTTGATCATCGCCGACGCCGAGTCGTAGTGCTCGTCGTCACCGTATACCGCCGCCTTCTGCTGGATCGAATCCTCGGCGACTTGCCTGTCGATGACGATCCGCGCGCCGTCCCTGCCCGAACTCAGAACCGCAACTTCGAGCGCCGTGAGCGCGCGTCGCGCATCGCCATCGCTCTTGATCGCCCAGACGCGCAGCGCCTCATCGTGCGCCTCGATGTTCAGCGTGCCGTAGCCGCGCTGTTCATTCACGAGCGCACGCCGCAGCACCTCGACGATCTCGTCTTCGGTGAGCGGCTCCAGCCGGAACAGCGTGCTCCGGCTCACGAGCGCCGCGTTGCACGCGAACAGCGGATTCTCCGTGGTCGCGCCGATCAGCGTCAGCACCCCCTGCTCCACGTCCTCGAGCAGCACGTCCTGCTGGCTGCGGCTGAACCGGTGCACTTCGTCCAGGAACAGCACCGTCCGCGGTCCTCCGTCCTCCAGCCGCGCCCGCGCGACCTCCGAGATCTCGCGCACCCGCTTCACCCCGATCGACGCCGCGTTGGCCGCCTCGAAGTGCCGCCCCGAGTGCTCGGCGATCAGCCCCGCCAGCGTCGTCTTGCCCGTCCCCGGCGGCCCGTGGAGGATGAGGCTGGTGAGCGCGTCGGCCTCCAGCATTCGTCGAAGGAGCTTCCCCGGGCCCAGGATGTGCTGCTGCCCGACGACCTCGTCGATGGAACGCGGCCGCATCCTCGCCGCCAACGGCTCGGCCTTCCGCCGTCGCTTGGCCCGTTCTGCTCCGAAGAGATCGCTCACGGGCCATGGTACTGCGTTCGATCTGACCTCCCACATGACTGGCTCGCAACCGAACCTAACGGGTGCTAACCTGTTGCCCTCATGCCCGATTGGCTCTTCTGGTTCATCCCGGCGGTGGTGCTTTGGCTGCTTGCCGTGGTGGTGGCCGGGCGGGTGCTGGAGGGGCCCCGGGGCGACGAGGTCATCGGGAACGCGGCGTACCAGGTCATCCGGCTGTACGTCCGGCTTCGGCACCCCCCGAATGTGGAAGGCCGCGAGCGCGTCGAGGGCCTCGTCGGCGGTGAAGGCGACGTCGGGCCGCTGATCGTGGTGGCCAACCACGCGTCTGGGGTCGACCCGCTCTTGATTCAGTCGGTGCTGCCGTTCGAGCCGCGGTGGATGATGGCCGCCGACATGCGCCACCCGACCGGCGAGTGGCTGTGGCGGTTCGGTCGCATCATCTTCGTCGACCGCGCCAGCAGCGATCCGACCGGCGTCCGCGAGGCGCTGCGTCACCTCTCGGACGGCGGCGTGCTGGGCCTGTTCCCCGAGGGTGGCATCGAGCGGCAGCCCCAGACGCTGCGGCCCTTCCAGCCGGGCGTTGGGCTCTTGATCCGGCGGAGCGGCGCCCGCGTCCTGCCGATCGTGATCGAGGGCGCAGCGATGGCTCCGACGGCCTGGGGCGCGTTGGTCCGGACAAGCCGGCCGACCATCCGAATCATGGAGCCGATCGACTACGGGCGAGAGACGAGCCCCGCGGAGGTCGCAGCCGACCTGCAGTCCCGCTTCGAAGCGTGGACCGGCTGGGGCGTCGGAATCTGAATGGCTGCAGTTCCTTGAATCCGCGCGGCCCGACCTATGCGTCTGCGGTGCGTGGATGGCTGCCGGCCACGCGCTGGTACACCTTTGCGGCGCTCTGGTGGAAGCCGCCGGGCTGTCCGGCGGACTCGAACGTCGAGGCGATCTCGAGCATCTCGCCGACGTAGCGCCAGGCCTTGGGCACGACGGCGCCGCTGGTACGCTCGTACCGCGCGGCGAGGTCGGGGACCGAGTGCTCCCATTCGGACGTCAGGGCGTCGAGCACGCCGAGGCTCTCGGCGGTGCTGGCCGTTGCCAGCAGCATGGCGGCGCTCCCCTTGGTCCACGCGGCGTAGACCATCTTCAGCGCACTCGCGGCGAACTCGCCCATGCCCTCGAGAACGGGCGCTTCGAAGGTCGAGCCCTCGAAGAGTGCGGCGACGTCGCGGGCACGCTCGCCCGCAAGGTACAGCCGGCTGCCCGCGGGTTCGGTGGGGGGTGGGCCGATGATGCCGCCATCGACGTAGGTTGCGCCCGACTGCTCCACGGCGGCTCGCACGGTCGCGGCGGTCGCGGGGCTGATGGCGTTGGCGTCGACATAGGTGCCGCGGAAGCCAACGCCCGCGGCGTCTCGCGCCGTTTCGATGGCGGCGTGTGGCGGAACGACGCTGAAGATGGTGGTGGCCCACGTGCACAGGTCGAGCAGCGTCGAGAACTCGCGCAGGCCCGAGGCACGGTGTGCGGTCTCGTCGCTGCGCCCCTCGCGGCACCAGCCGACCTCATGGCCGTTGGATGCGAGCGCGCGGGCAACGGCGGCGCCCATCGCGCCAGGATGGAGCACGCCGATCGTGGACTTGCGTGTGTCGGTCATGACAGCAGCCTAGAGGGGCGCCGGCGCAAGGCAAGAGCCCGGCCGCTCGTGCACACCGGGCTCGTCCAAGGTGAGAATTTTCTTATCCGCCGTTGGGTGGCTGACCCCGTTTATTGAGGCAGCATCTGCTTGACGACGTTCTCCACCCGGTTGCGGATGAGCGGCATGGCCTCGTTCTCGCGCATGTTCATCTGGTTGGCCCAGGCGCTAAGACGCACGCCGTGGGGGAAGTAGTTGCTGGTGCGCGTCATGGTCGCGGTCGAGCCGGTTCGCTGGCTGGTGGCGCCGCCGTCGGCGGCCCGTCCCGAACCGACGCCTGCAGTGGTCGTGCCGGAGCTGTCGCTATCAGCAAGAAGCTCGAACTCGATGGGGTTGGGGCTGTACTCCTCGAGCACGAAGTCGGTGATGAGCGCCCACTCGCGGACCTTCGAAGCGTTCGAGATGCCGAGTCCGACCAGCCCGCCTGCGGCGGCGCCGGACGCCGCGCCGGCGGCCCAGCTATCGGTCGCGCTCTCGACGAGCGCATAGGTGCCCACGCCGACGGCGGCACCGCTGATCCAGCCCATGGCGCGGGCGGCGCTGGCCCCGCCCGACTCGGGCTCGACCTCGCCGAAGAACCGCGTCCGGGCGCGGAGGCGGTACGTGGCCTCCTGGGGGTTGGCCACGAGCTGCCAGCCCTGGGCCGAGGCGGCGTCTCGCAGGAGCTGGGTCAGGTCGACGTCGGCGTCGGAGATGTTCTGGTACGAGACGTAGACGGTCTTGTCTTCGGGTGCGGGGGGTTCGAGTTGCGGCGGGGGGACGACCCACACCGTGCCCGACTGGGGGTTGGCGTACTTGTTCGCGGTCGCCTTGCCGAGCAGGCGGGCGCTGGCGGTGCAGCCAGACGTGGCGCTGATCGCCAGCAGCCCGGCGATCGTGGCCGCGGCGAGCAGCGTGGTGCGGAAGGTGCGTTGCATCTCGAACTCCTTAGCAGCGAAAATGATCCCGTACCCCAACGAGACGGGGACGCGTGGACCGTTGCAGGGTACCCCTATCGGCCGGGCCGGCCCGTCTCCCTCGGCGGGCCGGCATGCCTCTGTGTGCGCAGGGCGGGGCCGCCGCACGCAGGAGTGGCCCAACGGATGTCGGCTACGCTGGGTCGTGATCGGGGCGGTGACCAACGCGGTGTACCTTGGCGTGGCGGCAGCCACGGCGCCGTGGTGGGCCCGAAAGGCCCGGGGCGGCTGGCGAGAGCGGTTCGGCAGGGTCGAACCGCTGCCAGCAAAGGCCGAGGACGGGCGACCTCGGGTGATGCTGCACACGGTGTCGGTGGGCGAGACCAACGCGGTCCGGGCGCTCGTGCCGCTGCTGACGCCCCATGCGCGGGTGATCGTGACGGCGACGACGGACACGGGGCTGGCGCGGGCGGAGGAGCTCTACGGCGGGACCTGCGACGTGCGGCGGTACCCGCTGGACGCGACCTTCTCGGTGCGGCGGTTCCTCGATGCGGTGCGGCCGGACGTGGTGGGGCTGGCCGAGCTCGAGCTGTGGCCCAACTTCGTGGCGGCGTGCCGGAAGCGGGGCGTGCCGGTGGCGGTGATCAACGGCCGGATCAGCGAACGGTCGTTCGCGGGGTATCGCAAGCTGCGGCCGGTACTGCGCGGGGCGTTCGGGTCTCTGGCGGCGGTCGGGGCGCAGGATGCGGCGTATGCACGGCGGTTCGTGGCAATGGGGGTGCCCGAGGACCGGGTGCAGGTCGCGGGGAGCCTGAAGTGGGACTCCGCCCCGGATCCTCCTGCACAGGGCGTGTCGGACCGAGCGGAGGCGCTGGCGGGGTCGATGGGCATCGACCGCGACCGGCCGGTGCTGGTCGCGGGCAGCACGGGCCCGGGCGAGGAGGCGTTGCTCCATGTGGCGTGCCCGGCCGGCGTGCAACTGGTGTGCGCGCCGCGCAAGCCCGAGCGGTTCGAGGAGGCTGCCCTCGCGATGCCGGGGTGTGTTCGGCGGTCGGCCGGGGTAGCCGGGCCGGGAGACCGATTCCTGCTTGACACGCTGGGCGAACTCGGGGCGGCGTACGAACTGGCCGACGTCGTGGTGGTGGGGCGGAGCTTCGGGCCCGTCGAGGGGCCCGTGCAGGGAAGCGATCCGATGGAGCCGGCGGCGCTGGGCAAGCCGGTGGTGACCGGCCCGGCGCACGCGAACTTCGCGACGGTGGTGAGAACCCTCGCGGAGGCCGGCGCGTTGCGGGTGGTCCAGTCGGCGGCGCTCGCCGGGGCGATTGAGGGTTTGTTCGGTGATGCGCCGACGCGGGCGGCACTGTCGGTCGCGGCGCGGCGGTGCGTCGAAGCGCAGCGGGGCGCGAGCGGTCGGCAGGCGGAGATGCTGCTCGGGCTGGCCGGCGTGCGGCCCGGGGATTGATGGCAACCGGGTTGGCGTTGGCGGCTACACTAGCGGCGGATTGAGCAACAGCGCGACCCGGAAGGTCGTATGCCTGTGTGGGAGTGGCGCTTGGCGACGATGCCGGCGCGGTCTTCGGCCGGGCAGCCCCGTCCGGCGGAGCGCTCCGTGCGGCTGCTGGACGAGCGTCCGGCGGGCCGCACACCGTGGGTCGGCGCCGCCGATCCCTGCCCACCGACCCACCCGCATGTCCCGGCCGACCCCGGCGGGACGGGCCCGCACCGAAGCGTCCATCCCGCGAATCCGTCACGCCCCCGAGCGTCGCCGTTGGAGATTCCGATGTCTACGAGCACATCCGTCCGCCGTCGCCTGACCGACCTGTTCCGCCTGGCCGGGGCCGCTGCGCCGGGACGCGTGGACGCCCCGACACGCGTCGAGGCCCTGGAACCGCGCGTGCTGCTTTCGTCGGCTGTTGAGCTGCCGGCTGGCGTTGAGATGCGGCCCTGGGGCGACGGTGAGGTCGCGGCGATCGAAGACTCGTGGATCGCGACCTTCGATCGCTCGGTGAACAAGGAAACGCTGACGGCCGAGTTCAGCAAGCTCGTGCACGAGCTGGGCATCGCGATCGATGGCTACATGCACCGAGGCAGCCGGTACGTCGAGTTCCTGACGCCCGACCCGCTGCACGAGGGCGCGATCGAGGTGATCCGCGATCGCATCGGCAACCTGATCAACATCGAGCCCAACGTCGCGTATGCGCCGCAGCGCGTGGCCAACGACCCGCTGAACGGCGAGGCGTGGTGGATCGACAACGTGGGCCAGCCCATCCCGGGCCAGCCCGCCGGCACGCCAGGCGCCGACATCAAGCTCGAAGAGGCGTGGGAGATTACAACCGGCTCGAGCGGCGTGGTCATCGCCGTGGTGGACACCGGCGTGGAGTGGTACCACGAGGACCTGGCCGACAACATCTGGGCCAACGCGGGCGAGGTGCCGGGCAACGGCATCGACGACGACGGCAACGGCTTCATCGACGACGTGCGCGGGTGGGACTTCGGCACCGCGACGTTCGGCCCGGGCGGCACGGGCCAGTTCGGCGGCGACAACGACCCGGACGATACGGCGATCGGTGGCGGCCACGGCACGGCGGTGGCGGGCACGATCGGCGCCGTCGGCAACAACGGCATCGGCATCGCGGGCGTGAACTGGGACGTGTCGATCCTGCCGATCAAGATCGCCAACGAGCAGGGCGCCCTGGTCGGTGGTGCGATCATCGCGGCGCACGACTACCTGACGGGCCTGATCAATGCCGGCACGAACATCGTGGCGAGCAACAACAGCTACGGCGCATTCGCCCCGAGCTTCTTCGAGGAGTTCGAGGAGTTCGACTTCGAGCGCCAGGCCATCGAGGACTTCATCGCGGCGGGCGCAACGTTCGTCGCCTCGGCGGGCAACGACAGCAACGACAACGACGACGCGTTCACGGCCTTCCCGGCGGCGTACAACCTGCCGGGGATCGTGGCGGTGGCGGCGACGAACAACCGCGACGAGCTGGCGGGCTTCTCGAACTTCGGCGAGACGACCGTGGACGTCGCGGCGCCGGGCGAGGCCATCCTGACCACGGCGGTGAACGGCGCGTACACGTTCATCGACGGCACGAGCTTCTCGGGCCCGATCGTGGCGGGCGTGGTCGGCCTGATGAAGACCGTGCGGCCCGACCTGACGCCCGAGCAGGTCACCGACGCGCTCATCGACTCGTCGGATCCGATCGCGGCGCTGCAGGACCGCGTGGTGGCCGACGGCCGGATCAACGCGGCGCGTGCACTGCAGATCATCACGACCGACGGTCCGCTGGTGCTGCAGGTCAGCCCGGGCGAGATCGCCGGCTCGCCGGTGAACCAGGTGCAGGTGTCCTTCAGCGAGCCCGTGCAGGCGCTGCCGGTCGACATCCTGAGCCGCATCTCGCTCATCCGCGCCAACGGCGACGGCAGCTTCTTCGACGGCAACGAGATCGCGGTGAACCTGTCGACGGCCGCGCTCGACGCGTCGCGCACGGTGCTCACCATTACGCCGGTCGGCTCGCTGAGCGCCATCGACGACTACCGGCTGACCCTCGACAACACGGCCATCCGCGACGACGAGGGCAACTTCCTCAACGGCGACTCGTCGAGCGGCGAGGACGAAGTCTACGAGTTCGAGCTCATCCTCGCCCCTGGCATCGGCGAACCCAACGACCGGCTCGCGACGGCGACGCCCGCCATTATCCCGGGCGGCGGCGACGGCACGGTCACCTTCGCCGGCCGGACGATCGGCGACGGCGTGCAGGGCGGCCTGGACGTGGACATCTACCGCCTGGATCTGCCGCGTGGCGGCCTGATCTCGGCTCGCGTGTTTGCGCAGCAGCTGCCCACGCCGAGCACGCTGGACGGCGTGCTGCGGCTGTTCGACGCGGCGGGCCAGGAACTGGCGATCAACGACCAGTTCTTCGGCAACGATCCGTTCATCGACTTCTTCGTGCCCAGCGCGGGCGTGTACTACGTGGGCGTGAGCGGCTTCGGCAACGAGCAGTACCTGCCGCTGGTGCCCGCGAGCGGCCAGACCCAGTCGCTCGGAAACTACGACCTACGGCTCGACGTGGCGCTGATCGGTGATTCGGAGCTGAACATCGGCAACAGCTTCGCGGCCCCGGGCGTGACGATTCCCGACCAGAGCGTGCTGATCGATTCGATCTTCATCAGCGACTCGCGCCAGGTGCGCGACGTCAACGTGTCGCTGGACATCAACCACGACTTCATCAGCGACCTGACAGTGAGCCTGGTGGGTCCGCAGGGACAAGAGATCCGCCTGTTCGGCGGCATCGGCGCCGACGCGGACGACATCCTGGGGGCGGTGTTCGACAGCGACGCGACCGAGAGCATTACGAGCGTGACGGCCGCCGACGCGCCCTTCACCGGCACCTGGCGCCCGCAGGAGTCGCTGGACGTCTACGACAACAACTCGGCCCAGGGCGTGTGGCAGCTCGTGATCCGCGACACGAAGGGCAACGACGTGGGCAGCCTGCTGGGCTGGTCGCTCGACTTCGTGCTGGAGAACGACATCTTCGGGCCGTTCGAGCTGAACGACACGCTGACCACGGCCCGGTTGATCGAGCCGTCGCAGGGCACGGTGAGCTTCAACGCCTTCCTGGGCGACGGCGGGTTCGGCGTCCGCGACGTGGACCTCTACCAGTTCGAGGCGGCGGCGGGCAGCACGTTCACGGTCGACGCGACCTCGGGCGGCGTGGCCGACCTGGCCATCCGCCTGTTCGACGCGGCGGGCAACGAGTTGCAATCCTCGAACCCCGCGAGCGAGCGGGACGCGGCGATCGACGGCTTCGTGTTCGTCGACGGCGGCACCTACTTCATCGGCATTAGCGACGCGAGCCGCGCGGTAGCGCCGGGCGCCTACGACCCGACGGTGGTCGGCTCGGGCGAGGACGGCGCGTCGGTCGGCTCGTACGACCTCGTGGTGCGTCTCAACTCGGGCGTGAGCGATCCGGGCGTGATCCTCGATGGCGACCGCTTGTCCGTCGGCCTGTCGCCCAGCGGCGCCTGGGGCCTGGACGGGCAGGGCATCGTGTTCGGCGGGGCCGAGTTCCTGGCGGGCGCCTTCGATGGCCGACCCGCGTTCTTCGGGCTGGGCACCGACATGGGCGCGTTCGTCAACGACGGCGCGGGCAGCAGCCAGGACGTGCCGTTCAACGTCACGAGCCAGTCGACGGCCACCGTCAACCGCGTGGCGGTCAGCGGCGTGTCGAACGGCTTCCTGGTAAACCGGGCCATCAGCTACGGCTCGGGCGACAACTTCATCGCCATCGACGTGACGCTGACCAACACGACCGAGCGCCGCATCAGCGACGTGCTGTGGACCGAGGGCTTCAATCCCGACCAGAACCTGGGCACGACCGGAAGCCAGTTCACCATCAACGACGTGATCGACGGCCAGGCAGTGGCGGTGGCGACCGGCAGCAACGGCCTGGCGATCGGCCTGGCCGCCGACCCGAGCGACACGCGTGCGAGTGCGCTCTTTGCCTCGCTCTCGGCCGACGTTCGCAACCCGCAGAGCGTGCTCGACCGCATGGTCGCCGATCCGGACGGTCTCTCGAGCGACCTGACGATGGCGCTCAGCTACGACATCGGCGCGGTCGACCCTGGCCAGACGGCAACGCTGCGGTACTTCGTGTTCCTCAGCGAGCAGGGCCAGGAAGGCATCGCGGGCGCCAACGGCCTGCAGGCGACGGCGACGAACACCCGGGCCGACATGCAGCGGCTCGATCGCGGCCTGCTGACCTACGACCCGACAGCTCCGGCCGACGACACCGAGGGCCTGGCCGATCTCGCGTACCGCCAGTACTACCCCGAGGGCTTCGCGAACGATCGCTCGAGCACGTTCGTGCCGCTGACAAACTTCACCAACACCGACGCCCGCGTCGTGGTGATCGTGCGGTACGAAGACCCGAGCATCCCGATCCGCGACCAGGTCATCTTCGACGGCACGGTGGAAGCCAACACCCGCAGCCCCGATGCGTTGACGGTGACGACGCCCGACCTGTACGCCATGGGCAGCGAGACCAACGTGTTCAACCCGGTGTCGGGTTCGGCCGACGGCGTCTTCAAGGACACGCCCTACGCGCTCGAGGTTCGCTCGTCGGTGCCCATCGCGGCGACGATGAGCCACTTCGACTTCGGTTCGTCCACGGGCGAGGCGTTCAGCGGCGTCACCAGCGAGACGTGGAGCTTCGCGAGCGTGTCGATCGGCGAGGGCCAGAGCGACTTCGTGACGTTCCTGAACACCACCGGCAACACGACCAAGGTCAGCCTGTTCCTCTTCCCGCTCAGCGGAGAGGGCGGGCAGGCCGTCGAGCTGGTGTACACGCTGGAGGGCTACCGCCGCGGCGGCTGGAACTTCAACAACGAGCTGGCCAACGGGCAGCTGGCCGGACGGATCACGCCGGGCGAGTACGGCGTGTCAATCATCGCCAGCGAGCCGATCGTCGCGGCGGCGAGCAGCTTCGGCGGCGGCGCCGGCTCGGCCCAGCTCGGTACGGCAAACCTGGGCGCGACCCAGGGCGCGATCGCCGAGGGCCAGGTCGGCCAGTCGAGCGAGAGCGAGACGATCAGCGTCTTCAACCCCTCGTCGTCCGAGGCGACCGTGACGCTGCAGTTCATCTTCCAGGACGGCGGCGCGATCCGCCAGACGGTGGAAGTTGCCCCGGGCCGCGTGAGCCTCGTGAGCGTCGAAGACATCGCGCTGTTCCCGACGGGCACGCCCTACGGCGTGTTCTACGAGAGCGACCAGGCGGTCGTCGTCGCGAGCAGCACACGCGGGCTGGGCGAGGCGTTGTCGACCTCGACCGCCAACGAGGCCCACACGCTGTGGGGCTTCAGCGAGGGCTTCGCGCCGCTGCAGGGCGGCCAGGTACGCGAGTACCTGCGGGTGTATAACCCCGGCCTGAACGACAGCCTGCTCGAAATCACCTTCCGCTTTACCGACGGCAGCACCGAGACGTTCCGCCGTGTGGCGGGCGCGTCGACGGTCAGCGAGTTCAACCTCCGCACCTTCCTCAGCCAGTCGCGATTCGACGCGGCGGCCGCCGACGGGGCGGCGGGCATCTTCTACGGCTTCACCGTCAAGAGCTCGACGGGCATCGTGGCCTATCAGGGCCGCACCGACAGCTTCTTCGATGGCTCCTTCGGTACGCTGGGCGTGCCGCTGGGCATCGAGAGCGCCATCGCGTAAGACACACCGCTTCGCCATCGTCCTGCCACGCCCGCGGCCCCTCGGTCGCGGGCGTTTTTCTTTCAGGGGCGCGTTAGAGGTTGCCGTGCGGGCGAGCGCGGCGTTGGATGGAGCATGAAGGCACTGGTTTACAGCACGCGGGCGTTCGATCGTCGGGCCCTCGAAGAGTCCAACGGCGGGCGGCACGAGCTGGCGTACGTCGAGGCGTCGCTCCGGGAGGTCACGGCCGAGCTGGCCCGCGGCTATGAGGCGGCGGTCATCTTCAGCCAGGACGACGCGTCGGCGCCGGTGCTCGAGAAACTGGCCGAGTGCGGCGTCCGGCTTGTCGCGCTACGGGCGGCGGGGTTCAACCAAGTCGATCTCGAAGCGGCCGAACGGCTAGGCATCGTGATCGCCCGCGTGCCGGCATACTCGCCCGAGGCAGTGGCCGAACACGCGATCGGGCTGATGCTGTGCCTGAATCGCAAGATCCACCGCGCGTACAACCGGGTCAGAGAGCGGAACTTCGCGCTCGAGGGCCTGATGGGCTTCGACATGAAGGGCAAGACGGCGGGCTTCGTCGGGGCGGGACGGATCGGCCTGGCCGCCTGCCGGATCCTGCTGGGCTTCGGCTGTCGCGTGCTGGCCTTCGACGTCGAGCCGAGCGACGAGGGCCGATCGCTGGGCGTCGAGTTCGTGGACATGGATCGGCTGCTGCGCGAGAGCGACATCGTCTCGCTGCACTGCCCGCTGACGCCCGGCACGCGACACCTGATCGATGACGACGCGCTGGCGAAGATGAAGGACGGGGCGATGCTGATCAACACCAGCCGTGGCGCCGTGGTCGATACCCGCGCGGTGATCGCAGCGCTCAAGACGCGGCGGCTCGGGTCGCTGGGCATCGACGTGTACGAGGAAGAAGGCGACCTGTTCTTCAAGGACCTCTCGAGCGAGATCCTCGACGATGAGGTCTTCGCTCGATTGCTGACGTTCCCCAACGTGCTGATCACCGGCCACCAGGGCTTCTTCACGCGCGAGGCGCTGGCGAACATCGCCGACACGACGATCGCCAACCTGACGGGCTTCGAGGGCGACGGCGTGCCGCCGGAGAACCTCGTGACGACGGCGATGATCGCCTAGCGATCAAGAAGGCGGCAGCGACCGATCGAGGGTCCGGCGGGCCGTGCGATATCGGTCGTGCGGCAGGGGGATGCCAACACGCCGCGCAAAGCGGGCGCTAAATCTGGCTCGTACAATCCCCAGAGCGCGCCCACCGCGGCGAAGGCACCGGTATCTTTCCCTGATGACCGTCGAACGCACTAACGTCGATCCGACACGCCGGCAGTTCCTGCAGTCGGCCGCCGCCGTGACGCTCGGGTTCGGGGGCCTTCAGGCCCTGTTCGCTCGCAACGCGTTCGCGACGCCGGCCAGCGACGCAATCGGTCTCGGGTTCGGGCCGCTGCGTCCCGATCCGAACAAGATCCTCGATCTTCCAGACGGATTCCGTTACCAGGTCATCAGCCGCATCGGCCAGACCATGAGCGATGGGCTGCTCGTGCCGGGCTTGCCAGACGCGATGGGCACGTTCGAGGGGCCCGGCGGTACGACCATCATCGTCCGCAACCACGAGCTCGACCCGAGCAAGAAGAACGGCAGCCCGTACGGCGATGGGCAGCGGCTTGCGGGCCGGCTACCACGCGCGAAGTTCTACGACGCGGGATTCGGCGAGTACCACAGCTACGGCGGCACGACGACGATCGTGTACGACACCCGGACGGGGACGGTCGAGAAGGAGTACCTGTCGCTGGCGGGGACGATCCGGAATTGCGCGGGCGGGCCGACGCCGTGGGGCACCTGGATCACGTGCGAAGAAACGGCCGAGCGGGCAAGCGACCGATACGGCGACGCGCGGATCTACGAGAAGGACCACGGGTACAACTTCGAGGTACCCGCCAGCGCGACGCCGGGGCTGGCCGATCCGGTGCCGTTGAAGGCGATGGGTCGGTTCATGCACGAGGCGGTGTGCGTCGACCCGTCGACGGGCATCGTGTACCAGACCGAAGACCGGCACGACGGGCTGCTCTACCGGTTCGTGCCGAACACGCCCGGCAAGCTGCGCGACGGCGGAAGGTTGCAGGCCCTGAGCATCAAGGGCAAGCTGAGCCTCGACACACGCAACTGGAAGACGCAGAAGGTCGGCGTGGGCGAATGCCTCGAGACCGTATGGATCGATGTCGACGACGTCGAGAGCCCCAACGACGAACTACGCAAGCGCGGGTTCGCGAAGGGTGCGGCCCGGTTCGCGCGGGGCGAGGGCATGTGGTGGGGAGCACTCGCCGATGACTCGCCCGCCTCGGCGTACTTCGCCTGCACCAGCGGCGGACGAATCAACAAGGGCCAGATCTGGCGGTACACGCCCTCGCCGGCCGAGGGAACGGCTGGCGAAGCGAGCGAGCCGGGCGTGCTGGAGCTGTTCATCGAGCCCAACGACGCCGGGCTGGTGGACAACGCCGACAACATCACGGTGGCGCCCTTCGGTGATCTGGTGATCTGCGAAGACGGGGCCGACGAGCAATTCCTCGTTGGCGTGACTCCCGAGGGTCGCATCTACAAGCTCGGGCGAAACGCGCGCAGCCATAGCGAGTTCGCGGGCGCCTGCTTCAGCCCCGACGGCACGACGCTCTTCGTGAACATCCAAACGGCAGGCCTCACGCTGGCGATCACCGGTCCTTGGGAGAGCCGGCGGACGGGCTGACCCAGGCGGGTGAAACGCCGCCGATGGCACCTAACATGGGCGATGCTGCGCCTCGCCTTGGTGTGTGTCGTGTTCGCGTTTTCGCAGGCCGCTCGTGGCCAGGGGCCGGAAACCGTCCCGCAGGGCGAGCCCGTGGCCTCGCAGTCCGCGACCGAGGCGGCAGCCGACGTGCTGTACGACAGCCCGCGCTCGACGATGATGACGTTCCTGCGCGCGGTCGAGCGATACCGATCGAGCCAGGGATTCAGCCGCGAGCGAGCGCTGGCCGAGGACGAACTCGCCAAAGCACTCGGCCTCTCAGGACCCGAAGCGGTCACGGCGGTCAACGCGGCGATCCGCTTGCACGAGTCGCTCAAGCGCATGGGGCCGGTGTCGCGATACGCACTGCCCGGAGCCGAGGAACTCGATGCGGCGATCCAGCGCGGCGCACCGATCGACCGATTCACGTACTTCCCGTACGACGGTTCGGGCACCGTCTCGCTTGGCCAACGCGGGGCGCGCGAGGTCGCCGGCGAGCACGAAATCTCGCTGACGCGCACGGCGGAGGGCACTTGGGTGTTCTCGACCGCGACGGTCGAGGGCTCGGAAGAGCTCTTCCGCAAGATCAGCCGGCTGCCGGTGCGCTGGGGCGAGGAAAGCGGCGAGCTCACGCTGCCGCTGCGGATCGAGCAGTGGGTGGCCCAGCGGCTCGACGGCGTGCTGCCCGAGCGCGTGCTCTGGGGCAAGCTGGCGGGCATCGCCGCGTGGAAGTGGCTGCTGATCGTCCTGATCGTGTTCACGGGTTTCCTGGCGGACCTGCTCGCCGGGCTGCTCGTGCGTTTCCTGTGGTGGGCGTTCTTTGCCAGGCGGGGCATCGAGGCCGATCCGAAGGTGGTCCGCCGCGCGTCGCGGCCCTTCGCGCTGCTGGCCGGCGCCGCGGTGTGGTATGCGGGGCAATTCATGCTCGGGCTGCCGCCGGTGCCCGAGGCGATCATCCGGGTGGCCGTGCTCTCGGTCCTGACGCTGGCGGCGATCTGGGCGGCGTATCGACTCGTGGATCTGGCGTGCGACGTGCTGGCCAAGAAGGCCAAGGCCACCGCAACGAAGATCGACGACCTCCTGCTACCGCTGGCACGCAAGACGGCCAAGGTCCTAGTGACAGTGTTCGGCGTCATCTACGTGGCAAGTGCGCTCGACTACGAGATCCTGCCGCTGCTCACGGGCCTTGGCATCGGCGGCCTCGCGGTCGCGTTCGCCGCGAAGGACACGATCGAGAACTTCTTCGGCTCGATCGCGGTCATCGCCGACCGGCCGTTCGAAGTGGGCGACTGGGTCGTGGTCGACGACGTCGAGGGCACGGTCGAGGAGCTGGGCATCCGATCGACGCGGATCCGCACGTTCTACGACTCGGTCGTGACCGTCCCCAACGCGACGCTGGTGCGTGCGACGGTCGACAACTATGGTCGGCGCCGCTACCGGCGTTTCACCACGCACATCGGGCTGACGTACGGCACGCCGCCGGAGGCCGTCGAGGCGTTCTGCGAGGGCGTGCGCGAGCTCATCCGGCGGCATCCGTACACGCGGAAGGACACCTACCACGTGTACCTCAACCGCTTCGGCCCGCACAGCATCGACGTGCTCGTGTACATGTTCCACGCGTGCCCCGACTGGGCCGTCGAGCTCCGCGAGCGCGAGCGGTTCCTGCTCGACGTCATGCGCGTGGCGCAGCGGCTCGGCGTGCAGTTCGCCTTCCCCACGCAGACGCTGCACCTGCTGCGCGACGAGGCGCCCGCGCCGCCCGAGGTCGATGGCCACGCCGGACGGCAGGGCGTGCAGGCGGCCCGCGGGGTGATCGAGGGCGCGCCGTGGAAGGACGAGCGCCCGGGCCGGGTCAGCTTCGGCGATCCTGAGTGGTCGAAGGACTGACCGACGCTACTTCTTGTCCCGGCGGTAATCCTTCTTGTTGCGGTCGCGGGCCTTGCTCTTGCGGCTTCGCCGGGTGCCGCCGGGCATCTTCTTGAAGCCGGCGCCCTCGGTCGATTCGAGCCCGCCGCCTCCGCTGCCCAGCGTGAGGCCCTCGACGCCCTTCGTGACGGCCTTGCCCGCGGCCCGGCTCTCGGCGTCGGCGACGAGCAGCTCGAGGCGTCGCTTGGGCAGGTCGACGGCGCCGATCTGGACGCGGACGCGGTCGCCGAAGTTGAAAGAGCGTCCCGAGTTCTTGTCGACGAGCGCACCAGTATCGCGCACGGTGATCCACTTGGGGGCCTTGCCGCCGCGGGTGACGTCGCCGGGCAGGTCCTCGACCCTGATGAACCCGTCCGCGAGGTACTTGTCGATCTGGATGAAGATGCCGCGGGTGTTGAGGCCCGTGACGACGCCGTCGAAGACCTCGCCAACCTTGTTGGCCAGCAGCTGGAGCACGAGGAAGCTGCGCAGCTCGCGCTCGGCGTCCGCGGCGTTGGCCTCGGTGTCGCTGATGTGGCGGCCGATGGTGACCAGCTCTTCCTGCGGGATGAACGACTCCGCGTCGCCCAGCTTCCGGCCCAGCAGCTTCATCTCCTTCTCGCCCTTGGGGGGCTTCTGGCCGTTGTCGGTCAGGGCGAGGTAGTCCTGCAGTAGGCGATGGGTGAGCAGGTCGGCGTAGCGGCGGATCGGGCTGGTGAAGTGCGAGTAGGCATCGCTCGCCAGCGCGAAGTGGCCGATGGGGGCGGGCGAGTACTCGGCCTTGCTGAGCGTGCGCAGGACGGCCATGTGCACGGCCCGGCCAGAGGGCTTGCCTCGTGTCGCGTCGAGGATGCTCTGGAGCTGCTCACGCGTCGGGTTCTTCGGGATCGAATAGCCGGCGACCTTGGCGACCTTCTGGGCCTCTTCCATGCCCGCGGGCGTGGGGGCGGGGTGGACGCGCCGCATCACCGGGACGTTCATGCGCTCGAAGAGGCGGGCCACGGCCTCGTTGGCCTCGACCATGAACATCTCGATGATCGTGTGGGTAAAGGCGTCGTCCTCGGGCTCGGCGTCGACCACATGGCCGTTGTCGTCGTAGATGAGCTCGGCGTCGGGCAGGTCAAGGTGGATCATGCCCGAAGCCCGGCGGCGCTCGCGGATGGTGCGCGCCAGCTCGTCCATCAGCTTGACGGTGTTCTTGAGCTTGGGCGTGTACTCGGGCTCGGTGCGGGCGTGCTTGCGAGCTTCTTCCTCGTTGCCCTCGATGAGTGCCTGGGCTTCGAGGTAGGTCATGCGCTTGGCGCTGTTGATGATGGTCTGGGCGGCACCCGTGCGCGTCACGCGGCCCGACAGGTCGTAGTGGATGAAGATGCTCTTGGCGAAGCGCGGCACCTGGGGCTGGAGCGAGCAGATGCCGTTGGAGAGGATCTCGGGCAGCATCGGGATGACGTGCCGCGGCAGGTACACGCTGTTGCCGCGCTCGCGGGCTTCAACATCGAGCGCTGAGCCGGGCGCGATGAAGTGGGCGACGTCGGCGATGTGGATGCCCAGTTCCCAGCCGCTGTCGGTTCGCTTGACGCTGATGGCGTCGTCGTAGTCCTTGGCATCGGGCGGGTCGATCGTCGTGATGTAGTCCTCGGTGAGGTCGAGGCGGTCGGGCAGGGCGCCCGGCCCATCGCTCAGGAATCGTCCGACGGCGTCATCGAACGCACGGGTCGACTCGCGGGCCTGGTCGAGGCAGGCGTCGGGGAACTCGTCGGGCGGCAGCGCGTAGGCGGCGATGATGGCCTGCGTCTCGACGTCGGGCCGGCCGGCCTCGCCCAGCACGCGGGTGATCACGCCCTCGGCCAGCGCGTTGCCCTCGGGGTACTCGGTGAGATCGATGACGACCTTGTCGCCCTCGCCCACGTGCTTGCTGTCGGCGTCGGCGATGACGACCGGGCCGATGGAGGTGTCGCCGTCGGGCATGGCCAGCCAGGTCGTGCCGCGCTTCTGCATGGTGGCGGCGTAGCTGGACCTCTTGCGCTCGAGCACCTCGACGATCGTCGCGACGTACTGAGGCCCGAAGCCGCCGCGGCCGGAGGACTCACGCTTGCGGTCGCGGCGGATCCTGGCGCGCACGCGGTCTCCCGAGAGCGCCCCCATGGTGTCCTCGGGCGAGACGAAGACGTGGCCCTCGCGCACGCGGACGTCCGGGCGGAGGAAGCCGAAGCCCTTGGGGTTGCGGTTGAAGGTGCCCTCGACCTCACCGTCGGCGTCGCCGAAGCTGGGCAGCATGACCTGGCCGGCGTTGCTCATCGAGAGCAGGCCCTGATCGACGAGCGCATCAACGGCGGACTGGAACTGCTCCGCGTCCTCGGCGCGCAGGTCTTCGGCGAGCTGGTTGACCGTCGAGGGCGCGTACTGGTCGTGCCCGACGTGGCGGAGGATGGCCTCGCGATACTTGAGGACGGCCTCGGTAGATGTCGACATGGCGGGCCCTCCTGGCCTTTGGGCAACGTGAAGGGCCGCGCGATCGCGCCCCGTCAGGCCCCAACCATATCGACCCGCGGCTGGTTTCTCTGGGAAAGTGCGGCGGCGTGAACGCCGACTCAGGCGGCCTTGCGGTCGTCGGTGCCGGTGGCCTCGAGCGCTCGGACCACCGACCACAGCTCGTGGCCCAGGCTCTCCTTACCCGACTTCTTGAGCGCCGGGCCGAGGGCCTTGCAGATCGAGCCGAAGTACCAGACGGCGAAGTCCCGGCCGCCCTTGAAGAGGCTCCACGCCTGGTCGCCCGAGCTCTGGTAGCGGGCAAGGACGGCCCGGGCTGCCGCCACGGCGCCGCACGTGGCGACGAGCAGGGCCGAGGCGTCGGCTACCTCGACCAGCTTGGCGTGGACGTTCGAGGGCTTTCCGCTGGGGCTCATGGGCACGGTGAGCAGGAGCTCGGCGCGCTCGAGCAGGTCGACGGCGGGCTCGCCAAAGCGCACGGTGGCGTCGTTGCGGTCCACGCAGGGCGCGCTGGGATCGATGGTGTCGAGCAGGCCGCTGGCGACGGCCTCGTCCTCGCCGCCGCCGTGCTGGATGATGAGGGCCGCGGCGGCGAGCCGCTGCGCAGCGGCCGAGGACGCCTCCATCGACGCAAAGGCGCCGCCGTCCAGGCTGAGCACCGCTTGCATCGCGGTTGCCAGGCCGACCTGTCCGCTGGTGGGCTTGGGCGTTGGGGGCGGCGTGGGCTTGGGTTGATTGCTGGCCTTAGGGTCGCGGCCTTGATCCTTGTCGCCCTGCTGGTCCATCGAGTCATCCTCCTGCGCGTCGGATTGGTCGGCATTTTGAGTGGTCGGCTGGTCGCCCGCTTCTTCGTTGCCGGACGCCCCGCTCTCGGCGACCTGCTTGGCCTCGTCGATGAGGACTTCGGCGTCGTCGAAGCTGTCGAGCTGGTACGCGACCTCGTCGAACGACGCGGCGAGCAACTCACCGACGGTCGTGATGCCCTTGCGGTTGAGGGTCATCACCACGGCGGGCGTTGCCGCACGAAGTTGCGAGAGGGGGGTGTCACACACCACGTTGGCTCCTGAAGGCATCCGGGTCTCCTATGGGCATCGGTCGCTGCCAGGGACAACTTGCGATTGAGCCGAGGCGGTGGCATGCGTGGCCGCGCGGCATTTCGATAACGCGCGTGCATGACCGGCACGCGTGGCTCGACCAGCGCACCTTGCCAGGGTTGGCGGACGTGAGAATCGCCCGGGTTTCTGGAGCTTTCTCAGGGTTTTCGAGTGCTAGAGCTTGCCCGCGTAGACCGAGAACGACTCGCGGAACGGCTTCGGCTGGCGATCGAAGTAGGCCTCGACGCGTTCGAGCGAGGAGGTCGAGTCGTCGGCGCCCATGGTGGCCATGCCCTCATCGAATGGAAGCAGCCCGCCCAAGCCCACGAAGTGCGCGGCCTTGGCCTGCAGGGCAGCGATGTCGGCGGGCGCCCACAGCGGTGCAACGCCCTCCTTCGCATGGGGCACGTGCTCGTGGACGTACTCAAGCATGGCCGGCCACGTGAGCCGCTCGGAACCGACGAGGTTGAAGATCTCGCCGATGGTCTCCTGGCGCTCCAGGGCGTCGACGAAGAAGCCCGCCACGTCGGTCACGATGACGGGCTGGACCTCGGGGTCGACATAGGTGACGCCGCCCAGCGGCACGCGCTGCTCGGTCTCGGGACGCCGGAAGTAGGGCATGCCGATCCAGGGTGCGATCTCGCCGCGGCTCCACTGGGCCATCATCTCCGTAAACTCGCCGCCCGGGCCGTGGATGAGCGAGGGCCGGAAGATGGTCCAATCGAGGCCCGACGCGCGGACCTCTTGCTCGGCCTTGAACTTGGTCTTCTGATACTCGGTCTTGGACTCGTCGCTGACGCCGAGCGCGGACATGTGCACGTAGCGTTCGATGCCATTCCGCTGGCACGCCTTGACGATGCTGCGCGTGCCCTCGACGTGCAGCGTCTCGAAGCGCTTGTTCTTGGCCTCGCGGATGATGCCGACCAGATGGATCACCGCAGTGCAGCCGCGGACCAGCTCGTTGAGCACGCCCGCGTCGTTGATGTCGCCCACGGTGACGGCGACGGCGTTGCGATCGCGAAGGTCGGCGATGTCCTTATGCGAGTGGCTCAGGGCCCGGACCTCGTACCCGCGGTCGAGCAGGGCGCGCACCACGTGGCCGCCGACGAAGCCCGTCGCGCCCGTCACGGCGATGGTGCCCTTGGGCTGGGTGGTGCTGCCGTTGCGCTGCTGGTCCATGGCCGGCCTCCGAGGCGGGATCGAGCGGCGACCCCGCTGAACAAGTGCTGAAAACCCATCCCCGGCTTGCCGAGGGCCACTAGCGTAGGAGCGTGGCGAGCGAAAGTGCCAGCGTGAAGACCCCAGAGAGCCCGCGAGCCAGCCTGCGGGCCCGCGGGCTGACGCACCGGTATCCCCGGCAAGCACGGGTGCTCGGCCCGGTCGACGCGGAGCTCTTGCCCGGCCGGATCGTCGCGCTCGTCGGCCCCAACGGCTCGGGCAAATCGACGCTGTTGCGCTTGCTGGCGGGCGTCCTGATACCGGCTTCGGGTTCGGTGGAGGTCGGCGGGACGGCCATCGGCAGGCTGGGCGAGCGGCCGCGGGCCCAGCGGCTGGCGCTGGCGCCCCAACGGACGAGCCTGGCCTTCGCCTTCACGGTCTGCGAGTACGTGGGCTTCGGGGCGTACGCGGCGGGGCGGCGGAGCTCGGGCCAGCCCGTGGAGCACGCCATCGAGGCGATGGACCTCGCGGGGCACGCGGAAGCGGCGATGCCCAGGCTGAGCGTGGGCCAGCAGCAGCGCGCCACCATCGCCCGAGCGCTCGCGCAGCTCGGGACCGGCGACCTGCGCGGCAAGGTGCTGCTGGCCGACGAGCCGGCGAGCTCGCTCGACACCCGGCACGCCGGCCGGCTGATCGAGACGCTTCGAGAGCTGGCCGGGCGCGGGCTGGCGGTGCTGGTGGCGGCCCACGACCTGCCGTGGGCGGCGGCCGTGGCGGACTCTGGGCTCGCGATCGCCGATGATGGGAGCGTGACGCCGCTGGCCGCCGAAGGCCTGAGCGATCCGGAGGCGTTGCAGGGCGTGTTCGGGGCCGCCTTCGAGCGCTTCTCGAGCGTCGACGGCGGGCGAACGGTGGCTCTCCCGCGCCTGGCATCATCGGTGCGGGCTTCTGACTAGGGTTCGGTCATGTGGCAGTGGATCCAGAACAACTTCGGCATCATCATCATCGCGCTCTCGTTCGGGATCTCGGGCCTGGGCTGGCTGCTGCAGCAGCTCAAGTCGGCCCAGGAGAAGAAGCAGGCCGACTCGGCCCGCCAGAAGGCCAAGCTCGAGGCGCTGCGGACCGGGCGCGTCGAGACGCCGCAGCCCCAGCCGGTGCCCGGCGCGACGCAGCCACGCGTCCCCCAGCAGGAGACGCCCAGGGAGCGGCTCGAAGAACTCGCCCGTCGTCGCCAGCAAGAACAGCAACAGCGCGCCGCCTCCAAGCGTCAAGACCTGGAAGAGCAGCTCCGCCGCCGACGCGAGGCCATCGAGGCCCAGCGACGCCGCCAGCAGGAACAGCAACAACAGCGTCAGCAACGCTCGCGTCCCCAGCCGCAGCAACCGCAGCGGTCTCAGCAGCAGCGGACGCCGGCGCAGCGGCCGTCCAACCGCGGCGCCCAGCGTGATCGGCCGCGACCGATCCCCGCGACGCGGCCCGCCGACCCGACGCAGGCACCCGTGCAGCAGACCGTCATCACCGACGTCATCGCGGCCAAGCGCCGGGCCGAGAACCGACCGGTCGAGGCTCCGATCGCCGTTGGCGGGCGCAACCGCTCGGCACCGCTGACCGCACGCGGCATCGACCTGAAGCAGGCCATCATCATGCGCGAGATCTTCGATCGCCCCGTGGGCTTCCGGACGCCCGGCGACCAGCTCTTCTAGGGCACTGAGCGCTCCTCGACGAAGCTCGTGATCTCGAAGGTCTCGGTCCGGCCGTCGACGCGGACGCCGAGGAACGTCACTCGCTCGATCATCTCCTGCCGGACGATGCCGCGTCCCTCTACGGCGAGGCTGTCGTAACGCTGACGCACCTTGGCGGCGCCGAAGTCGAGCAAGAGTTCGTGGGCCATGCGCTGGGCCGGCACTTCGCGTCCCTCGAACACCCAGGTCGCAGGCTCGACGGCAAAGAACGTTCGCGTCGCGGTGCCCGTTCGGGTCGGCCGCTGGCCCTCCTGCACGATGAGCCCGCGGTAGAGCGTGACGTCGACGGACTCGGCGGCCGGCGTGGGCTGCTCCGGTGCGGGGACGAGCGCAAGGGGCGGGTCGAACACCACCGTCTCGTTGCGCTCGGGGTTGGCGATGCTGGCGGTCGCGGGCCGGCCGTCGGGCAGGCGTTCGACCTCGATGGTGGTGGGGGGATCTCCGATGGCGACGGTCCAGGCGCCGTCGCGCTCGGCGGAAACCGTGGCCCGCTCCGAGCCGTCGTCGGTCGACCGCACGGAGCTGTATGGGCCCGGCAGATAGAACCAGTCGGCCTCCAGTCCCGCCAGCGTGCCCGTGGGCCTCGGCATCGACGTGCATCCCGTGGCGAACACGACGGCGGCCAGGCCGATAGCATGAGCGATGGATCGCGTCCTGGGAGCCTTGGTTGTCTCGATCTGCACGCTCGCGCTCACGGGCTGCGGCGGCATCCAGGTGGGCGAAGAGAGCATCGTGAATCGATTCCTGAACACGCCACAGGCTAATCCGGCCGAGCTGGCCCGGGATCCGTACGACCCCGACGCCCGGTATCGTGGCACGGTTCGGCTGACGATGGAATTGCTCGAGCCGGACGACCGCATCCTGGAGATCTTCCGGGACAACCTCGACGACGAGTACGCCGCAGTCCGGGCGGCCGCGGCGCGCGGGCTGGGCGTCCACGGCGTGGCGGCCGACGGGGCGCTGCTGGCCGCGGCGCTGAACGACCCGGAGCCGATCGTGCGCCGGTCGGCGGCCACGGGGCTGCAACGCATCCATGAGCCCGAGGCGACCGATCGCCTGCTCGAGTTGATCGAGCCGACGACCGAGCCCGACCAGAACGTGCGCGTCGAGGCGGCGCTGGCGCTGGGCCAGTACCCCCAGAGCGACGTGGTCGTGGGGCTGGTCGCGTCGCTGCGGTCCGAGACCGAGCAGAGCCTGGCCGTGCACGCCTCGGTCGTGCGCTCGCTCGAGCTGTTGACGGGACAAGACTTCGGGCTCGACTTCATCGCGTGGCAGAGCTGGATCGACGAAAACGGCTCTTGGTTCGCGGACCAGCAAGACTACGTCTATCCGGTGTTTAGCAGGTCGCGCGCCTGGTGGGAGTACCTGCCCTGGATGCCCTTGCCGCCCAACGAGACGAGTTCGACGCCCATTGGCTTGACCCGAACGCCCCAGTAGGCCGATGACACGGGCGTAGCCCCGGAGCCCTCCTTGGACGCGATCGTCGCCCGCCAGAACCAACCCGTGTTGTCCGATCTCGGGCAGCCCTCGTGCGGCGCGGGCGAGGCGCTCGTGCGCGTTCGGCTGGCCGGCGACGTGCCGGCTTCGGTGCGTTCGGCCTCGGCCGATGCGCCCGACGGCTCGGTGCTCGGGCGTGATCTCGTCGGGGTCGTCTCCGAGGTCGCCGATGATGCGCCCGAAGGCGTCCGCGAGCGATTGCTCAAATCGCGGGTCGTGTGTTCGCCCGCCGTGGCGTGCGGCACCTGCGACATGTGCCGGGCGGGTGTGAGCCAGCACTGCAGAGAAGGTGGTACGCTGGGCATGCGCGGCGTGCCCGGCAGCATGGCCCAGACCGTCGCCGTGCCGTGGCGAAACCTCGCGCTCGCGCCCGAAGGACTCGAGGACGATGCAGCGCTGCTGGCCGGCCCGCTGGCACGAGCGCTGCATGCGGCCCGGATGATCCGCATGGAGGGCAAGGTCTACGTCACGGTGCTGGGCGACAACCTCGCGGCGCTGCTGGCCGTGCAGACCATCGCCAAGCTCAACGCGACGGTTCGGTTGCTGGGCTGGCGGCCCGAGGCGTTCGGACGCGCCGAGAAGTGGGGCGTGCGGCACCGCCATGCCGACGAGGTCGGCCGGCGCCGCGATCAGACCGTGGTGGTCGATTGCGTGGGCAGCGCGGCGTCGATGGACCTCGCCCTGGGCATGCTGCGGCCGCGTGGCACGTTCATCCTGGCGGCCGAGCCCGTCAGCGGAGCGCTGGTCGATCTCACGCCGGTGGTGCGCGGGGAGCTGGAGCTGATCGGGGCGAGCTTCGGGTCGGTGGCCGACGCGCTGCCGCTGCTGGCCTCGGGCGCCGTGGAGACGGCGGGGCTGGTGGAGGTCCGGACCAGGCCCAGCGAGGCCCCGCGGCTGCTTTCCCGCCCCGAGCTGCTGTACGTGGCGGTCGAGTTCTAAGCGGCGCAGGCGCTGGGGAGAGCATCGATGGACCCAATGCTCTACGAAGATTATGGGACTTAATTGCTACTTCTGAGCGGTGGTACGGCAATCTGGCTTGACAGAGCGTCGATTTTGTGCGATACTCATGGCGCGGGTTCGGCCGAGGAGTTGCTACGGCAGCTTCGAGGGCATTACCCGCTTTTTTTCTAGGTACGCTGACGCAGATGTGTTCGGAAGCCCTTCGCTCGACCTAGAGGCGGGGGGTGTAGAGATCTGGTACGAAACACGTGCCATGAGTCGCAAAGGTGCGCCCGTCCCTGTAACCGTCTCCATGCCAGATGAACTTCTCGATGAGCCATACGAATGGCTCGATCTCCGGACGGGTTGCTTCAGTCATGCGTCCCTTGAGACGCCAGCCCCAATTGAGGCAGTAGATGCACAAGTCTGCGGCTTGGACCCCGTATGCCATGTCCGACTCGACGAACAAGGGGACGGGTACGATCCATTGGGTTCGCTGTCTACCTGTCAAGGTAAGCGTGAAGTATCGCTCCATGGATCGAACAATCTTGTGATCCGCCTGCTTCTCGCTTCCATCCATGACCAACAAGCCCGTCTCGCGAGTGTGCTCTAAGAAGTAGAAGTATCGCTCTAGCAAGAACACCATGTCCTTGCGTAGGTGATCCGGCGGAACTCCGTCGGGCCTCGTATGCCTCGGGACGAACGACGCAAACGCCTTGGCGTCGTGACTCTTAAGCAATTGAATGATCCCCTCCGCTAGCGAGATACAAGCCTGGCCATACGCACAAAACTCGTGGCGACGAGGCTGACGCTTTTGCTTTCCATTGTTCAAGAAGTTCAACGCATGCTTGCGGCGTTCGGCGTGGTCCATCGGTTCTGCCTGGGCAGCCCAACTGAAGCAGCGTGACCGAAGCAGCTTGCTTCCCTTTATCTCCAGTCCAAAATCTCTCAGGTCAATACCAAAAATTGACTCTTCCAGTGTTCGAACTGCCGAGATGAAAGGCCAGAGCTTTGAGGCATGAATTGCGAAGCCGCCGTGCACTTCGTATGGCGTGGTCTTGTGGTCGTGACCACTCTCGTCTAAGAAGAAAAGCCAGCTCATCGATCGGAATTCCTAGGAGCAAGTCGAGAGTTGCAATTGCGCCCCTCCTATCATGCTAGCATGTCGCCCACAGTCGAACCGCTGAAGCAATACGACGCCGTGCCGACGACGCCCGGGCGGATCGCCTTGCTGTTCGCGTGTGCGGGGCTGATCACGTTCGGCCTGCTGAGCCCGGTCGCGCTGATCGTTTCGATGATCGCGGTGATCAAGAAGCCTGATTGGTTCGGCTTCTTCGCGCTGGTGCTGAGCATCGTGCCCGTGGCCGTGCTGGTGGACGTGATCTTCTTCGGCGGCGTCCTGCTGCTGGTGGCGACGAGCATCTTCTCGTAGGCCGATTCACCCGCCTTCGGGCACGAAGGCGATGACGCCGGCGAGCGTGGCGACGAGCAGCACGCCCGCGAGCGCGATGCGGTACCAGCCGAAGAGCGCGAGTCCGTGCCTGTTGAGGAAGCCCACGAGCCACTTGACGGCAAGCATGGCCGAGACCATCGAGACGAGGATGCCAACGACGAGCGCGGGCCAGCCGATGGTCTCGATCATGGTGGGCGTGCCGTCGTCGCGGGTCAGGTCCTTGAAGAGCGTGAGCACGCACGCGCCCCCGAGCGTGGGCAGGCCCAGCAGGAAGCTGAACTCGGCGGCATCCTTGGGCTTGAGGCCCACGAGCACGCCGCCGGTGATGGTCATCATGGAGCGGCTGGTGCCGGGCACCATGGCAACGCACTGGAGCAGGCCGATCACGAGGGCGCGCGTTGGACGCAGCTCGTCGAGAGTGTTTCCGGCCTGTTCCTTCCGGCGCGGTGCGATAACGGCCTTGTCGAGCGCGATCATGTAGACGCCGCCGATGGCCAGCATCGTGAGCACGACGCTCGCGGTGAAGAGATGCTGCTCGATCAGGTCGTTGAATCGCAGCCCGAGAACGGCCGCGGGTAGGAAGGCGACAAAGATGTTGACGGCGAGCCGAAGCCCGTCGCGGTCCTTGCCAACGAGCCCCTTGAGCATCTGCCACACGCGCTCGCGGTACAGGCCCAGGACGGCCAGGATCGCCCCGCCCTGGATGACGATGTTGAACGCGTTGGCTGCCTGCCGGCCCTCGGGCGTGTCGTTGAGGCCCATGAGCCCCGACGCGAGGATGAGGTGCCCCGTCGAGCTCACCGGCAGGTACTCGGTGATGCCCTCGACGATGCCGAGCACGATGGCTTGCCAGAGTTCCACGTGCGCGGGTCCCTCAAGAGCGTTGGTGAACGTCCGATACGCCCCGGCGGCTCATTCGTTCGCGGGGCGGGCAGATTAGCCATCGGGCCTTCGGCGGCCCAGAATGAGCCCGTGACGACCAAGGCCGGGCCGCACATCATCGCCGTCGAGGACCTCTCGCGTCCAGACCTGGAGCCCTATCGCGACCAGAAGGATGCGTGGCTGCGGGTGCAGCGCGATGGCGGCACGGGGCTCGGCGGGCTCTTCATCGCCGAGGGCGAGATCGTGGCCCGGGAGCTCTTCGCATCGAAGTTTGTTGTTCGTTCGGTCTTGGTCACGCCCACGCGGCTGCTGTCGATGCAGGACGCGATCGAGGCGCTCCCCAACGGCACGCCCGTGTACGTGGCCGAGCGGACCGTGGCCGAGCAGATCGTCGGGTTCGACATGCACCGCGGCGTGCTGGCACTGGGCGATCGCGGGGCGAGGCCGTCGCTCGAGGCAGTGGTGTCCGGCGCCCGTTGCGTGCTGCTGCTCGAGGGGCTGAGCAACCACGACAACGTCGGGTCGCTGTACCGGAGCCTGTCTGCCCTCGGGCCGGCCGACGCTGCCGTGGTCCTCGGTCCGGGGTGTGCCGATCCCTTCTATCGCAAGAGCCTGCGGGTCTCGATGGGACACGTGTTGCGAATCCCCACGGCATGGGTGGACGCGTGGCCGGCCGATCTGGGCGTGCTGGAGCGGGCCGGCTTTCGAACCGTGGCGCTGACGCCCGACCCTCGAGCGATTCCGCTGTCGGACGCAGGCCTTCGGTGCCCGCCCGATCGAATCGCCCTGATGCTGGGGGCCGAGGGCCCCGGCCTGACCCAGGCGGCGATGGCGGCGGCAGACCTGCGGGTGCGCATCCCCATGAACGAGGGCGTCGATTCGCTGAATGTTGGGGTGTCGGCGGCCATCGCGCTCGCCGGCCTGTGCACGCCCGGACGCGGATGAATCGGAACATCTCGGCGTCTGGAGCGTCATAGTGAGTGGGCCGCGGATGCGTTCGCAACGGGGCCCGGCCGAGCGTGGTATCCTGCCAGAGGGCCCGCAGGGGCCCTTGTCGAAGGCGGCATCGCTCGGGCAACGGAAAGACTCGAACAGATTCGCGCCCGCGGGGCGCAGAGGGCAGTACGCATGCGAGGGATTCTGACGGCGACGATCGTGGCGCTGGCGGCGAGCGCCGGCCTGGCCCAGAGCGACCAGATCATCCGCGAGGGCTCGGGCGAGCGACGCGAGGCTCTGAACGCGATTGAGCTCAGCGCCTTCGACCGGTCGCTCCTGGGCGGCCTGACGGACTGGATCGGTGAGCCGGTGACGGCAGGCGACCTCGACGGCAAGCCCGTGCTGATCCTGACGTGGGCGAGCTGGCACTCGGGCTCGACGGCCTCGGCCCGCGCGGCCGAGCTGGTCGCCAAGCGGTATGCCGACCAGGGCATCGTCGTCATCGGCGTGCACTCGGACGACGGGTACGACACGGCCGCCCAGACGGCCGAACGTCTGCGTCTGAGCTTCCCGATTGCGCGGGATGCGGGGTCAAAGTTCCGCGAGGCCATCAAGGCCGACATGGATCCGAACTTCTACGTCGTCGATCGCGCGGGCCAGTTGCGGTTCGCCGACATCGAGCGCGGCAGCGTGCGCGATGCGGTGGCCATGGTGGCGCGCGAGACGACCGAGATGGCGAGCAACGCCTCGACGCGGCGCGCGGGGCCGGCAACGCCCAAGACGCGCGTGATCGGCAGCGTGGCGCAGCACGATGCGGCCAACATTCCCAACTGGACCATCCCGCCGCAGGATGCGCTGCTGTACCAGGATGCGAACTGGCCGGCCCGGTGGCGCGCTGCTGAAGAGGCCCAGAACGCCGACTTCGAAAGCCGCGGCCAGACCCAGCTTCCCATCGTCGACTTCAACTCCGACCTGGTGACCTGGGTGACGCCCAAGCCGAGCCTGGACGGACGCATCCGCGTGGTGTACTACTGGGCCCACACGGTGCCCAGCAGCTACGAGCGGGTGCAGCCCCTGATGGACGAACTGCAACGCCGGCACGGGCGCGACATCGCGGTGATCGGAATGTCGATCCCGTTCGTCAGGGTCGATCCGGACGAGCTCCGCCGCGACAGCACCAAACTCGATGAAGCGATCGAGCAGTATGGTCAAACGCTTGCGAGCATTACCAACCGCACGCAGGTGAAGCACACCATCGCGTTCGACAAGGACATCGACATGCTGCTGTCGTCGCTGGGCAAGGACGCGTTCGGACGCAGCGATCGCATCATGCGGACCGTCGAGCGTCTGAACTTCCCGTTCGTGGTGCTCTACAGCACCGACAACTCGGTGCGCTGGATGGGTCACCCGCTCGACGACCGTTTTGAGCTGGCCTTGAACCGTCTCGTGGAAGTTGACCCCGCGGTCCAGCTCCGCCGCGAGCGCGACGAGGCGTACCTGGCTCGCCAGGGCCGCCGCTAAGCACGATGGGTGTCGGCCCGGGCCAGCCGCGCCTGCACGTGGTCCTGCACGAGCCGGAGATCCCAAACAACACGGGCAACATCGGCCGCACCTGTCTTGCGATGGGTGCGGCCTTGCACTTGATCGAGCCGCTCGGATTCGACCTCGACGAGAAGGCCTTGCGGCGTGCCGGGCTGGATTACTGGCCCAGGCTGGCGCCAACGGTCCATCCAGACTGGGCGGCGTATGTGGAGTCATTCCCGGAGGCCCGGCGGTGGTTCTTCACGTCTCGCCGGGGCCAGCCGCACTTCGCCGCGGCGTTCGAGCTCGGCGATCACCTGGTTTTCGGCAAGGAGACGCGCGGACTGCCCGACGAGGTGCTGGCTGGCCAAGCAGACCGGCAACTGGGCATTCCGCTCCGCGAGGGCGAGCGCAGCCTGAATCTCTCGACGGCCGTGGCGATCGGGCTCAGCGAAGCCGTTCGGCAAATGGTCGATGACGGCCGCGTAGAACTCGTTGCCGGCCTGAGTCTGCCGGCGTAATCGGGCTTTCCCTAGGGGCTCTTGGCTTGTGCCAGCCCCGAGTGTTGCATTTCTGCAACAATTCTCGGAGCCAGAATCGAACAAACAAGTAGCCTTCGCGTATAGCTTTACGTGGACCGCCCCGGCTTGGAACGCAATGCCGGGGAGCGCTCCGGAAGGGCCGGTTCCACACGCATCTCTCTCTCCTCCTCCGGTGTACCACGCGTCCGTCGACGCGTGGTACACTGTTTCATGGGCCAGCGATTTCGGCGATGGGCGATGGCAGGCGCGGCGGGTCGGGGTGGCGCAACGCTGCTCGCCGTCGGGGGCGCGGTGGTGCTTGGTGGCTGCCGAGACCCGCTGATCACCGAGAACCAGATCCGCAGCCCGTTCCATCGGTACGACCGAGTCCGCAACCAGGACGCGGACACGTTTGTTCGCGATGAGTTTGGACGGGCCCGCCCGAACGTTGCAGCACGCCTCGCGCCGCGATAGGCCCATAACGAGCGGCGCAGACTGCGCAGTTGTTGCGACCGTCACGGCGAGTTCATAATCGGACGCAAATAAGCGAAGTGGAGCTTCGATCTTTTCCGATGCTCTCGTGCGGCGCGCTGCGCTACGCTGATCGGACTCGATTCCCGGATGGACCCGGCAATGACGATGGATGGCAGGCTGCCACGCAATTCGAGTCGCTCGATGGGACAGGCCGTCTTGGGCGCGCTGCTGCGATCGCGTCGAGGCATGGTGCTGACGAGCTTCGCCGGCTCGATGGTCGTGCTCGCGTCGCTGCTGGTGCTGGTCGAGGGCCAGCGCTCCCCGGGCGTCGGTGGGCGGAGCATCGCGCCGCTGGCGGCGTCTGCGGCGAGCGTGCCGCTCGAAGCGATTACGGTGCCGCCGGTCGGCCTCGACGAGCAGCGTTGGACGCGGATCGTGATCCACCACAGCCGGTCGCGGCACGGCAACGCCGCCGAGCTTGCGCGGACGCACCAGTCGATGGGGCTCGCAGGGCTCGGTTACCACTTCGTGATCGGCAACGGCCGAGGCATGGCCGATGGCGAGCTCCACGTGGCCGAGCGCTGGCTCCGCCAGCAGCCGGGCGCCCACGTCGCTGGTCCCGACAGCCTCGCGTACAACCGCGATTCGATCGGCGTGTGCCTGATCGGCGACGGACGCCAGGAGGCGTTCGGTCGTGCCCAGATGGATCGGCTCGTGGCGGCGGTGGCGACGCTGGCGCGCGAGCTGGACATCCCCAGCGACCGCATCCTGCTCCACGAGGACGTGGCCGGCGTCGATGACCCGGGTCCGTACTTCCCCCGCGAGAGCTTCTACCGGCGGTTGGCCGAAGCTGGCGTCCGCCGGCAGTAAGTCCGTAAGGGTCGTTGCGTACGCAAGTCGCCCAGCGTGCGGCCAGACGGTCGTGGCGTGGGCTGCAACCGAGTAGGCTGGCTTCCGAACAAGGTCATTGACCGCGACGTTCCCCACCGCGGTCGGGCGTGCGTGAGTCCACCGGGCCTTCCACGCTCGCGGGAGCATGGAACAATCGAGCCAGAGAGCCCCACTGGGGCAGGGCGTGAGGGCCGGAAACGCGGCGCTCACGCGTCCGAGAGTTTACGTGTTGGGTGAACCCGCGCCCGGAGGCAGAGTTGGAGCGAATCCGAGGCCACGACGGGCCGATAGAGCGGCTACCGTAGACGCCCGTTCGGACCGCGTTCTGGCGGCCCGCGATGGGGGGCGGCAGAGTCGCCCGAGGATCGGTTCCCGTGATTCGGCGGGACCCAGGAAGGGTCGGGAGGAGCAATCACCGGTGGAGCCGCTTCGAAAGGGTGAGGTCATCGAAGGCCATCGGATACTCGACGAACTCGGCCGCGGGGCCGCGTCGATTATCTACTTGGCGCAGGACGAGAAGACCAAGCAGATCTACGCCCTGAAGCACGTAAAGCGTGAGACGCCCAAGGACCAGCGGTTCCTCGAGCAGGCCGAGTACGAGTACAAGGTCGCCAGCAAGCTTGACCACCCCAACATCCGCAAGATCCGGCGGATGATGAAGCGCAAGCAACTCCTGAAGGTGAAGGACCTGTTCCTAGTCATGGAACTGGTCGACGGCGTGGCGTTGGACCAGAAGCCGCCCAAGACCTTCGACGACGCGCTGGGCGTCTTCCATCAAGTAGCGCTGGCTTTGGCGCACATGCACGAGCGCGGGTTCGTGCACGCGGACATGAAGCCCAACAACGTGGTGGTCTCGCCCGACGGCGTGGTGAAGATCATCGACCTGGGCCAGTCTTGCGCGACGGGGACGGTCAAGCCCCGGATCCAGGGCACGCCCGACTTCATCGCCCCCGAGCAGGTGCACCGCCGGGCCATCACGCCCAAGACGGACATCTACAACCTCGGCGCGACGATGTACGCGATGCTGACCGACAAGCGTGTGCCGACGGCCCTGGCCGACGAGAATTCGCTGCTGGGCTCGCTTGACGACAGCATGATCGAGAAGCCCAAGCCGGCGGTGGAACTCAACGAGCGGATCCACCCAAAGCTCAACGACCTGATCATGCAGTGCGTCGAGGTCGACCCGACCAAGCGTCCCGAGTCGATGACGTACGTCGCCGATCGGCTGAATCTGGTGCACGGCATCCTCCGGGCCGAAGCCGAACGGGGCACGCCGGTGCGCGGCTCGGCCGCGAGCTGAGCCAAGCGCCACCGCCGCTGGCAAAGGACGGCCCCGCATGGACGTATACGCGTTCGACGATCTCGATCTTGGGTCGGTGGACGTGGTGTGCCAGACGCTCGAGGCGGCAGCCGAGGCGAGCCACGACGCGTCATGCCGGCGGGGTTCGGTCGACTGGGTCGAGGCGCCCGGGAGCCTGGTGGCCACGGGCGACATCCACGACAATCCGCTGCACCTGAGCCGGGTGATCGAGGCGGCCGGTCTGCACGGCGACCCGCACGAAACGGCTGAGAGCGAGCGGAGCCACCTGACGCTGCACGAGTTGATCCACGGCGAGCACCTCATGGGCGGCGTCGACTTCAGCTTCCGAGCCCTGACGAGGGTGGCGTCGCTGAAGGCGGCATACCCCGAGCACGTGCACGTGCTCCTGGCCAACCACGAGCTGGCCCAGATCGTGGGCTCGGGCATCGTGAAGGACGGCGTGCGCGTGGTCGAGGCGTTCAACGACGGCGTCGCCCGCGTTTTTGGCGACGAGGCCGACCGCGTGCATGCGGCGATCGAGGCGTTCGTGCGGGCGATGCCGCTGGCCCTTCGGTGCGAGACGCCGCGCGGGGTGATCCAGTGCAGCCACAGCGTGCCGAGCCCGGCGATGATGGGTCGGTTCGACGTCGGCATCCTGGATCGAGAGCTGACCGACGATGACTACCGGCCGCTGACGGGTTCTGCCCACATGATGGTGTGGGGCCGGCACTACGACGCCGAGAGCCTTGAAGATCTCGTCGAGCGGTGGGGCGTGACGATGTTCGTGCTGGGGCACGAGAAGGTGCCCGAGGGAGCGCGGTTCGTGCCGCCGTGCGCAGTGGTCCTGAACAGCGACCACGCCAACGGCGTGTACCTGCCCATCGACCTGACCGAGCCACCCGAGCCCGAGGCGGCTCCGACGCGAGCGCGGCGCCTGGCCGAGCCGGTGTTCGAGTAGCTCGGCGGCCCTCACGGCAGTTCTTGCGCGGAGTTTGAAGATTTTTGCCTGAAGCGGTCGATGGCATCCGCCGGGGCGTGGAGTGCGCCCTGTCTGGAGGTCAGGATGACCCACGGCGAATCGTGCGGCTCGGCGTCTGCCCGGGCATTGCTGCGCGATCGGGTGCTGCCGGCGCTGGAGCGTCAGGCAGCGCTGTACGACCAACTCGCGGGCTTCGGGCCCAGGCAAGACGAGCTCATCGCCGGTGGCGAGGGCGATGACCTGCTGCGCCTCATGGGCGAGCGGCAGGCAGTGGTCGACGAACTCGTTGCCGTGCACCAGGGCCTCGAAGACGTGCGCCGGGATTGGGAAGGATTCGTGGCGGAACTGACCGAGGCCGACCGGGCAGCGCTGAGCGAGCGGCTCGATCGCGTGAAGGTGCTGGCGACGCGCGTCCACGAGCAAGACTCGAAGACACGCCAGCACTTGGACGGCGCGCGTGACCGGGTGCAGTCGACGATGCAGGGCGTCGGTCGAGGCAAGGGGGCCGTGCGTGCGTACGGCGGCTCCACCGCTCGCGTTCCGATCCACCAGGATCGGGAGGCCTGAGCGTGGGCGGTTCGACAGCGATCGACTCCGACGTGCTGGCGAGCGGTCCGGCCGATGGCGGTCCCGTGACGCCCGAGGACCTTGCCGAGCTGATGCGGGCGTTCAACGCGGCCGCGGGCGAGCTGGAGCAGACGCACCAGGCATTGCGGTCCGAGGTCTCGCGCCTGAAGGGCGAGCTGCACGAGGCGAACCGGCGGCTGGAGCGCAGCCGGCGGTTGGCGGCGTTGGGCGAGATGGCGGCGGGCATCGCCCACGAGGTGCGCAACCCGCTGGCGGCGATCGCGCTGCACGCCGAGATGCTGCGCGATGACCTGGGCGAGGGCGAGTGCGGGCAGACGGCCGGCAAGATCTTGCGGGCGGCGCGGGAGCTCGACGGCGTGGTGGGCGACGTGCTGCGATTTGCGCGGGAGCTCGAGCCGACCCTGGCGCTGGTCGATGCCGTCGAGCCGGCGCGGCGCGCGGTTTCGACGTGCCAGATGATGGCCGACGTGGCGGGCGTGGAACTCGATCTCGTGCAATGGGCCGAGAGCGCGGACGTGGAGCTCGACGGCGGGCTGGTGGCCCAGGCGCTGGCGAACCTGATCCGCAACGCGGTCGAGGCGATCGTCGAGTCGAGCGGCGAAGCGCCGGGTCGCGTGCGCGTGACGACGGGCATGCGGGAGTTCGAGGGCTCGTCGCACGTGGCGTACGTCGTGGAGGACACCGGCCCGGGCCTGCCCGCGGGCGCGGTCGAGCGGATGTTCAACCCCTTCTACACGACGCGGCAGACCGGGTGCGGCCTGGGGCTGGCGATGGTGCAACGCATCGTGGATGCGCACGGCGGGCGCGTGGACGCCGGCGATGCCGAGGGCGGCGGGGCCCGGTTCGAATTGACGCTGCCGGCGCGGTCGCCGGCGTTGGTGACGGAGGGCGCAGCTTGAGCACGGTGCTGGTTGTCGACGACAAGGAAATGATGCGCGACAGCGTGTGCTCGGTGCTGCGGCGCGCCGGGCTCACGGCCCTGGCGGCCACGAGCGGCCAGGAGGCGCTGGACCGCGTGGCCTTGCAGCGGCCCGATGCGGTCGTGAGCGACCTGAAGATGCCGGGGATGACGGGCGTGGAGCTGCTGGCACAGGTGCGCAAGATCGACGACGAACTGCCGGTCGTGCTCATGACGGCGTTCGGCTCGGTGCAGACGGCCGTCGAGGCGATGAAGCTCGGCGCGTTCGACTACCTGACCAAGCCATTCGAGGGCGACGAACTCTTGATCTGCGTGAAGCGGGCCATCCAGCACGCGAAGCTGCGGCGCGAGAACGCCGTGCTGCGGGCGCACGGCAGCCAGGCCGAGGTCGAGCCCAGTGGCAAGATCGCCACGGGCGGCGCGGCGTTCGGGCTTGATCGGCTCGTGGGCGCGTCGCCGGCAATGCGGAGCGTGAAGGCGCAGGTGCAGGCGGTGGCCGACAGCCACGGCACGGTGCTGATCGTGGGCGAGAGCGGCACGGGCAAGGAGGTGGTCGCGCGGTCGATCCACGAACTGAGCCCGAGGCGTACCGGGCCGTTCCTGGCGGTGAACTGCGCGGCGCTGAGCGAGACGCTGCTGGAGAGCGAGCTGTTTGGCCACGAGAAGGGGGCGTTTACCGGGGCCGACAAGATGCGCAAGGGCCGCTTCGAGCTTGCGCACGGCGGGACGCTGCTGCTCGACGAGGTGAGCGAGGTGAGTCCGGCGATCCAGGCGAAGCTGCTGCGCGTGCTGCAGGAGCGGGCCTTCGAGCGCGTTGGCAGCAGTCAGTCGATCTCGATCGACGTGCGCGTGCTGGCGACGAGCAACCGCGACCTACCCAAGGCCGTGGCGGCGGGCGACTTCCGCCAGGACCTGTTCTTCAGGCTGAACGTGCTGCCGATCCATCTGCCCGCGCTCTCGGACCGGCTCGAGGACGTACCGATGCTGGCCGAGACGTTCCTCGGGCAGATCGCACGGCGCGAGGGACGCGGGCAGGTGCGGCTCGAGCCCGGGGCCGTCGACCTGCTGTGCGGCTATGACTGGCCCGGCAACGTACGCGAGTTGCAGAACGTCTGCGAGCGGGCGGTCGTGCTGAGCGCGGGCGGGTCTCGCCACGAGGACGCGACGATCCGCCGCGATATGCTCGAGCCGTGGCTGGCCTGGCAGACGACGCCGGTGCAGCGGCCGGCGGTCGCGATCGAGCCCGCGCCGGCGATGGAGCGGCCGGTCGGCGCCGGCGTGGGCGTCGGCGAAGGCATGGAGTCGGCCACGGGCCGGGCCATCGTGTTCGCGCCGGGCGACACCACGCTCGACGACATGGAGCGAGATGCGATCATCCGGACGCTCGAGCGATACGACGGCCACCGCCAGCGGACCGCCGACGCGCTGGGCATCGGCGTGCGGACGCTGGGCATCAAGCTCAAGAAGTGGAAGGACGAGAAGCTGGTGCCGGCCGACCTCTAGGCGCCCCGGCATTCGCGCCCGGAGTGGCCCGGCGTTTGCGGTTGTGATCAATGCGATGCTCGAGAAGACCCTCCAGGCCGGTTCGATCCCCACGCTCGAGGCGATGATGCGCTTCACGGGGCAGCGGCAGCGCCTGCTCGCTCACAACGTGGCGAACCTGACCACGCCGAACTTCCAGGCCGTCGACGTCTCGCCCAAGGCGTTCCAGAAGGTCCTGGGCGAGGCCGTGGCCGAGCGGCGAGATCGGAGCGGCGGCGTGAACGGCCCGCTGCGGATGGAGAGTTCGCGCGAGGTCCGCGTGGGCCGGGATGGAGCGCTGGCGCTCGAGCCCCTGCGCGGCACACGCGGGGTGGGCGGCGTGCTGCTGCACGACCGCAACGATCGCGACGTCGAGCGGCTCATGCAGTCGATGACCGAGAACTACGGGGTGTACCGCGTGGCGTCGGACTTGATGCGCAGCCGCGTGGGCGTGCTGCGGACGGCGATCAGCCAGCGCGTGGCCTGAAGGAGCGAGTAGGGCGTGTTCGGCAGCCTTGACATCTCGACGAGCGGCATGATTGCCCAGCGTGTGCGGCTGACGGCGGCATCGGCCAACATCGCCGGCGCCAACGTCATCGAAGACCAGTGGGGCAACTACGCGCCGTACCTGCGGCGAGAGGTCGTGCTGGCGGCGGGTGACCCGTCCGCCCCGAGCAGCGACGGGCAAGGCCTTGGCGTGCACGTACGCGAGGTCTACAAGAACGAGAACGCATTGCGCGAGCGGTACGACCCCTCGAGCAAGCACGCCGATGCGAACGGCTACGTGGTTGGACCCGACATCAGCACGTTCGCCGAGCAGGTCGACGCGATGGAGGCCTCTCGGGCGTATGAAGCGAACGTGGCGGCGGCCGAGGTGACCAAGGCGATGCTGGCCCAGGCTTTGCGGATGATCGCGTAGGATGTGCGGCCGGCCGGTGATCGACCGGCCAGATTCGGAGGCGGAGCGTCATGAGCGACCCAGTTGGCCTGATCGGCGGCGCGTCCGGACCCTTGCGCGACGGGCAGCCCGGCAAGGTCCAGAACCAGCCTACCGACGGCGAGGCATTCCGCCAGGCGCTCTTTGGGCAGCTGCGCGAGGCCTCGGAGATGCGTCAGGACGCCGACAAGGCGGTCGAGGACCTCATGACGGGCCAGCGGACCGACCTGGAGGGCGTGCTGCTGGCAACGCAGAAGGCCGACACGGCGTTCCAGCTCTTGCAGCAGATGCGCAACAAGGTGATGGAAGCGTACCAGGAAGTCCAGCAGATGCGCGTGTGACGAAAGCGCAGGACTTGCGCATGGATACGCGAGGCGTGCGCCCCGAACCGTGACCCGCCCGGGTGATTCAAGCCAGGGCACCCGACAAGCCGACCACGAATGCACGCTCTGGCATAGCGCCAGCGCGTGATGTGCGCGTGGAACGCGTCAGGGAGCGACGGCGTGGAGACGTCCAGCAAGCAACCCAAGGAACGGCTGCGCCAGGTGGCGGGCTATCTCGGCCGTCTGGGCACCATCGAGAAGCTGCTGGTCGCATCGGTCGTCATCATCGTGGCGATGACGTTCTACCTGGTCTCGCAGTACGCATCCCGAACGGCAGTGGTGCCTGCGGCCGTGGTGGGCGACGCAGCGCAGATGTCTCGGGCGCTGGCGACGCTCGACCAGCAAGGCATCCGCGCCGAGACGAACGGGGCGGGCGAGATTCTCGTGCAGCCCGACTACGTGCCGCGGGTGCAGGGCCTGCTCATGGAGCAGCGGATCGTGCCGCCGCAGACCGCCTCGTTCATCGAGAAGCTGGTCGAGTCTCGCAGCTGGATGAACTCTCGGCAGGACAATCACCAGCAGTTCTGGGCCATCTATTCGCAGCACCTCTCGGACATCCTGTCGTACTTCCAGGGGCTGCGGCACGCACAGGTGACCATCGACATGCCCGAGCAGGCCGGTCTCGGCCGGGCGTCGCGCTCGCCCTCGGCGTCGGTGTACGTGTGGCCGGTTGCGGGTGAGCTCTCCCAAGAGTCGGTCGACGCGATCGCCGAGGGCATCGCCGGCTCGGTCGCGGGCCTTGAGTCCACCGATGTAAGGGTCATCGACGGCGTGAGCAATCGCTGGTACAAGTCGTACGACGACCGCCGGGTGACTCGGCAGCAGGCGCTCGACCAGCAGCTCGTGCTGGAGGGCGTGCTCGAGGAAAAGATCGCAGACTTCCTGAACGATATCCCCGGATTGACCATTGCGGTCTTGACCCGGGTGGACAACGCGCGGCGGACGCGGCAGAGCCAGACCTACGAGAAGCCGCTGTCGGGACTCACGAGCGAGAGCCGGACAGAGCGGATCATGCAGGGGCCGGTCCAGGGCGCCGTCGCGGGTACGCGATCGAACGAGCCGCTCTCTGTGAGCCAGGGCTCGGCGACGGGGACGTCGTCGACGGAAACGACCGAAGACACCGAGCTGGAGAATCGCTTCCCGTCGACGATGGAGAACGTCGAGGATCCGGGTGGCGACCTGCAGAACGTCTCGGTGATGCTCGGCGTGCCGCGTAGCTACGTCGTTCGTCTGCTCGAGCAGGACCAACCGCCCGCGGCCGAGGGCGAAGAACCCACGCCTCCGTCGGCAGAGGCGATCGCAAGCCGGTTTGACCTGGTGAGGAGCGACCTCGAATCTCGCATCCAGCTCGTCCTGGGCAACGTCGTGGCCGGCGATCCGGCGGACGTGGCGGTGACCGTCTCGATGCGCAGCGACGTGAGGCTGGCCGGCATGCAGACCGGTGGCGGGGGCTTCGGGCTCGGCGGTGCGGGCGGCGGCGGCGCGGGCGGGTTCATGGGTCTGGCGGGCGGTGGATTGATCGACAAGGCCGTTCTCGGCGTTCTGGCGCTGGTGAGCGTGGCCATGATGGCTTTGCTGGTGCGCAAGGCGACGAAGAAGACCGAGCTGCCGACGGCCGAGGAACTGGTCGGCATCCCGCCCGCGCTGCAGGGCGACAGCGACCTGTACGGCGAGGCCGAAGAGGGCGACGTGCCGATGTCGGGCATCGAACTGGACGAGGAGCAGGTGCGGGCGGGCAAGATGCTCGACCAGGTCGGGGAGTTGGTCTCGTCTTCGCCCGAGACGGCCGCGTCGCTGTTGCAGAGCTGGGTGGCCGCGAGCCACGATTGAGCCCGCCCGGGCCTGGAGTACGCCGTGCCCCGCAAGCCGCACGAAAAACTGCCGACGAACGCGATCGATCTCGACGGCGCGACGAAGTCGGCGATCTTGCTGCTGGCGGTCGGTACCGAGCGTGCAGCGATCGTGCTGAAGGCGATGCCCGCCGAGACGGTCGAGGAGGTAACGCGCGAGCTTGCGAGCCTCGGACGCGTGCCCAGCAAGCTGCAGGAAGCGGTCGTCAAGGAGTTTTACGACCTCACCGTTGCCAACGAGTTCGCGGGCGAGGGCAACCTCGACTTCGCGAAAGACCTGCTGCTGAACTCGCTCGAGCCCGAGCAGGCGAGCAAGGTGCTCGCGCAGATCCAGACGCAGGTCCAGAAGACGCCGTTCAGCTTCCTGCAGCGCGCCGAGAGCGAGAACCTGCTGACCTTCATCCAGGACGAGCACCCGCAGACGATCGCGCTGATCCTGTGCCACCTGAGCCACCACAAGGCGGCGGAGATCCTCGTGGGCCTGCCCATGCAAAAGCAGATCGAGGTCATCAAGCGCATCGCGAACATGGAGCAGACCAACCCCGAGGTCATCCGCGAGGTCGAGAAGGGCCTGGAGAGCCGGCTGAGCAACATGCTCATGCAGAGCATGGAGAAGAGCGGCGGCGTGCCCACGGTGGCCGAGATGCTGAATCTCGCCGATCGCTCGACCGAGAAGGCGATCATGGAGGGCCTCGAATCGGAGGACCCCGACCTGGTCGAGCAGATCCGGCGGTTGATGTTCGTGTTCGAGGACATCCTGCTGGTGAACGACAAGGGCATCCAGGCCGTGCTCAAGGAGGTCGACAACGACGAGCTGGGCCTGGCGCTCAAGACCGCGTCGGAAGAGCTGCAGCAGAAGATCTTCGGCAACATGTCGGCGCGTGCGGCCGAGATGATCAAGGAAGACATGGAGTTCATGGGCCCCGTGCGCATCAGCGACGTGGAGACGGCCCAGCAGCGCATCGTCGACATCGTGCGCAGGCTCGAGGAAGCCGGCGACGTGATGATCCAGGGCCGCGGCGACTCCGAGCTGGTGGTCTGACGGTGACGGAGGCGCTCCCATGCCGATGATCCCGCGTGCCGATGCGGCGACGATCGCGCGCGAGGCGGTCGTGCTCGACCTTGGCGACCTGGCGCGGCAGGGCGAAGCGATGGTGGATCGTGCGCGCCGCGAGGCCGATCGGATCATCGAAGAGGCCAAGGCCGAACGGGAGCGGTTGATCTCCGGCGCCGTCGAGCAGGGACACGCCGAGGGGCTCGAGAGGGGCCTGGAAGAAGGCCGTTCGAAGGGCCACGAGGACGGCCGCGCAGCCGCGCTGACGTCGCAGCAGCCGGTGTTCCAGCGGCTGGAGGCGGCATGGCAAGAAGCGCTTGCAGCCTTTGAGAAACGGCGGGATGCGCTGCACTCCGAGGCGGAGCGCGGCGTGGTGTCGTTGGCCGTGAAGCTTGGCGAACGTGTCGCGAAGCGTGCGATCGAGGTCGACGAGCAGGCCGCGGCGCGGCAACTCGGGGAAGCCATCGGGCTCGCGATGCGACCAGGCCGCCTCCGCGTACGAGTATCGCCGACGGATGCCCGAGCCGTGCGCGAGGCGATGCCGGCGTTCGCCGATCGGCTGGGTGAGTCGGCGAGCGTGGAACTCGTCGAGGACGAGGCGCTGTCGCACGGCTCGGTGATCGTCGAGGCAGACGAGTCGCGCATCGACGGGACCATCGAGACGCAGCTCGAACGCATCGTCGGTGCGCTCCTGCCGGGCGAGTCGTCGTGAGCGTACTGGAACGGGCGGGCGTCGCGCTCGATGCGACGATCCCGATGGGCGTGTCGGGCCGGGTGTCGGCGCTGCGCGGCGCGACGCTGCTGGTAAGCGGGCTGGCGATGCCGGTCGGCTCGGTCGTGCGCGTGCGTACCTCCCTGGCCGGGGGTGGCGAGCAACTCGGCGAGATCGTGGGCCTGGCCGACGAGCGAGCGATCGTGATGCTCATGGGCCGGGGCGAGGGCATCCGCGCAGGCGACGCCGTCGAAGGCTTGCAAGCGTGGGCGAGCGTGGCGGTCGGGCCCGGGTTGCTCGGGCGGGTGATCGACGCGATGGGCCGGCCGCTGGACGGTCGGCCCGCGCCGCGCGAGCAGGGCTGGGCGCCGCTCGATGCGATGCGCGTTGGGCCGATGTCTCGCGAGCCGATCAACGCGCCGCTGAGGACCGGCGTGCGATCGATCGACCTGATGGCGACCATCGGCCGCGGACAGCGGATGGGCATCTTCGCGGGGCCGGGCGTCGGCAAGAGCACGCTGCTCGGACAGATCACGCGGCAGACCGACGCGGACGTCGTAGTCGTGGCGCTCATCGGTGAGCGCGGCCGCGAGGTGCGGGAGTTCATCGAAGATGCGCTCGGCGAGCGCGGCCTGGAGCGCAGCGTCGTCGTGTGCGCAACGGCGGACGAATCGCCGCTGGTGCGCGCGCGAGCGGCGCGTTCGGCATGCGCCGTGGCCGAGCACTTCCGCGATCTGGGCCGAAGCGTTCTGCTGGTGATGGACTCGCTGACGCGGTACGCCCACGCGTTGCGACAGATCGGGCTTGCCGCGGGCGAGCCACCGACAAGCCGTGGCTACACGCCCGGCGTCTTCGCGCAGATGGCGTCGATGCTCGAGCGCGCCGGAGCCGTGGAACTGGACGACGGGCGGGTCGGATCGATCACGGGCATGTATACGGTGCTCGTCGAGGGCGACGACTTCAACGAGCCGGTGTCCGACGCGGTGCGCGGCGTGCTCGATGGCCACGTACTGCTCTCGCGCGAGCTGGCAACGCGCGGGCACTACCCTGCGGTCGACGTGCTCGGTTCGGTCAGCCGGCTCGCGACGCGGCTGATGGACGACGAGCATGCACGGGCCCGCGAGCTGGTGGTCCGGCTGCTGGCGGCGTACGCGAAGTCCGAGGACCTGATCCGGATCGGCGCGTACGCCAAGGGCTCGAGCGTCGAGGTCGACGCGGCGATCGAGCTCATGCCGGCGATCGATGGGCTCTTGCAGCAAACGGTGGACGATGCCGGCGCGTTCGACGAGGCCCGGCAGCGACTGCTTGCCCTGGGCGAGGAAATCTCGAAGAAGCTGGGCACGGGAGGCTAAGGCGTGACGCGGCGGTTCGTGTTCGAGTTGCAGGCGGTGCTGGAGCAGCGGCGACGCGACGAGCGTAACGCTCAGGCGCTGCTGGCGTCGGTGCAGCGCGAGCGCAGCGACATCGAAGCCGAGATCGCCAAACTTCGTGCGACGGTCGAGGCAGAGCGGGAGGTCTCGCGGTCGCTCATGGTCGGACGCGTATCGGCCCGATCGCTGCGGGAGCACGTGGCGGGAGAGCTCGGGGCCGATCGAAGGGCTCGATCGCTGGCGGTAAAGCTGGCGGGCGTGCAGAAGCGCGTCGACCGGGCGCGCGAGTTGCTGCGCGAGGCAGCGGTGCGCCGCGAGGCTATCGAACGGCTGCGCGAGCGGCGGCATCGGGCGTGGGTGGCCGAGCTCGAGAAGGCCGAGCGGCAGGAACTGGACGACCTTGCGGTCATGCGTCGCGGGCACGCGGGCGCGGCGGAGGGCTAGACGATGCGGAACCTGTGGACCATCGCGTCGGTGCTGGCGATCGCGAACCTGATTGCGATCGGGGCGTTCGCCGGCTGGCTGGGCATGACCGGGCGGCTCGACCAGGAGCGATTCGAGTCTCTGAGGCAGGTGCTGGCCGAGACGGGCGAAGAGCGGCAGGCTCGCCTGGCGGCTGAGACCGCGGAAGAGGAAGCGCGCCAGCAGGAGGTCGAAGAGCTCCGCGACCGCGTGAACACGCTGATGACCTCGCCCATGACGGCCGATGAGCTCGTTCGCCTGCAGCAGGAAGCGGCGATGGCGGCCGACCAGCGTATGACGCGGGCCATGCGCGAGCTGGAAGACTTGCGGGACCTGCTCGCCCGCGAGCGGCAGGAGACCGATCGGCTTGCGCAGGCCATCGAGATGCAGCGAGAGGCGTTCGAGGCACGCATCGCCGAGCGGGATCAGTTGCTCGGCCAGGAGCAATTCCGTACCGCCGTTGACACGCTGCAGGGCCTACGCGCCCCGTCGGCGCACAACGTGTTGATGGCGATGTGGGACGGGCAGGCCGAGCCCGCCGAGGGCGAGCTCGACGGCCGTGCGATGGTGGTGGAGTACCTGCGGTCGATGGATGGCCGGCAGCGGAACAAGGTGATGGCCGAGTTCGAGAAGAACGACGCCTCGTTGGCCGCGGTTTTGCTGGAGCGACTGCGAACGGACGGCGTAGCGCCGGAGGTCGCCGATGCAGCAGCAGGTCCAGCTCAGCCCGAAGGTCCCTGACGCCGAGCGTCCGCAGCGCTCCGCGAAGGAGCGCGAGGTACGCGTACAGGGCGATGCGGCGACCTTTGGCATGCTGCTGGGCGCGCTGCAGGCGGGCGAGGCCGGCATCGTGCGCGGCGAAGCGCGTAACGACTCGGCGGCCGAGTGGAACGCCCAGGACGCACGCGAGAACCGGCAGCAACCGCGCCAGACCGCGCAAAATCTCGGACAAGGGGCGCAGGAACCGCGCGGTCGGCTGGAGCAACTGGTCAGCGAGGCGACGCGGCCGACCAATGGCCCGCAGACGCCCGCGGCCGAGGTCCGAGCCTCCACGCACGACCCTGCGATGGCTGCTCGCTCTCAGTTCGAGAACCAGCCGGTGCCGCAAGATCCGCCGCAACCGTCAGGTGATCAGATATCACGCGGCGAGCAGCGTTCGACTCCGGAGCACGCAGTCGTGCAGCAGCGTGCCCAGGCAGTTGCTGCCTCGGTCTCGACCGCTTCGACCGCGGTCGCGGCCGGCGCCCGCGCGGGTGTACAGAGCTCGCAAGTGGGCACCGTGGACGCCGCTCGCGGGCCGCAGGGTGGCGCGGCCCGCGGGCGTGCACCGAGCGTGCCGCAGCGCGCCGACCAGACGCTGCGCTTCGAGAAGGCGTTCCAGGCCCAGGTCGGTCGCGGCCTGGCGCAGGCGCTGCGCTCGGGCAACGGCGAGGTCACGCTCCGGCTCCGTCCGGAGAACCTGGGCCAGCTCAGCGTGCGCGTGCAGGTGCAGCAGAACCAGGTGACCGCGACGTTCGAGGCACGGCACGCCGAGGCGCAGCGAATGCTGGAGGGCTCGCGCGACGTGCTGCGGCAGCAGCTCGAGTCGCGCGGGCTGACGGTCGAGCGGATCGACGTGAGGCTGATCGAGGAGCCGACGCAGGCTGGTACGCGGCTTGCGATGGATCGCGACGGCGGAGCCGATGGGGGCCAGGATGGCCAAGCGTTTGCCGGCGAACGTGACGGGCGAGGATCGTCCGATGGCGACGGGGCGGACGGCGGGTCGCGGCGCGGAGCGACGCGAGATGATGACGGGCTGGCGGTCGCCGGGGCGGAGCCCTGGCGGGCGTTGGGAACGGTGAGGCTGAACGCCATCGCGTAGGCATGGCCCGGCTTCGTGTGCTCCCGGAGTGCGTCGCATGAGCGCTATTTCCGCCGGCTCGGGGCTTGCCTCGGGCGCGACTCAGACCAATCGCATGGGCGAGCTCGATTCCCAGGAGTTCCTGGGCATCATCCTCGCGGAACTGCAGGCCCAGGACCCCCTGGCGCCCAACGACACGAATGCGTTGGTGCAGCAGCTCTCGAGCGTGCGATCGATCGAGAGCGACCTGCAACTGACCGAGAAGCTCGAGTCGCTCGTGACGGACAATCGTCTGGCGAGCGCGACGTCGATGGTCGGGCGTCGTGTCGAGGGCATCGATGAAGCGGACCAGACGATCGTGGGTACAGTGGCCGCCGTGCGCACGCGTGATGGCGCGCCGACGCTGCTGCTGCAGGATGGCTCGACGCTGCCGCTCGATCGGCTGACGGGCGTGGGCGAGTACGCGGAGCTGCTGCCATGACCGGTACGCCGCTCGACCTGCTGAGTCTGGTTGGCCTCGGCACGAGGCTGCTTGGCCTGGGTGGAGGCGAGAAGGCCCCTGATGGTGCTGGATTCCAGGACGCGCTCGATGCCGCTCGCAGCGGGAAGCTGGGGAGTGGTCGCGTCGTTGTGTCGGGCGCCGAGCTCGGCGTCGACCTGAGCGCGGATCAGCTCGAGCGGTTGTCGTACGCGGCCGACGTCGCCGAAGCGCAGGGCGCCCAGACCGCGGCGGTGCTGATGGACGGCATGGTGATCAGGCTCGACGTCGAGAGCCGCACGGCGCTCGCGAGCACGCCGGCCGACAGCGCGATGATGACCGACGTCGACGTTGTGTTGTCGGCCGGGTCAGGCGAGGCAAGTGCGGCCAGCGGCGACGCGCTGCTGCGGCAGCTGGCCCCGGGTGGCGCCCCGATTTCGTAGGAACAATCGTCGCGATTCAAACGCGGCGCGAAGGAACGTGACCCATGGCTTCGACCACGGCCCTGTTTTCCAGCCTGAGCGGGCTGAACGTCGAGACGCGACGGCTCGACGTCATCGGCAACAACATCGCGAACGTCAATACGACGGCCTTCAAGGGTGCACGGATGCACCAGGCCAACCAGAACCCGCGGACGTTCAGCATCGGCAGCGAGCCGTCGGCCGATCTGGGCGGGACCAATCCGCACCAAGTGGGCACCGGCACGAAGATCGCCGGCATCCAGCGCGATATGGGCAGCGGCACGATCTCGCCCACCGGCGTGCCCACGGACGTAGCGATCGACGGCGCGGGCTTCTTCGTGCTGCGTGGCGGAGACGAGCGCTTCTACGGCCGGGCCGGCGCGTTCACGCTGAACGAGAACAACGAGTTGGTCACGCTCAACGGCGAGCGTGTGCAGGGCTGGGGCATCAACGACAGCTTCGAGGTGCAGCGCGGCCAGCTCCAAGACGTCGAGATCGAGCTCGGATCGCTGACGATCGCCGAGGCGACGTCGACGGTGCGCTTCGACGGCGTGCTCGACGCGGGTGGCGAAGTAGCGCAGCAGGGCTCGCGGACGGTGCTGTCCGGCGGCGACGGGCTGGGGCTCGCCTCGATCGACGGCGCCCCGCTCACGGTCGATACGCCGCTGGTGGGGCTCGAAGACCCGGCGCAGCGCGGCGCGGGGGCGGCGATGTTCCTCGAGGGGCAGACGCTGCAACTCGGCGAGCAATCCACCGTGGGTGATGGCGTCCAGGTCCGTGGGGCGGAGAAGGGTGGCCGAACGCTGCCCATCGCGGCGCTGGCGATCGGCGCAGCGACGACCATCGGCGACTTCATCGGATTCCTGAACGCTTCCCTGGGCATCCAGCCGGAGCCCGGCGGGGGCGCGGTGGGCGTGTCGCTCGACGAGGCGACCGGGCAGATCCAGATCGTGGGCAATCGCGGCGCGGCGAACGACCTGGACATCGAGACCGGGGACTTCGTCGTGCTTGACGAGAACGGAGAGACAACCGGACGCAACCCGTTTGCAACGCAGACGACGCGCGAGGCGGACGGTGAATCGGAGCGCACGCCGTTCTTCGTGTACGACTCCTTGGGCAGCCTGGTGCTGGCCGACCTGACGATGGTATTGGAGAACAAGACCGACGCCGGCACGACCTGGCGCTACTACGTCGAGAGCGATGAGGCGGCCGGCGGCACGGCGCTGGCGACGGGCACCATCGAGTTCGACACCAACGGCAACCTGCGGCAGGCCGAGCCCGTGGGCGTGGTGCTGAATCGCGCGCCGACTGGGGCGGGCCAGCCGCTCGCATTCGACCTCTTGTTCCAGGGCGAGGGGTCGCGCTTGCAGGCGCTCGACGTGGGCGAGGGCGAGTCGGGCATCGCGGTAGACGATCAGGACGGGCTACCGGCGGGCACGCTCAATGCATTCGGCATCGGAGCCGACGGCATCATCAGCGGCTCGTTCACCAACGGATTGAGTCGCCCGATCGGGCAGATCGCGCTGGCGACGTTCGCCAACGCCCAGGGGCTCGCCGACGCGGGAGACAACCTCTTCCGCAGCGGGCCGAACAGCGGCGATGCGGTGATCACCGAGCCGGGCGGCTTCGGCACCGGAGCCACGCTGGGCGGACAGCTCGAGGAGTCCAACATCGATCTGAGCCGCGAGTTCATCGGGCTGATTTTGGCCCAGACCGGCTACTCGGCGAATGCCCGCGTGATCCGGACGACCGACGAGCTCCTGCAGCAGCTCGTCGTGCTCGGGCGGTAATGCGTCCCCAGGGAGGTCGGCGGCATGATCGCGCTCACGAGGCTCAATGGCAAGGCGTTCGTGCTCAACGCGGAGCTTATCCGGACCATCGAAGAGAACCCTGATACGACCATCACGCTGGTGAGCGGCGACCACATCGTGGTGAAGGAGCCGATGGCCGAGGTCGTGACGCGTTCGGTGGAGTACGGGCGGCTGCTGCGTCGGTTGTTACCGCCGACGTGAATTCTGGCGTGGTCCGAATCTTGGACTCAAGCGGTCGATAAGGCGCGACGATGAAGATGGGGAACGTGTGCGGCTCGTGCCGCCGATCGATGTGCCCCGTTGGAGCGAGCGTCCCATGGATATCGGAACCGTCGTAGGGCTCGTCCTCGCCGTGGTTGCGATCGCCATCGCCGTGGTGATCGGCGGCGGCGGCAACATCATGGCACTGGTCGATCCGACGTCGGTTTTCGTGGTGATCATCGGGGCGACCGGTGCGGTCGTCGTTTCCTTCCCGCTTGCGAGAATCACCGGCCTTGTGGGCGTGGTCAAGAAGTCGTTCTTCAACGAGACGGGCGACCCGGCCGAGACGATCGCCGAGCTCGTCAAGTACGCCGAGGTCGCGCGTCGCGAGGGCATCCTGAGCCTCGAGAACCTGATGAGCGAGATGAAGGACCCCTTCATCGTGCGCGGCGTCAAGATGGCCGTCGACGGGACGGATCCGGAGCTGATCGAGACGATCCTCGAGACCGAGCTCGATGCGCTGACCGAGCGGCATCAGAGCGGCAAGGCCGTGCTCGACGCGCTGGCCAAGTACGCGCCGGCGTTCGGCATGATCGGAACGCTGCTGGGCCTGATCTTCATGCTCAAGAGCATGGACGACCCGAGCAAGATCGGTCCGGGCATGGCGGTGGCGCTCATCACGACGCTGTACGGCGCGTTGATCGCGAACCTCTTCGCGTCTCCCATCGCCGACAAGCTGGCTGCGAAGGACGCCGAGGAAATGCTGGTCAAGACGATCATCGTGACCGGCGTGATGTCGATCCAGAGCGGCGACAACCCCCGCGTGGTGGAGAGCAAGCTGCTGACGTTCCTGCCGCCGGCCCAGCGAGATGCATTCGTCGCGGCCCGCGAGGCGGCGTGAGCCATGGCCAAGAAGCGCAAGAAGCCACCACCCCAGGGCGTGCCCGAGTGGGTCGTGACCTACGGCGACCTGATGTCGCTGCTGTTGTGCTTCTTCATCCTGCTAGCCGCCTTCAGCGAGCTCAAGCAGGAGCGCGACTACCAGGACGTGGTGCGGAGCATCCAGGAAGCCTTCGGCTACCAGGGTGGCATCGGCAAGACCCGGGTCGATGACGTGCCCTTCAACACGGTCGACACGCTTGATACCGATAACTCTGAGTCTTCCGAGAAGCCATTCATCTCCGCCGAAACCACGACCGAGTCGATCGCCGGCCGAGAGGAGAGCACGAACGTCATCAACGAGGGCCTGAGGTTCACGGTCGGAGCGAGCCTGACGTTCGACGAGGGCTCGTTCGAGCTCAGCCCGCGGGTCCAGCGGCAACTCCGCGAGGAGATCGGCCCGGCGCTGCGGGGCCACCGCGTCAAGATCGAGGTCCGCGGGCACGCCTGGGGCGCCGAAGACCAGATCTCGGGGTTGGACTTTTACGATCTTTCCTATCGCAGGGCCAGGGCGGTCATGGACTACCTGGTGGCTGAGGTCGGGCTCGATCCGAGGCTCATGGAGCTCGAGGCAAAGGCCGATGGCGAGCCCATGGTGGCGGCCCGCGGGCCGGGCGCGGCGGCCGCGTCGAATCGCCGGGTGCAGGTGATCCGCACCGAGATCAACCCGGACGAGACGCATCCCGATCCCAATTGGACCGGGCGGCCGTAGCCGATAACACGATTGGCGGAGGACAGGCATGGCCGACGAGGCACCCAAGGACACCGAGAACGCCGAGGCTCCCGAGGGGAAGAAGGGGCCGTCCATCAAGCTCCTGGCGGTGATCGCGGCGATCATGGCCGTCGAGGGCGTGGGCGTGTTCCTGTTCATCACGATGATGAGCGGCGGACCGAAGGACGCGGCGGCCGAGATCGTGAGCGAAGACGAGGACCCCGAGGCCCTGGTGGAGGTGCTGCTGACCGACGAGCAGTACCAGAACATGACGAGCAACCAGGTTTGGATCTGGGAGGCCCAGATCTTCCTGAAGGTCCGCCGGAAGAACCAGGACTACGTACAGAAGCAGCTCGAGCAGCGTACGGCCGAGATCCAGGAAGGCATCACGCAGATCTTCCGCCGGGCGAAGCTGACCGAGCTGCGTGAGCCCGACTTCCGCACCGGGTCTCGCCAGCTCACGGCGCTCATCAACGACGTCTTTGGCAACGACGCCGACGGGCTGCCGAGGGTCGAGCGGCTGGTGATCGCCAAGCTCCGAGGCTTCCCGCGGAACTGAGTCCCTCGACGGGGGAGCGCAGGTATTGCGCGGTGCTCGCACAGTGGTGCGCGCCGATTGGCAAAAGCTGCGGACGACCGGGCCCCGGCTCCGATGTTGGCACATGCCGGCGGAGCCCGGCGTCTTCGTGCCGGCATGCGCCGGCCCGATCGAGACCCGCGCACGCCTCGGCGTGAAGGTGAGCAGGATGCCCGAAGAGCGGCCCGAAGAACAGTCCGAGCAGGAGCCGTCGGCCCAGGGCGACCCGGGCGATCCGCCACAGGGCGAGAGCGCCGCGGGCGATGCCGCGGGCGACGCGACCGATGGAGACGGAGACGACTCGACCTCCGAGGCTTTGGAAGCAGCCAAGGAGGCGCTTTCCAGCATCCAGGCCGAGGCCGATGCGGCTCTGGGTGATGAGAAGGCGCCGGGCGAGAGCGGTGGGTGCGAGACGGTCGCCGATTCGGTGGTGCAGGCGGCGCTCAAGGCCGCCCAGCAGGGCGGTGGCGAGGGCGCCAAGCTGGAACTGCCCGACTTCGACCTTTCGAGCGTCAGCGGTGCCCAGCACGGCCTGGACATGCTGGCCGATGTACAGCTCGACGTGCGCATCGAGCTGGGGCGGACGCGGATGCTGGTGGAGGACGTGCTGCGGTTGAACTCGGGCGCGGTGGTCGAGCTCGACAAGCTGGCCGGCGACCCGCTGGACGTCTACGTGAACGATCGACTCGTGGCCCGGGGCGAGGTTCTGGTGCTGAACGACAACTTCTGCATCCGCGTGAACGAGATCATCGACACGGTCGGCCAGGAGCTGACCGAGGAAGCGGCTTCGTAAGGGACCGGGTGGACGGCGGGGCAATCGCTCCGCCGGGCGGACTGACAGATCGTGCGGCGGAGCCCGCGCGTGCCGAGCCAGGGAAGGCGACATGGCGTTTCGATGGGTGGCATGGTGTGCATTGGTGGCGCTGGTAGCCGGCGCTCCGCGCGCGCATGGCCAGGTCGGGCCGCCCATGGACGATCCGGTTCGGGTCGAGGCCGTCAAGCAACCAGAAAGAGAACTCGTCGAACCCCCTCCTGCCGCAAGGCGGAGCGAGTCGGAGATTCCGCTGCTCGCCGCCCCGAGCGAGCCGGGCCCGACCGGTGGGAGCGCGACACCCTCGGCTGGCGGCTGGGCGAGGTCGCTCGCGTCGGTGTCGATGGTAATCGGCCTGATCCTGGTGCTCGCGGCATTGGCGAAGTTCGTGTCGCGGCGCTCGGGGTCGGTCGCGGCGATGATGGGGCCGGGCGGGCGAGCGCCCAGCGGCGTGCTGGAGGTGCTGGCTCGGTATCCGGTCGGACGCGGGCAGGTGCTGGTCCTGCTGCGGATCGATCGGCGCGTGCTGCTGCTCAGCCAGAACATGGCGGCCAAGGGCGGCAGCTTCACCACGCTCGCGCAGTTCGACGATCCCTCCGAGGTCGCGGCCATCCTGCGTCAGACGCGCGACGAGGCGAGCGAGAGCGTGTCGGTTCGCTTCCGTCAGGCGCTCGAGCGATTCCAGGGCGGCGACGCCGAGGTAGATGGCGTCGAGCGCGGCGAGATCATCGAGGTTGGCCCGCGCGGCGAACCACTGCCCCGGGGGCGGGGAGTGTGGGCGTGAAGTGGCTGGCGTTCATCGCGGCGGTGGTGGTGGCGCTGGGCGCCTCGACGGCGTGGGCGCAGGGCGAGATTGGGCCGCCGATGGACTTCGCGATGCCTCCGCCGGCCGCGTCGGACGTCGCTCGCGAGCTTGCGAGCTCGCTGGAGGGCCGCGACGGGGGGATGAACCCGCTCTCGGTGCTCGGCGCGGCGGCCGAGGCGCTGCCGGGCGACGAGCAGGGCGGGCGGGCCGGCATCAGCACGGCGGTGAGCATCATGCTGGTGCTCACGGTCGTGACCCTGGTGCCGTCGATCATGCTGATGACCACATCGTTCATCCGCATCATCATCGTGCTGGGCTTGCTGAAGCAGGCGATGGGAACGCAGACGGTGCCGCCGGGGCAGGTGATCTTGGCGCTGAGCTTGTTCTTGACGCTGTTCATCATGACGCCGACGATCGGGCGGATCTACGACGAGGCGATCGTGCCCTACGAGCAGGGCGAGATCACCGACTACGAGCAGATGTGGGAGGCGGGCGCGCGGCCGCTGCGCGACTTCATGTTCGACCAGATCGAGGCGACCGGCAACTGGTCGAGCCTGCTGACCATCATGGAGTATCGCGGCTACGACGTGAGCGATCCGAGCAAGCTGACGCGGGCCGACGTCGGCATGGCCGAGCTGGTGCCGGCGTACATGCTCAGCGAGCTGAAGGTCGCGTTCCTGATGGGGTTTCGGATCTATCTGCCATTCCTGGTGATCGACATGGTGATCGCCAGCGTGCTGATCTCGATGAGCATGATGATGCTGCCGCCGGTGCTCATCAGCCTTCCGTTCAAGCTGTTGTTGTTCGTGATGGCCGACGGGTGGCAACTGCTCGCGGGCTCGCTCTTGGAGAGCTTCGTGCTGGAGGGACAGATCGAGCGGCTGAGCGACCAGGTTTCTCGCGTGGCGGGCGAGGGGTTGGTGCTCGCCGCGCCGCTGGTGGGCGCGATCAACTGGCTCCCGGGCGTGTAGGAGGGCCGCGATGGGCAGCGACTGGATGGTGGAGCTGGTGCGCGACGTGCTGCTGCTCACGCTGCGCGTGGGCGGGCCCGTGCTGATCGTGGGCGTGATCATCGGCCTGGTGATCAGCCTGTTTCAGTCGCTGACGTCGATCCAGGATCAGACGCTGTCGTTCGTACCGAAGATCCTGGGCATGCTGCTCGTCTCGCTGTTGCTCTTGCCGTGGATGGTGATCCAACTCGTCGAGTTCACGATCGAGATGTTCCGGCTCTTCTGAGGGGGCGGTGACTGTTGGATCCCGTGGCCGAGAGCATCCTGGAGCACCTGCTGCCGTTCTGGATGGTGGCGGCGCGGCTGAGCGGGCTGTTCCTGTTCGCGCCGGTGTTGGCCAGCCGGCTCGTGATGCGCCGCGTCCGCGTCTTGCTGCTGGTCATGCTGACCGTGGCGCTGTACCCCGCCGTGGCGGCGGGTGGCATGGAGGCGCCGCCGCTGGAGCTGGGTTCGATCGCGGTCGTCTTGTTCAGCGAGGTCCTGATCGGTCTGGCGATCGGGATGCTGGCGACGATGCCGCTGGTTGCCGTGCAGATCGCCGGCAGCGTGATCAGCTACAAGCTCGGGCTCGCGCTGGCACAGGTGTACAACCCGGAGTTCGATGCCCAGTCGGAAGTGGTCGGGCAGGTGCTGTACCTCATGGCGCTGTGCCTGTTCATCCAGATCGGCGGGCTCGAGCAGATGATCGTTGCCATCATGCACACCTTCTCGACGCTTCCGCCCGGCATGGCATGGATCGACGTGGCGCCGGCCCAGCTCCTGGTGATGCTGCTGGACGTGGCGTTCGTGGTCGGGTTGCGGATCGCGATGCCGGTCTTGCTGATGGCGACGCTGGCGAGCCTGGCGATGGGCGTCTTGATGCGCACGATCCCGCAGATCAACATCATGACCATCGGCTTTGCGATCCAGATCGTGCTGGGCATGGGCGTGCTGGCGGTCTCGATCTACGCCATCGGCGACGTGACCGGCGACGCGATCGCCGACGGCTTCGGCCGAATCCACGCGTGGGCGCGGACGCTGGGGGTGGCCGATGGCTGACGACCCGGGCGAGAAGACCGAAGAACCAACCGCGCACAAGCTCAAGAAGACGCGCGAGCAGGGCCAGGTGGGTAAGAGCCAGGACTTCGGCGCCGTGGTCATGATGGCCGGCGCCGCGGTCTTGCTCGCGGCGATGGGCATCCTGGCGACCGGCCTGCTGTCGGCGATGATGCGCGACATCATGGCCGGCAGCGCCCCCGGACACGCGGTCGTCGTCGACGACGTCAACCGCACGCTCCGCTGGCTTGGCGTGCGCATCGGGCTCATCCTGGTGCCGACGATGGCGGTGATGTTCGTGATCTCGCTGCTGTCGCAACTGGTCCAGGTTGGCTGGGCGCTCTCGCCCGAGGCCATCAAGCCGAAGCTCAGCCGCATGAACCCGGTCAGCGGAGCCAAGCGCATCTTCGGGCCCAAGGGGGCCGTCAAGCTCATGATGGACCTGGTCAAGCTGGTCCTGGTCATGGTGGTGGTGGTGTTCGTGATCGCACGGTGGGTGCCGGTCCTGGGAGCGCTCCCGCTGATGGACCTGAAGGCGGGGGTAGTCGCGAGCCTCCGGGCCATGGTCGAACTGTCGATCTGGATGTTGGCGGTGCTGCTGATCATCGGCCTGATCGACCTGAAGTACCAGAAGTGGCAGCACCGCCACGACAACAAGATGACCAAGCAGGAGGTGAAGGAAGAACAGAAGTCCATGGACGGCGATCCGGAGATGAAGCAGCGCCGCTCTCGCGTGGCGCGTGAGATCGCCCTGCAGCGAGTCCAGAGCGACGTACCCGGGGCTGACGTCGTGGTGACCAACCCGACGCACTTCTCGGTGGCGATCAAGTACGACGCCAACGAGATGGCGGCGCCCAAGGTCGTTGCCAAGGGCGCCGATTACGTGGCGTTGCGCATCCGTGAGGTCGCGCGAACGAACGGCGTCCCGGTCGTCGAGCGCCCACCGCTGGCGCGCGCGCTGTACCGGGGCGTCGAGGTCGGGCAGACCATCAGCCCCGAGCACTACGAGGCAGTCGCCGAGGTGCTGGCGTACGTGTATCGGCTGGAGGGCAGCCACAGGGCGCCCGCACCGTCGGAGACCGTGGGGGCAAATAGCTGATGGCGGTGGGCGACGGCATCCTGGCTCGGCTCGAAGCGCTCTCGAAGTGGCGCGGCATCATCGTGCCCATCGGGTTCGTGGCGTTGCTGGCCGTACTCATCGTGCCGTTGCCGAGCTTCCTGCTCGACCTGATGATCTCGACGAACGTGTCGCTGTCGGTGGTCGTCCTGCTGACGGTGCTGTACATGGACCGGCCGCTGAAGTTCAGCGTGTTCCCCTCGTTGCTGCTGGGCGTCACGATGTTCCGGCTCGTCCTGAACATCGCCTCGACGAGGCTGATCCTGACGGCCGACGCGACCTCGCCCGAGGACGCGATGGACGTGGCGGGCCAGGTCATCGAGGCGTTCGGCAACTTCGTGGCGGGCGACTCGCTCTTCGTGGGCATCGTGATCTTCCTGATCCTCGTGGCCGTGCAGTTCCTGGTGATCACCAAGGGCGCCACGCGGATCAGCGAGGTTGCGGCGAGGTTCACGCTCGACGCCATGCCCGGCAAACAGATGGCCATCGACGCCGATCTGAACGCGGGGATCATCAGCGAGCAGGAAGCACGCGACCGGCGTGAGGAAATCCGGCGCGAGGCCGACTTCTTCGGTGCTATGGACGGTGCGAGCAAGTTCGTGCGCGGCGATGCGATCGCGGGCATCGTCATTACGGGCGTCAACATCGCCGGCGGATTTGCCGTGGGCACGATCGAGCGCGGCTGGCCCGCATCGCAGACGGCCGAGACGTTCAGCCGGCTGACGATCGGTGACGGGCTCACGAGCCAGATTCCCTCGTTCATCATCGCCATCGCGGCGGCGCTGATCGTCACGCGCTCGGGCGACAAGGGCGAACTCGGACAGGAGCTGACCGGCCAGGTGTTCAGCCAGCCCAAGGGGCTGGCGATCACGTCGATCTTCCTGGGCGTGCTGGCGTTCACGGGGCTGCCGGCGGTGCCGCTCTTGGCGACGTCGCTCGGGCTCGGCGGCATCGCGCTGGCGATGCGGCGCGCGTCGCGGCCACCACCCCCTCCGCCGCCGGCGCCGCCCCCTCCGCCCCCGGCGGTTGAGAGCCTGTTGAAGGTCGATCTGCTGGAGTTAGAGGTCGGCCAGTCGCTTGTGTCGCTCGTGGGCACGGGCGATGGGAGCGACCTGCTGGAGCGCATCTCGGCCGTGCGGCGGCAGCTCGCGCTCGACAGCGGGTTCGTCATGCCGCCGGTGCGGATCCGCGACAACCTGCAGTTGCCCCCGACGCACTACCGCGTGCGCATCCGCGGGGCCGACGTCGCGCGTGGTGAGGCCAGGCCCGACCAGCTCCTGGCGATGGACCCGGGCATCGCCACCGGCAAGCTGCAGGGCGAGCCGACCAAGGAGCCTGCGTTCGGCCTCGACGCGTGGTGGATCACCACCGACATGCGGATGCGGGCCGAGTCGATGAACTACACCGTCGTCGACGCGGCCAGCGTGCTCACGACGCACCTGACCGAGGTGGTGAAGGCCCACGCCAGCGAGCTGCTGACGCGCGAGGAGGTGGGCAACCTGATCGAAGGCGTGAAGGACCGCGCCCCCAAGCTCGTGGAGGAGGCGCTCGCCGGCTCGGTGAAGCTGGCCGACCTGCAGCACGTGCTGCAGAACCTGCTGCGCGAGCGCGTGCCCATCCGCGATATGGAGACCATCCTCGAGGTGCTGGCCGACTGGGGCGGCAAGACCAAGGACGTCGACGTGCTGACCGAATACGTGCGGAACGGGCTGCGGCGGGCCATCTGCCACCAGTACGCCATCGACGAGGGCGACGGCAGGCTCGTGCTCTCGTGCGCGACCGTCGATCCGGCGATGGAAGACCTGGTCAGCAGCTACATCGACCGCGGCGCCGAGACCACGACGCTGACGATGCCCGCCGGCGTGAGCAACGCCGTGGCCCAGGAGATCACCAGGGCCTTGGAACCGGTGGTGAATTCCGGGCACGCTCCGGTGCTGCTGGCCTCGCCCACGGTGCGTGCGGTGCTGTTCCAGATCATGGAGCCCAGGCTGCCGGGCATCGCGGTGCTGGGATACAACGAGGTTGACCAGAAGATCGAGCTGAACGCAATGGGGCTGGTGCGGCCGCCCGGCGAGGCAGCGGTCGCGCACGCGGGGTAGGGCGTGCCCGATTCGCGTTCTGGTTGGCATGAAAATGTCGTCGCCGGCTCCGCGGGTTGTCGATAGTCCCGACGCGACCCAGCCGGGCCGGAGGCCCGACTTGCATCTGAGAAGGAGCCACGGAGGGCATGGGCATCCGCACCTATCGCGCACGGTCGATGGCCGACGCCATCGACGCCGTCCAGCGGGAGCTGGGCCGCGATGCGATCATCCTGCACACGCGGAACTACAAGGTCGGCGGGCTGTTCGGCATTGGTGGCCGGCCCGTCGTCGAAGTGACCGCGTCGCCGGCGTCGGTCGTGCGCGATCGCCAGCGCGGCAAGGCCCCGCGACAGACCGGGGTTCGGTCGCCGCAGCCCGCCAGTCCGCCCAAGCAGCCCGCCAGGCCTCGGCCCCGGCGAGAGCTTGCCGAAGCTGCCGATCCGACGTCGCCGCAGCGGCGGCAGGAGCTGCTCGAGCGATACACCCAGCTCGCTGGTGCCCCGTCTCCGGCGCCCCAGCCGAACGCTTCGCCCGAGGCGCCACCATTCGAGGTTGCGGCGGCTCCCGTGAAGGCCGATAGTTCGGCTCCGTCCGAGCGCGTCGAGCGCATGCGCGTCCGGGCCTCGGGAGCCAACACCCCGGCAGCGCCGGCTGGCGTCGAGAGCGAGCTGCGCAGCCTCCGCAACATGCTGGGCCGCATGATGCACACGCAGCAGGCCGGGCCCGTGTCGGCCGCAGCGCTCGGCGAGCCCCTGGCCGGGGCCTACGTGCGGATGGTCGAGGCCGAGGTGGATCGAGACCTGGCGGACGAGGTCGTCTCGGTCGTGCGAGCAGGGCTGACGCGTGAGGAACTCTGCGATGCGTCGCTGGTGGGCCCGGCGGTGCAGGGCGCGCTCGCCGACGTGGTGCGGGTGGCATCGCCCGGGCGGGGCCGGACCGAGGGCGGTCCGCTCACGATCGCGCTCGTCGGTCCCACCGGGGTGGGCAAGACCACCACGATCGCGAAGTTGGCCGCCGCGTACAAGCTCCGGCGTGGGCGGCGGGTGGGCTTGATCACCACCGACACGTTCCGCATCGCCGCGGTCGAGCAGCTCCGGACGTACGCCAGCATCATCAGCGTGCCGCTGCGGGTGGTCATGAGCCCGGCCGAGATGGCCGCGGCGTGTCGCGCGATGAGCGACTGCGATGTCGTTCTCATCGATACGGCCGGTCGCTCCCCGCGCGACGACCAGCGCGTGGACGAACTCTCGGAGTACCTGGCCGCCGCGAAGCCCGACGAGACGCATCTGGTGCTGGCGGCGACCGCAGGCGCAGGCGCGCTGCGGCGCGCGGCCGAGGGCTTCGCCAAGGCGGGCCCGGATCGCGTGCTCTTCACCAAGCTCGACGAAGCCGAGGGCGTCGGCACGGTGATCTCCATGGTCCATGCGCTCGGCCTGCCGCTGAGCTTCGTCACCACCGGCCAGGAGGTACCCGACCACATCGAGCCCGGACGAGCCGATCGTCTGGCCCGGCTGGTGCTCGTCGGCGGCGTTCCGGCGAGGCGTCCCGAGCCGCGTGCGCCTGAGACGAACTTGCCCGAGTCGGCACTGACCGAGGTTGGTGCGTGATGCCGGCGGCGGCAAGCGATCAGGCATCGGCGCTGCGGCGTCTAGCCCAGCGCCGGTCGAGCCCCGAGCCGCCGGTCCGCCGGGCGCCCGTCATCGCCATCGCCTCGGGCAAGGGCGGCGTCGGAAAGACGACCATCGCCGTCTCGATGGGCATCGCGCTGGCCAAGCGCGGGCTTCGAGTCGCGCTCGTCGACGCCGACCTGGGCCTGGCCAATGCCGACCTGATCTGTGGGCTGCGACCGACGGCCCGGCTGACCGAAGCGGTCGCGCGCGTGGCCCAGGGCGACCGGGTCACGGTCGACCTCGTCCGCCGGATCTCGATGCGTGGACCAGCGGGCATGGTCGTCGTGCCGGGCATGGTCGGTCCGCTGCGGCTCGCGTCGGGTGCGGACGCCCGCGCGGCGGTCGCGCAAACGGTCGACCTCTTGAGCCGCGCGATGGACGTGGTCGTCGTCGATCACGGCGCGGGGCTCGGGGCCTCGGTGCGCGATGGCCTTGCGCGAGCGGCCTTGCCCTTGGTGGTCGCGACGCCCGATCCGGCGTCGCTCGCCGACGCGTACGCGCTCGTGAAGAGCGTGCGCAACATCCAATGCGAACGAATTCCGTACTTGCTGATCAATCGTGCGAAGGACGCCGGCGATGCGCAGGCCGCGCACGCTCGGGTGGCGGAGGTCGCGGCACGATTCCTCGGGTGCGGCCTGCCGATGGTGGGGCACGTTCCGGAAGATCCGATCGTGCAGCGCTGCTCGCGGGTGCGACGCCCGCTGGCGCTCGCAGCGCCTAAGTCGAGCGCTGCTCGCCACTTGAACAGGGTGGTGCAGCGTCTGTCGGAAGAGATCGAATGCGAACGATCGGATTCTGATCGGAAGGGGCGCCCCGCGCGCGGCCTGCTGGCACGGATCGTGCGGGGCCGATAGCGACGCCGACCGGGTGCGGCGTTGCGCACTTCCTGCGCTGAACACAACTTTCGTGCGCAAATCGGCTTGAGTCGCCCAGGCTCGTGGCCGATGGAGGTGGCACATGCCGCCGTCAGGATCGTCCCAACCGTTGCCATCGCGCGTTTGCGGCCCGCTCTGCGGGTTGTGCGGGTTCTCGGTTGCGATGCTCTCGGGATTGATCACCTCGAGCGATGCGTCGAGCGTCATGCTTCGCGCCATCGTGTCGTGCCTTGGTTGTTATGGGCTTGGGGTCGCGGTTGGATACGTCTTTGAATTGATCGCACAGCGTGTGGTCGATCGCGAGCGAGAGCTGCGCGGGGTCGCGGAGGCTGACCCGGCTGCAGCAAATCAGAAAACATCTTCGTGAGATTGTTGAAACGCTGGCGTTCGACCTTGGTATTCTGTATACTCAACAGTGCGTGACCACGGATGGCACGCGCGACCACAGCCCGAAGACCGGTTTGCCGGAGTGTCGGGCTCGATGGAACAGGGGTCAGGGAGCCGACCATGCCCACCGCTCTCAAATCGTCCAAGTCTCCGAAAGTCCGTCCTTCTCGCGTCCGTGCTTCGGCCGACGCAGCGGAAGTCGCGGTCGATTCGGTGTATGCGGAAATGGACATTCGCGAGGTCTGGAAGCTCTACGCGACCGAGCCGAGCGACGAGATCCGAAACTTCCTTTGGGAGAAGTACCTGCCGATCGTGCGGTACAACGCCGAGCGCATCCACGCGCGGCTGCCCGACGAGGTCGACGTCGAAGACCTGGTGCAGGCCGGCATGTTCGGACTCATGGGGGCCATCTCGGCGTTCCAGCTCGAGAAGAACGTGAAGTTCGAGACGTACTGCGCCCGCCGCGTGCAGGGCGCCATCCTCGACGAACTCCGCGCCATGGATTGGGTGCCGCGCCTGGTGCGCAGCCGGTCGGCCAAGGTCGACGGCGTCCGCCGCTCCATCGAGATGGAGACCGGCCAGCCCGCGTCGGATGATCAGGTCGCCAAGCGGCTCGGCGTCGGCAAGGACGAGTTCGACAAGATCCGCCGCGACAGCCGCGCCGTCTCGACGATGTCGATGACGCGTAAGGCCAGCGACAGCAGCGGCGGCGAAACGCGTGACCTCGAGGTCATGCGCGACGGAGCCGACAACCCCGTTCGGACCATGCAGCGCAAGGACCTGCGCGACATGCTGACCAAGGGGCTTAGCCGGGCCGAGCGGCTGATCGTTATCTTGTATTACTACGAGAGCATGACGATGAAGGAGATCGGCGCGACGCTGGCGCTCTCCGAGAGCCGCGTGAGCCAGATGCACAGCGCGATCCTCGAGCGGCTGAAGGCCCAGATGCAGCACCGCACCCGCGAGTTGGAGCCGATGGAATAGCCCGGCGCGGGCGACGCCCATCGCGAGATCCAGATAGACCTTCCCGGCCGCTTGCCCACGACGCAGGCGGCCGCTTTCATTGGTCGTGGACAACCCCGCCGAAGACGCCTGGTACCTCGAAGCTCGCACGCCGCTCGCAGAAGAGCGCAAGGCCTACGTCGGGCTGGGCAGCAACCTAAACGATCCGGCGGGCAACGTCATCCGCGCCGCGAGCGAACTCGGCACGATCGCCGGCGTCCGCGTCATCGCCACGAGCCGCCTCTACACGACCACGCCCGTGGGCGTGGCCGACCAGCCCGACTTCGTGAATGCCGTGGCGATGCTCGAGGTCGACTGCTCGGCGCGGGCGTTGCTCGACGGCATGCTCGAGATCGAGCGGCGGTACGGGCGAGACCGGGCGCGCGAGCAGCGGTGGGGGCCGCGGACGCTCGACCTCGACCTGCTCTTGTTCCGGCAGCAGGCGATCGACGAACCCGGATTGACGGTGCCGCACCCGCGGATGGCCGAGCGGTTGTTCGTCCTCGAGCCACTGGCGGATCTTGCGCCGGCGTTGAAGCCGCCCGGCTGGACGATGAGCATCGGACGACTGACCGAACGCCTGCGCGCGGCGCGGGTTGGGGCCGAGGCGTGAGGCTCGGCGTCGTTCTTGCGGTCGGCCTAGCGGTCGTCGTGGCATGCGTCGCCGCGTCGGAAGCGTCCGCGGCCCAAGAAGAAGGTCCGCTCGATGCGTTGCTCGACGCATATCGATCGGGATCGGTCGTCGATCGGATGGAAATCGAAGTGCCGCGTGCTTCGGGGCCGGCCTTGCGAGACGTCATGACGATCGCGATCCGAAAGAGCGACGATCCCGCCGTATCGCTCTCGATGGGCGAGGCCAACCCGCTGCGGGTGGTGGCCGAGCCCGGTCGGCTGATCGCCTGGCGCGCCGGCGATCGTTCCCGCGTGTTCGTGGCACCGCTGCCCGAGCCGTTCGGACGCGAGTCGCTCGAGACCGTGCTCCCGCCGCTGCTCGCGCCGCAGCTCGATCTGGCGTTTGCCGACCCGCCGAGTCGGATGCTGGCGTTCATGCCGCCGCTTTCGTGGTCGCTCGTTGCGTCCGGAGAACTGGATCGATACGCCGGTGTCTCCTTGGGCGCTTCGCTCGAGCTGAGCGCGGGACGAGACGGCCGGCTGGCAGCGATCGAAGCCCGGCGGGGAGGCCGCCTCGTCGCGAGGGCCAGCATCGAGGCTTTGCAGAGCGATGCAGACTGGTTCGAAGCGCCGTCGCTCGACGTCGAGGTGGTCGCCACGCTTGCAGAGCTCGGCGAGCCTCCCGCACCGGTGCGCGCGGGCGAGGTTTTCGGAGACGCCATCGGCACCGACGCCCGAGGCCGGGTGGCGACGCTCCGGGGCGTCGCGGGCGAAGGCGATCGCGTGGTCGTGCTGGCGCTCTCGGCCAGGCTGGCGGACGAACGCGCACGGCTGGTTGGACAGCTGGCCGAAGCGCGCCTCGCACCGCTGGCCGCGATGCTCGATGCGACGCTGGTCTTGCTCGTGGTCGGAGACGCGTCGTCGGCACGCGTCTTCGAGCGTGTGACGCGCACGTCGCGGGCCGACGCAGGACGCGTGCGGGCAATCGCCGTGGATCGACGTCCGGCTTGGCTCGGCGATCTCGGACAGGGCGTTGCGTTTGCCGTCGATGGCGGACCATGGATGCTGCTGGCCGAGCATCGGATTGCCACCGACGACGATGAGTCGGTGCAGCATGGTCCCTTCGAGTCGAGCGTGGCTCCGAGGTCGTTGGCGGAGCGCCTGGCCGAAGCGGTTGGTGCGGCGATGCGGGAGTAGCGGCTCCTCGTCCTCTGGTTCGTAGCTCGTCGATCGGCCGAGTCAACTGCGCGAGACAGTTCCTGAGTCCTTGGACCGATTGAAGCCGGCCGTTGCCTCTGTCGTCGCCGACCGATCGAGACTACCGAGAGCGCCAACGAAACAGGGGGCCGTTCAGGCCCCCTTGCTCTTTAGAATCGTGTCGTTGATTAGCCGTCGGCTCCCGGCGCCATGCGAGAACTGCCCGAGGGTGGCGGTGGCGGTGCACCTGGATCGCGCGGCTCATCGGCTGCGGCCGCGGCTTGCGGGTTCCGCGGGTTCGACGAGATCGGGCGGCTGCTGGGCCAGAGGCTCCATGCCAGCACGCCGAAGCCAACGACGACGATCACCGCGTAGATCGCGAGCTTGCCGATGGCCTTGTTGTCGCCGCCGAGCTTGTCGGTGAGTGGCTGGAGCTTGTACTTGAGTTCCTGCAGGAAGTCGGACATGGATCTCGGTACCTCGGTGTGAGCGTGACGCAACGAATGAACAAAGAGCCACGCAGGGCGCGGCTCTCTGTATTGCTCGGATCAGGCCACGCTTAGCGTGGGTTGAAGATGAACGTGTACTTGTTCGTCGTCAGGTTGGCCTCCGGATCGCTCGGATCCTTCGGCTCGATGAGCACGTACTCGGCGTGGCCGTCGTAGAACGCCATGACGCTCTTGTTGAGTTCGTTGAACTCGCCCAGCCAATCACGGCCCTGGTCGTCGTTGGCGACCACGTCGGCGGTCTGATCGTGGATCCAGACCATCTTCGAGGCATCGAAGAACTCGGCCTGGCGGAAGCGCTTCATGCCCTCTTCCCACCTCTCGCTGCCCTTGGGATACCGGATCGGCCCCCTGCCGCCCGTCGTCCACGCCGAGAACTGGCGCATGTCGCCGGCGTCCCACCAGCGCATGTTCACGTGGTAGCTGGTGCCGACGTCGTCGTAGCTGCCGAGCTGGGTGTTGGGCTCGGGCCACGTGCGCTGGTGCGTCTTCTTGTCGCCGGGCGAGCGGAACGCCGGCATCTCGAGCACCTCACGCTGCCGGTCGTCGGGACGACCTTCTTCGTATCGCACCGGGGCGGGGTTGTAACCGTTGGGCTCGGGCAGATTCAGGTCGGGATAGACGTACGGGTTCAGGGGCTTGGTATAGGCCGGCTCGTCGAAGACGCCGCCGCTGCGGGTACGCCAGTACTCCGAAGCGTCCTTGCCGCCGTAGCTCCAGGTGCACCAACCGCCGATGCCGCCATTGCGCCAGGACATCTTCATCGGGATGTCATCGTTGAAGTCGGCCTTGTAGTTGAAGAAGGCGACTTGCAACTGTCGCACGTTGCTCAGCGAGACGGCCTGGTAGCCCAGCAGTCGCGCCTGGCCGAGGGCGGGCAGCAGGATGCCGATGAGCAGGGCGATGATGGCGATGACGACCAAGAGCTCGATGAGCGTGAATGCGCCCTTGCTCCGGTCACGTCCGAGTCGTTGCACTCGCATGGAACATGTCCCCGTCGGTATGGCATGCACGGAACCGCCAAGATCAGGCCTTTGTAGCCGCCGGCCGGTCGCCTTCTTCCAGAACGGAAAGGCGACCGAGGGAACGCCGGCGGAGATGTTGACCTGAGCAGAACCGATGACACACCGCTTGTCGCCCGGGCCTCGTGTCCCTGGGCGACGCCTCGCTGACGGAGGGCGGCACGCGCCGCGACCTCCCCTTGCGGTCCAGTATACCAGAACCACACGGAATCACAACACGATTCGCGGGTCGATCGGGGTTGGGTGCACTTGGGATTGTCCCTGATTACCCTCGACGAGTTGGTCCAGACCCCGATCTATACCAATCAAAGATCAAACAAGTCGCTGGGTCGGCTACGAGCGGAACACGACGCGGCCCTGGCCCCGGCGGATGACGCCGATGCGGCTGACGCGCTCGCCCGAGCGAGCCAGCTTGTCGGCCACGGCGTCGGCAAAGGCGGGGCGGACCACGACGCAGAAGCCGATGCCCATGTTGAAGACCTTGTCCATCTCCGGACCGCGGACGCTGCCGTGCTTCTTGAGGAACGTGAACACGGGCGGCACCGTCCACGCCTTGCGATCGAGGACGGCGTCGACGCCGGGGTTCAAGGAGCGTTCGAGGTTGCCGGCCAGGCCGCCGCCGGTGATGTGGGCCATGCCGCTGACGACCCGCTTGACCTTGTAGCCGCGCAGGAGCTTGGTGATGCTCGGCGCATAGATGCGCGTGGGCGTGAGCAGGACGCGGCCGAGCGGCTGCTCGGGGTCGAGCTCGGGGTAGGTCTGGCTGAGGTCGAGTCCGGCGTGCTCGACGATGCGGCGGACGAGGCTGAAGCCATTGGAATGCAGGCCGCTGGAGGCCAGGCCGAGCACGACGTCACCGGGCTCGACCTTCATGCCGCTGGTGGCCTTGCGCAACTCAACGACGCCCACGGCGAAGCCGGCCATGTCGAATTCGCCCTCGGGATAGATGCCCGGAAGCTCGGCGGTCTCGCCGCCCAGGAGGCTGCAGCCAGCAATCTTGCAGCCCTCGGCCACGCCCTTGACCAGGTCGACGAGCATGAGGTGCTCGACCTTGGGGATGGCCAGGTAGTCGAGGAAGAAGAGCGGCTCGGCGGCCTCGACGATCAGGTCGTTGACGCACATGGCCACCAGGTCCTGGCCCACGGTGTCGAAGGTATTGGTGTCCCGGGCGAGCTTGAGCTTGGTGCCCACGCCGTCGGTGGCCGCGACGAGCACGGGCTCCTTGTAGTTGCGCTTGAAGAGCTTCTCGTTGAAGTCGAGGCGGAAGAGGCCGGCGAATCCGCCGTCGTTCTTGAGCACGCGCGGGCCGTGGGTGCGCCGCATGAGGCCCAAGATGGCCTGGACGAAGCGATCGCCGGCGTCGATGTCGACGCCCGAGTCGGCGTAGGACAGGTTCCGCTTGGCGGGATTGGTCTTGGTCGAGGTGGCGTTCGGGGTCGTTTTGGTGGCCGGCTTGGTCGGAGCGCGCTTCCTGGTGGTGGTGCGTTGCTTCTGGCCGGCGGGTGTGGGCATGGGCAAGCGTAGGGCTGGGCGGTTGGCCCCAGTGTTGGTTTCGGGCCGAGACATTCGGTTCTTGGCCGCTAGACTGATCCTTGATCCACCGGCCGGCGGGATGCTGGCATGGCCGCGGCCGGGGGTGGGCGCCGCATCGACCGCGGGCGGCCCGTGAGGCTCAGTGCCGGGAGACCGAAGTTCGATGGCCAACAACCGCACGTCGCTGTTTACGTCCGAGTCCGTCTCGATGGGCCACCCCGACAAGGTCGCCGACCAGATCTCGGACGCGATCCTGGACGTGATGCTCAAGGACGACCCGTACTCGCGCGTGGCGGTCGAGACGATGGTGGCCACGGGCCTGGTCGTCGTGTCGGGCGAGGTGACGACGAGCACGTACGTCGACATCCAGGACGTCGTCCGTGACACGATCCGCGACATCGGCTACGACGACGCGGAGATGCGGTTCGACTGCGACTCGTGCGCCGTGCTCGTCGCGCTCAACAAGCAGAGCCCCGACATCGCCCAGGGCGTCGACCGCGAGGGCGCGGGCGACCAGGGCCTGATGTTCGGCTTTGCCTGCAACGAGACCGATGAGCTGATGCCGCTGCCGATCCAGCTCTCGCACCGGCTCGTCGAGCGGCAGGCACAGGTGCGGCGAGACGGGATCATCCCCGGCCTGCGTCCGGATGCCAAGAGCCAGGTCACCATCGAGTATGAGGGCCTCAAGCCCGTCCGGGTCGACACCGTGCTCATGAGCACCCAGCACGACAAGAGCTGGAACGGCAAGCAGCAGGAGCTGCGCAAGCAGGTCATCGAGCACGTCTTCAAGCCCGTCCTGGGCGAGTGGTGGAACTCGGGCATCACCATCCACGTCAACCCCACGGGCCAGTTCGAGATCGGTGGGCCGCACGGCGACGCCGGGCTGACGGGCCGGAAGATCATCGTCGATACCTACGGCGGCCGCGGCCGGCACGGCGGCGGCGCATTCAGCGGCAAGGACCCCACCAAGGTCGATCGCTCGGCGGCCTACATGGCTCGGTACATCGCCAAGAACGTGGTGGCGGCCGAGCTGGCCGACGTGTGCGAGGTGCAGCTCAGCTACGCCATCGGCGTGGTCGAGCCCACCAGCGTGCACGTGGACTGCCTCGGCACCGAGAAGGCCGACCTGGACCAGATCGAGAAGGCCATCCGGAAGGTGTTCCCGCTCACGCCGCGTGGCATCATCGAGACCCTGCAGCTGCGCAAGCCCATCTACCGCCTGACCGCACGGCACGGACACTTCGGCCGCAAGCCATTCGAACGAGACGGCAACGGCTACTTCACCTGGGAGAAGACCGACAAGGTCGACCAACTGAAGTCGGCCGTCGGTGGTGCTGTTGCGGCCGGCGCGTAGATCAGGTCCGACCGTAGAGCCCGTGTCGACGCACGAACTCGAGCACGCTCGGGTGCATTGGCGTGTCGACGGACGAGCCTTGGGCCTTTCGCACGGTCGTCGACGCGGCCCGAATCAGATCCACGTCGATCAATGACGCCGTCCAGCGGTCGAGTTCGCCTTCGCTCCAGAACGAGGCGTTCGCCATCGCCGTGCGCAGATGGGCCGCGGTCGAGATGGGGTGCCTGGGCAGGACGAGCGGGTGGGCGAGTTCGAGCATGCGGCGGGCGTCGCGCCAGCGGTGAAAGCTGACGGCCTGGTCGGCGCCGATCATGAACCAGAGCGTGCGATCGGCCAGGAGCGACGCGGCTCGCGCAAGGGTGCGGACCCAGTAGCTCGGTTCGCCTTCGTTGGCACGGTCGAGCTCGTCGGTCCAGATGGTGCAGTCGGGCAGATCATGCGTGGCGAGGCGCAGCATCTCGACGCGTTGGGCGTCGGTTGCGGTGGGGGCGTCGTCCTTGTGCGGCGACCGCGCGGCAGGCACGAAGACAAGGAATGCGCGTGCGCCGATGCGGTCTTGCAGCTTCTGCCGGCCGAGATCAGCCAGGGAGACGTGCGCAACGTGCGGCGGGTCGAACGTGCCGCCGAAGAGGACGACGTGCGGGCAGTCGACCGGGACCGGCAGCGGCGTGGGCTCGGCGTGGGTCACGCAGCACGATAGCGCCGAAGCAGGGTGGCTCGATCTAGTCCGAGCCGTCGTCGGGGACCATCATGAGCGGGCCGAGCGATTCGCCGGCTTCGTCGGCCCAGAGCTCGTGGGGAGCCAGGAGCGGATACTCCTCGGCGAGGGTCTCGAGAGGCAGGCGCTCGGCGACGACGACGCCCTGGGCGTCGACAACCGTGTACCGGGGGCCTTTTTCGGTCACCTCGATGCGGACGCCGTAGTCGCGTCCTTCGAGCGTGCCGAGGTCGATGGCGGGCGGCTGGGGCTCTGGCGTGCTCGTGGCCTGGCCCTGGCGCGGCTTGATCGACACGAATAGCACCACGGCGCCGGCGGCGGCCATCAGGATCGGCAGTGCGTGCTTGCGTCCCATACCCATGGCATCGGCGCCGAGACCCCCGAGCTTCAAGGAAATCAGAGGTCGGCGAGCCGTTGCGCCGTGCGCTGTTCGATCAGTGCAGTCATGAGGGGCGTGAGGTCGCCGTCGAACAGGATCTGGCGGAGCTGGTGCTTGGCGTCGAGGCGTTGGTCGGCCACGATGCCGTCCTGGTAGCGGTAGACGCGGACCTTCTCGGACCGTTCGCCGGTGCCGATCTGACCCTTGCGGGCGGCGGAACGCTCGGCCTCGGCTTCGCGGAGTTGGCGCTCGTACAAGCGGGCCATGAGCAGACGGCGGGCCTTCTCTCGGTTCTGGTGCTGGCTCTTGCTCTCCTGCATGCGCACCTCGAGGCCCGTGGGCTCGTGCACGAGGTGGACGGCGGTAGCGACCTTGTTGACGTTCTGCCCGCCCGGGCCCTGGGAGGTCGTGACGTGCTCGGTCACGTCGTTGGCCCAGTCGATCTTGACCTCGACGGCCTTGGGCTCAGGCAGCACGGCAACGGTGGCGGTGCTCGTGTGCACGCGGCCCTGGGACTCGGTCGCGGGCACGCGCTTGACCGAGTGCACGCCGGCCTCGAAGCTGAGCTCGGCCCAGACGCCCTCGCCCTTCACGCTGGCCGTCGCCGAACGCAGCCCGCCGTGGCTCTCTCCGCCGGAGAAGTCGAGTGTCTCGAAGGACCAGCCGCGCTGGCCGGCGTACTTCTCGTACATCTCGAGGAGGTCCTTAGCCCAGATCTGGGCCTCGTCTCCGCCCGTACCGGCGCGGAGCTCGAGGATGACCGAGCCGACGAGGTTGTCGTCGCTCGACACCAGAGCGGCCTTGACGGACTCGATCTCGTCGTGTGCGTTTGCTTCGATGCGGGGCAATTCCGCCTTGGCCATCTCGGCCAGCTCGGCGTCGTCGCCCGAGTCGATGGCTTGGCGGAGCTCGGCGGCTTCGTCCACCAGGGCCTTGAAGCGTTCGTAACCCTCGACCACCGGCGCCAGGGCTGAGCGTCGGATGGAGAGGTCCCGCACTTGCTCGTGGTCTGCGAGCACGTCGGGGTCTTCGAGCTGGCGGCCGACCGAGCGGAACTGCTCGGCCAGGTCGTCGAGCTTGGCGCGGAGCGGAGGAGTGAGGCTGTCCGTGAGATTCGTCACATCGGCATCATTGGTCACTACAGTCGCTGCGATGAGCCACGACGACAAGACCACTGCGGCCCACCTCGTTGCCCGACGCCAGCGCACCGGCGAAGCCATGCTCAAACGGGCCGGCCTGGTCCTGGGCGAGCACGCCACGCCGCCCATCGTCGTGCTGGGTGCGGGCGAGATGGTTCCGGTGCCGGGCCAGCACGATCGCGTGTACCCGTTCATGGCCCACAGCGATTACTACTACCTCACCGAGCAGCAGTGTCCCGGCGGCGTTCTAGCGCTCGACCTCGCCGATGGGTCGCCGTGGCGGGCGTTCGCCCCCGAGGTCACCCAGGCCCACCGAACGTGGGAGGGTGACGTGACCTGGGAGGGTGCACCGCTGGCCGAACTCGGGCCCTGGCTCGCGGAGCGGCGCGGACGATCGGTTGCGATGCTGGGGTGCCCGATCGCCGGATACGGCGGTGGTGGCGATCAGCGATTGAGCGCGGAGCTGGCCGACGCGTTGCTCCATTCGCGCCGCGTGCTGGACGAGGTCGAGATTTCGCACATGCGCGCCGCGTGCGCCGCGACGGCGGCGGGCCACGCCTATGCCCATCGCGTGCTGACAAGCGGCGAAGCCGCGGGCATGACCGAACGGCAACTCCAGGTCGAGATCGAGGCGGCGTTCTTCCGCAACGGAGGCGACGGCACGCCTTATGACACGATCGTGGGCAGCGGGCCGAACGCGGCGGTGCTGCACTTCGCACCTGGCGATCGCGTGATCAGCAAGGGCGAGTGCGTGCTGATCGATGCCGGCGCGGCCCACCGGCGATACGCGGGCGACGTCACGCGTACGTGGCCCGTCGGACAGCCCACGCAAACGCAGCGCGACGTGATCAACATCGTGATCGATGCCGAGGAGGCGGGGCTCGCGATGTGCGTACCGGGCACCGAGTGGCACGACGTGCACCGGCGATGCAGCGAGGTCGTGCTCGATGGGCTCGTCGGACTCGGGGCGATCAAGGGCGACCCGGTGAGCCTCGTCGAGCGCGGCGTCGCGGGGCTGTTCTTCCCCCATGGGGTGGGCCACATGATCGGCCTGGGCGTGCGTGGGGCGGGTGGGCGTTTGCCGGGGCGAGCGCCCCGGAAGGGACCCGGCGGCGTGGGCGTCCGCGTCGACATCCCGCTCGAAGCGGGCCACGGGTTTACGGTCGAGCCGGGGCTGTACTTCATTCCGGGTCTGATCGACGTGGCCGAGACGCGCGAGGCGTTTGGCGACGTCGTGCAGTGGGGCGTGATCGACGCGCTCCGCAAGGAGATCCAGGGCGTGCGGATCGAGGACGACGTACTCGTCCGCGAGGGCGGGTTCGAGGTGCTGACCGAGCAGATCGTCAAGCGGCTGGATTGACGCTCCTTCGCATACCATCTGGCGGCCGTCGTTCACCACCGTCGAGGATGCCCATGCCCGCCCACGCCGACCCGATCGAGATGCAGAACCGCCTGTTTGCCGAGCTGTCGGCGATGTTCGGGCGGGAGGTGCCGCTGTACGACAAGGCGCTGGCGGTGAATGCCGCGTGCAACCGGGTGGTGTGCGACGTGCTTGCGATGCGGCACCCCGGTTTCGCCGTGAGCGATGAGGAGATCGAGCGAACGAGCGGCGAGCGGCACGGCGCGATCCGCATCGGTCGGCCCGACGAATACCGGCTCATCGCCCGGTTCTTTGCGTGCTTCGGAATGGAGCCGCACAACTTCTACGACATGACCGCCATCGGCGCCAAGAGCCAGCCGGTGATCGCGACGGCGTTCCGCTCGCCACACAAGCCCGAGCATCGCGTGTTCACGTCGCTCCTGATGACCGACTACTTCGACGAGGCGACCAAGAAACGCATCGAGGACGCGTTGGCCGATCGCCGGGTGTTCTCTGAGCGGGCGATCGAGTTGCTGGGGAAGCACGAGGCCGAGGGCGGGCTTGTCTGGGACGATGCCAACGAGCTCATCGCCGAGGCGACGGGGCGGATCTTCAAGTGGACGGGTCGGGCCCACGACCACCAGCTCTACACGGACTTGTGCGACGGCGGATTCAAGATTGCGGCCGACATCGCGTGCTTCGAGCGGCACCACCTGAACCACTTGACCCCGAACACGCTCTGCATGGACGTGTACACGGCCGCGATGAAGTTCTGCATGGGCCAGAGCGATCGGACGACCTTCGAGAAACGCGCGACGCGGTCGCTCGAGCGGATGCTTCTCATGAGCGGGAACGACTGGCTCACCCTGCACTTCAAGCACCTGGGAACGGAGCGGATCGCCGCCGCAGGCGAGGCCGACGTGGACTCGGGCATGCTGCGGACGCACGTGGGGGCGCTGGCCGACCGGTTGGCCCAGGACGACCTCGACCTGACGAGGCTGCCGCACGCGGGATTCAAGGATTTCACGGAAGGGCCGTCGGCGGACACGCCCGTGCTGCTGCGACAGGACGCCTACAAGGCGCTGACCGAGCCGGTCCTGTTCGAGGAAGCCGACGGCACGCAGATCGAGGGTTCGCACACGGCCCGATTCGGCGAGATCGAACAGCGCTTCTACGCCACGACGCCGGCCGGACGGGCGATGTACGACCAGTGCCTCGCGGCGTTCGAGGAGGCCCGCGCCGGCGAACCCGATCTCGCGCACCGCGACGAAGAAGCGTTCCTCGCGATGCAACGCAACGCGTTCGCCAGCTTCCCGGACTCGCTCGAAGGGTTACTCGAGCGCGAGCTCGTGTATGCCCGGTATGCGCCGACCGATGCCGGCCGCGCTGCCGCCGGCACGATCGAGACGACGGACGTGCGAGAGCTGGTCAGGCTCGGCTATGCCACGCGTGAGGGGTTGCGGTACGAGGATTTCCTGCCCGTGAGCGCTGCGGGGATCTTTGCGAGCAATCTGAGCCAGTACGGCACGGCTTCAACCGCGGCCAAGCGACCCGAGTACGCCCGCGAGCAACTCGAGGAGATCATGGGCAAGCGGCTCATCGATACCGACGCAGCGTACGCCAGCGTCGATGCACGCTCGCGGCTCGCAACGTACGAGGCGCTTGGCGTGCTCGAACGCCTCGGGCCCCACGAGCGCGAGCGATTGGATCGTGCCGCGGCGATCGCCCGGGCCATGTAGCGCTGCGTCGCGCCTTGAATATGAGATTTTGATCTCGTCGCGCGCGTCCGCCTTCTGGAATCTCGCATTGGGTTATACGTTTAACGTCCCCCGAAAGGGGATCGCAAGAACGTCGGTGTTTGGCGAACTTTACTGATTCCCCCAAGCGAGCGTCGAATGCCGTCGATGACTCTCTGTCATGAGCAACTCTGCCGACGACGCGCTCGAGCCAGTCCAGGACGCCCAAGCGGACGCTGATCCGTGGAGCGCGTCGCCCTGGGCGTTCCGGGTGGTTCGTCTCGCTGCAGTAGCTTCGATGGCCATCACGATGCTGGTCATGCTCGGCTGGAAGTTCGAGATCGATGCGCTCGCCAAGCAGTTCCCCGGTGTTGCGGCCATGACGTTCAATACCGCGCTTGGCCTGTGCTTGTCGGCGTTGTCACTCCTGCTGCTTGGGCTTCCCGGCCGGACACCACGGACGGCCGCGTGGCTGCGCGATGCGGCCCTGCTTGCGGCCGGACTGGCTGGCACGCTTGCAACGCTCACGATCATGGAGATGCTGACCGGCAGTGGGCTGGGCATCGACGAACTGTTCGTCATGGACTGGGTTGCGCGTGAGCATGCGACGCTCGAGACGCCCGGTCGCATGTCGCAGTCGACTGCTGTCGCGATCTTGTTGCTCGGCGTCGCGCTCGGGCTGTCGGCCGTGAGTAGCGGGCGCCGCTCACTGCGGTGGGCGTCGACCGCGACGGCCCTTCTCGCAATCTCCCTGGGCATCGTCGCCGGGGGGGCGATGCTGTTGGCCGATGACGGGCTGACGACCGTGCCGTTCTTCTCGACGATGGCTCCGCACACGTCGTGGATCGTGGTGTTCCTCGCGTGCGGCGTCGTCACGATCGAACTGGCCGGACATCGAACCTCGGTGGCGCTGCAGGCCCGATCGTCGAGCCGCGTCAAGGGCGTTTGGCTGACCATGACGGTCGTGCTGGTGTTCGCGCCCGGGGTTTCGGTGTCGGCGATGGTCGCCAAGCAGTCGTCGAGCCGCGAGCTGCGCGCAGCCGAAGCTCGGTTCGAACGGCTTTCCGACCGCATCGTTCGCGAAACCAGGCGTCGCGTGCGCCTCCCCGTCCACGGATTGAACGGCGTGAGCGGCATGTACGCGGGCAGCGAGTTGGTGACGAGGGCGGAGTTCCGGGCGTTTGTCGAGCAACGAGACCTGGAAGCCGAGTTCCCCGGCACGATCGGTATGGGCGTCATCGATCGGGTTGCCAGCGTGGACCTTGCCGCATTCGAGGCGAGCCAGCGTGCCGACGACGGGCTCGGATACGTCGTGCACCCGGAGTCGGCGCACGCCGTGCGGTATCCCATCAAGTACATCGATCCTCTGGAAAGTAACCTACCGGCGTGGGGCTTCGACGTCGGATCAGAGGCCAATCGGCGAGCTGCGGTGGAGGAGGCAATCCGCACGGGCCAGCCGATCCTGACGCGGCGCATCACGCTCGTCCAGGACGATACGCAGCAACCGGGCTTTCTACTGCTTAAGGCGATCTATCGCAACGACGCGCCCATCGACACGCCCGCAGAACGCGAGGCATCGCTCGAGGGCATCGCGTACGTCCCCATGCTGATCGAGGGCATCTTCGAGGGCGTCGTGCAGGAGGCAGAGGGCGGCGTCGAGTTTGCGATCTATGAAGGCCGAGGGATCTCGCCATCGAGAAAACTGTTCGAAGATCGCGGCATCGAGTCCGCGTCTGTGCGTCCAACGTCCACGACGCTGAACCGTCATGCCCGATTCAGTCGGACGGTCGAAGTCGATGCGGTGGGGCAGCCCTGGACGATCGAGATGGTGAGCAGCCCGGCCTTCGATGCGGCGGCGGTTTCATCCCAGAGCTCGACGGTCGCCGTCTACGGCCTGATCCTCAGCAGCGTTGCGTCACTCTTCGTGTGGCTGCTGGGCTGTGCGCGTGCCGACGCCCTCGAGCTCGCCGAGAGTAAGACGCGCGACCTCCAACGCATCACCGAACACTTGCAGCAATCCAGCGAGGTCATCGCCCGGCAGAACGTGGAACTCGGCGCGATGGCCGAGCGAGCGCACCGCGTCGTCGACGACGTATCCCACGAGTTTCGCACGCCGCTAACGGTCATCAAAGAATTCGCATCGATCATCAACGACGGTCTGGCCGGACCGGTGACCGAAAAGCAGGTCGAGTTCCTGAAGATCATGTCGGGTGCGGTGGGGGACCTCAACCACATGGTCGAAGACCTGCTCGATTCCAGCAAGCTGCGGGCCGGAAGGCTCCGCGTCGAGCGTCGCGGGCATCGGGTCGAAGACATCTTCGAGCGCGGAAGGGCCACGCTTGCCAGGAAGGCATCGTCTCGCGGCATCACCATCGAGGAACGGGTCGAAGACGGGCTGCCCGAAGTCTTCGCCGACGAAGAGAAGGTGCGTCGGGTGATCGCCAACCTGATGACCAACGCGATCAAGTTCTCCCCCCAGAACAGCGTCATTCGCCTCTCCGCGACCCGGCGCGATGGGCTCGGAGAGGTCGTCATCGGTGTGACCGACCAGGGCTCGGGCCTCTCGGTAGAGGAGATCGATTCGCTGTTCGGACGATTCCACCAGACTTCGGCCGGTCGGCGTGCGACGGCCAAGGGATTCGGGCTCGGCCTGAGCATCGCGGAAGAGCTCTCTTGGCTCAACCTCGGCCGGATCTCGGTCCAGAGCGAGCGAGGGAAGGGCGCGACGTTCTCGTTCACGGTGCCGTACAACCAGCCCGAGGCGATCCTCGATCATTACTTCAACACGATGGCTTCCATCGAGCGTCCCGAGGATCAACTCGTGCTGCTGCAGGTGCGGGCTCGCGAGCACGGGAATCCACAGGAGGTTTCTTCGTTCTTGTCTTCGGTGAGCTTCCCGACGGACCTCCTGCTTCCGGTACACGACGACGCCAAGGGGGGGGATACGAACAGCGTCACCGAGTCTTGGTGGATCCTCGGCCGGACGATGGACGTCGAGGCATGGAAGCGACGAATCCACGACGCGAGGCGGCAGCAGATCGAAGACGATGGCCTGAACGCGCCCCTCCTCGATTTCGAAACGGTCGATTCGTGGTCATATCCGACAGAATTGAACGAAGCCATGCGCGAGATTCCGCTCGTGCTGCTAGGAGCAAGGAGCTATGGCTAAGCGCGTACTCATCGTCGACGACGAGTGGTCCATCCGACAGGTCCTCGAGGCGAGGCTCGTCGCGTGTGGATTCGAGGTCCTGACCGCCTGTGATGGACCGGCGGGGATCTCAGCCGCGAAAGAAGAGCTCCCCGACGCGATCTTGCTCGACCTGAGAATGCCTGAAATGGACGGATTCGAGGTTCTTCGTCGGTTGAAGGAATCGGGCTCTGCCGGCGAGATACCGGTCATCTTCTTGACGGCCAACATCCACGACACGGCCAAGGACCGGGCGCGGGCCGCTGGCTGCGCGGGCTTCTTGACCAAGCCGTACGACGCGAGATCGGTCGTGACCGCAATCGACTTTGCGACGGGATCACACGCAGCGTAAGGAAATGGACGAACGCGATGAAGGGAGGCGGAGAAGTGTCAGACCAAGGCAGGCAATCGATTCTCCTCGTTGACAATGATCCGAGCGTGCTGCAGGCGCTCGTCGCTCGGTTGGCGAGCGTCGGTTATCGCTGCGAGTCCGCCTGTTCGGGCGGGCAAGCGCTGAGCTTGTTTCAGGCGCACGGAGCCGACCTGGTGATCAGCGACCTCAACATGCCCGGCGGCGACGGCGGGAGCCTGGCGGACAACCTGAGGCGTATCTCCGACGTACCGATCATCATCATCAGCGGATTCGCCGACGCATCGCAGACCAAGCTCGGCGACTTCAAGAACGTGCAATTCTTGAAGAAGCCGTTCGAGACATCGCAGTTGCTGGACCTCATCGACGAGGTTTTCGGCATCGAACATGCCTTCGCGGCCCAGGAATAGCCCCGCCCGGATTCGAACCGGGGACCGAGCGATTATGAGTCGCGTGCTCTAACCGCTGAGCTACGGGGCCTTGTGTGTTGGTGCGCAGACGATAGGGCAGGCCTTGGCTGGCGGGCGGCTGTACCATCGGGCGGAGGTGGCGGCATGCGCGGAGCGGTTCGTAGAACGGGGCTGGTCGGACGGGGCTTGGCCATGGCGTGGCTCGTGGTGCTCGGCGCCGTCGTCGTGGGGTGTGCGACGCGTCACACGCCAGGCTCCGCGGCGATGGACGGGCCCTACGTCATCGTCCTCGGGACGGCCCAGGACGCCGGCTCGCCGCAGGTCAACTCGCCGGCGGACCACCCGGCCCGGCTCGATCCCTCGAAGCGGCGGTTCGCGGCGTCGCTGGGCATCGTCGATCCCGCGACCGGGCGGCGGTGGCTCATCGAGGCGACGCCGGATCTACGCGAGCAGGCGTGGATGCTCAGCCGCGCGGAGCCGCAGGCCGAGACGCCGATCCGGCTCGATGGCGTGTTCATCACGCACGCGCACATCGGACACTACACGGGTTTGATGTTCCTTGGCCACGAGTCGATGGGCGCATCGGGCGTGCCGACGTACGTGGCCTCGAAGATGGCGAACTTCCTGTCAAACAACGGCCCCTGGGATCAACTCGTTCGGTACGAGAACATCGAACTGCGTCCCCTGGACGTCGACGCGCCCGTCGACTTGGGCAGCGGCGTGCGCGTGACGGCGTTCCTCGTGCCGCACCGTCAGGAGTACAGCGAGGTCGTCGGGTTTCGCATCGACGGCCCGAACCGTTCGGTCTTGTTCCTGCCGGACATCGACTCGTGGGACGAGTGGGCGGACCTGGGCGTCGACGTGCTCGAGCTCGTACGCGACGTCGATCTCGCCTACCTCGATGGGACCTTCTACGACGACAACGAGATCCCCGGCCGCGACATGAGCACGTTCCCGCATCCGCGCATCACCGAGTCGATGGATCGCCTCGATCCCCTGCCCTTCGAGCACCGCGGGCGCGTGCGATTCCTCCACCTGAACCACACGAACCCGGCGCAGTGGCAAGGAACGAAGGCCCGCAGAGAGGTCCAGCGGCGGGGCTTCCGGGTGACCGAGCGGGGCGAGGTGTTCGGGCTGTAGGCTCAGGCGAGCTGGGTAAGCAGCTCGTCGAGGTTCATCGCGTCCTTGATCTCGCGCTTCTGGACCCAGCGGACGACCGGAGCGCCGTCTTCGCCCTTGGAGACCAGCACGGTGCCGCGGCTGGAGACGTTGAGGTCGGGCCAGTAGAAGCCATAGCCCTTGGAGACCGCCCGGTGCATGTCGGCGACGAGGGTCTGCTTGAGGCCCAGGGAATCGGCCCAGGCCTTGTGAGTGAAGAAGCTGTCGCACGAGATGCCCACGACCTGGACGCCCTTGTCCTTCCAGCGGTCGAACTCGTCGTTGACGCACTGCATCTCGGTCGAGCACACGGGGCTGAAGTCCATCGGATAGAAGCACAGGGCGACGTCGCCGTCTTCGAGGGCGCTCGAGAGCGTCCACTCCTGGCTCTCCTGGTCGAGGAGCGTGAAGTCGGGCGCGGCGTCGCCGACGGCGATGGGCTCGGAACGGGCGGGCAGCTCGGTGGTCGGAGGCATGCGTGTGGGGCTCCAGGATGGTCGGGGGGAAAACGATCAGACTGCGTGTTTCGCCTCGCGGGCGCGGCGTATGCTAGGGCATGGCGATCGCAGGACCTGCTTCGACAGACGGCGACCTCCTCCATCGCTTCGCGTCGGTACGCGACCGCGTCGAGCGCGCCGCGGCGAAGTCCGGCAGGCGCGCCGAGCAGGTGCTGCTGGTCGCGGTCACCAAGTACGCAGAGCCCGACCAGATCCTCCAACTCGTCCAGGCCGGCCACCGAGACTTCGGCGAGAATCGCGTACAGCAGTTGCTCCAGCGAGCGCCGATGCTCGAAGAGCAGGCCTCACGCATGCGCGCGATGGGCGCGGCGCTCGGCGGCGATCCCGCCTCGAAGCACGAGCCCATCCGCTGGCACATGATCGGGCAGGTGCAGCGCAACAAGGCCCGGCAAGTTGCCGATGTCTGCCGGCTCATCCACAGCGTTGACAGCCTCCGCGTTGCCGAAGAACTGCAAGAGGTCGGGCTCAAGCGGGACAAGCCGGTCGAAATCCTGCTGCAGGTGAACTGCTCGGGCGAGGCCGGCAAGGCCGGGTGCCCCTCACCGGCCGTGCTGCACGTGGTCGAGCAGATCCACTCGATGATCCATCTCCGGCTCCGGGGGCTGATGACGATGGCGCCCGACGGCGAACGGGCCGAAGACAGCCGCCCCACGTTTGGGAGATGCCGCGAGCTCTTCGAGGACGTGCAGAGCGAAGGCCTGGTCGGTCGCGACTTCAACATCCTGTCGATGGGCATGTCGGGCGACTACGAGGTCGCGATCGAAGAGGGCTCGAACCTCGTCCGCGTCGGCAGCGCCATCTTCAGCGAGCCCGAGGGCGCCGGCGAAGACTCGTCAGAATCCTGACCTCGACCGCGTCTTGTTCAGGCAAAGCCCGCGATGCGCTGGCTGCGGGCCAGATCAACCTGGCGCTGGAGGGTGTCGCCCGGGCAGGCCGTGGTCGCGAGTTCGCGATGCGTGCCGATGCGTGCGGCGGGCACGCGGTAGCGGGCGCTCTCGCTCCGTACCAGCGATCGGAGCGACGCGAGCGCTGCGGGAGTGGGGCGCTCGTACATGAAGTTGCCCATCATCATGATGCCCAGGTTGTGCTCGTTCCAGTCGCGCACGTGGGCGCCCTGGAGCTGCACGGGGCGAGCGGCCCAGACCGTGCCCATTGGGTCGATGGCATAGTGGTAGCCGATGTCGGCCCAGCCATTGCCAAGGTGCGCCCGCTGGATGTCGCTCAGCCGCTGGCGAGCTTCCCCAGCAGAGCGGAAGCCCGCGGCGTCCATCGCGTCGTGGTGGATGGTGATTCGCTCGATCCGACCCATGCGGTTGGCCAGCGCGAGGGTGGGTTGCGTGCCGGTCCAGGCCGATCGCGGCATCACCCGCGGCATGCCCCCCGGCGCCGGCACGTCGATCGTCGTGCCGGGCTCGGCGTCGCGCGGGTACCCGCTGCCGAGGCGCCGCCTGCTAGGCCAGACCGGTGATGGAGGCCCCGATACGCGCGTCCGCGACGGGGCGCAGCCGACCAGAACCAGGGCGCCGAGCGCCAGGCCGCCGGAGAGGACGTGCCGCCGGGAGGGAGCATGGTCGGGCATAGACCGAGTGTATCGGAATAGGGCCTCCCTCGCGTGGAGATTCGGGCGTCGACTGGTCGGGAAGACGGCGGTAAACTGGTACCCTCATGGCGAATGGGGGGCGGGGGTCTTCGGTTTTCGGGGCCGGCTCGCGCCAACGCTGGCCCAGGGAGAAGACCATGCACGAATCAAACAAAATCCGTATCCTGACGTGTGCTGCGACCGCGGCGATGGCGACCTTCGCTCAAGCGTCGGACTTCGGCCTGCCGACCATCGAATTCCCTTACCAAGAGACATCGCCCGAGGCGGAAGGCGATCAGGGCGTTGAGGGCGTCGAAGACTCCAGCGGGCCCGCGAGCTTCTGGACCGGCTGGACCCGGTCCGTCGAGGTCGGCCTGAACGGCTCGAGCGGCAACTCTGATTCATTCGACCTTCGCGCGATCTTCGAGACCGAGCGCGAAACCGACGAACTGCGAACCCTCTTCAGGGGACGGTACCTCTACGGCGAGGACGACGGCCGTGCCTCGGAGAACGAGGCGCGGGCCCGCGGCGAGAACGACTGGAAGTACCCCGGAGAGCGCTACTTCACCTTCGTGTTCGGCGTGTACGAGTACGACCAGTTCGAGGACTGGGACACGCGGCTACAGCTCTTCGGCGGCCTTGGATACGACTTCCTGAAGGAACGGGCCCTGCTCGGCGGGGGCCAGGATCGTGCGTCGCTCACGGGCCGCGTTGGTGGCGGCGTGACGCGAGAATTCGGCGGCTCGGACGACACCTGGGTTCCCGAGGGCCTCATTGGTCTGGACTTCGTCTGGGAGATCAACGAGCGAAACACTTTTGCCGCTGGTACCGAGGTGTTCCCGGCGCTCGACGACTTCGGCGAGGTTCGGGCCGTCAGCTTTGCGTCGTACGACGTGCTGCTGGCCGAGGAAGCCGACGTCCGCCTGCGGATCGGCGTTGAGCACGAGTTCGATTCGAACTCGGGCGACGCGAAGGAGAACGACGTGAACTACTTCTTGACGATCCTGGCGACGTTCTGATCGCTCACCAATTCTCCGTGGGAGGACGAATCTATGTTGTTGCAAGATGAAGGTGCCCAGACGGCCGCGACCGAGGGCGAAGCGACCGGAGCGGAGGGCGCTCAGGGTGACGTGACGCCGCCGCCGTCGGAATTCGAGCAGGCCGCGACCGGGCTCTGGAGCAAGGTCAGCGCCGGCCAGTTCGACCAGATCACCATGGCCGAGCTATGGACGATCCTGCAGCCCATCGTGGTGGCGATCGTCCTGATCATCATCGTTCTGCTCGTGGCCAAGTGGGCCAAGAGCCTGACGATCAAGGCGATCACCAAGGCCCGCGTCGAGATTACGCTGGCCAAGTTCTTCGGCAATATCGTGAAGTGGGCCATCATGGTGATGGGCGCCGTCACGATCCTCCAGACCTTCGGCGTCGAGGCCACGAGCTTTGCTGCCGTGCTCGCGGCCCTCGGCTTTGCGATCGGTCTGGCGCTCTCGGGCACGCTGGGCAACGTCGCCGCCGGCGTCATGCTTTTGGTGTTCCGGCCCTACCGCGTCGGCGACGTCATCAACGTCAACGGCGTGACGGCGAAGGTTGACGAGATCGAACTCTTCACCACCACGTTCGATACGCCCGACAAGCGGCGGATCATCATGCCCAACAGCTCGATCTTCGGCAACACGATCGAAAACGTGTCGCACCACGCAACGCGCCGCGTCGATGTTTCGGTCGGCACCGCATACGACGCCGATATCGACAAGGCCCGCGAGACGCTCTTGGAAGCCGCCCGGAACGTCGAGGGTCGCTTGCCTGAGGAAGAGCCGGTGGTCTACCTGGGCGGACTCGGCGATTCGACGATCGACTGGTCGGTACGCGTCTGGGTGAACTCGGCCGATTACTGGGCCGTGAAGGAACGCCTGACGCGTGACGTGAAGTACGCGCTCGACAAGGCCGACATCGGCATCCCGTTCCCGCAGCGCGACGTCCACGTGCCCAACACGATCAAGGTCAGCCTCGACAAGGGCTGAGCCGGCGCGACAACCCGGAACTACGCCAATGGCTCGGCGGGTCGTAACCCGTCGAGCCATTTTGCCCAGATGCTGAGCACCAGCAGCATGTACAAACGCTGCGAGTGGTCGCGCCCGTGCCACGGGTTGATCGACCGCTCGCCGGCAGCGTCGTGCTCGCGCAGCATCTGGCGGACGAACTTCATGTTGATGCTGACGCCCGAATCGGCAAGGGCTGGGAACGGTTCGGCCGACTCCAGGTGGTCGTAGAGCAATTGCCGCAGCCCGCCGTAGTCGTCGCGGAACCACTGGCCGATGGGGATGGCGAAGCCCTGCTTGGGGCGATCGACGATGGAGGCGGGGAGGTACTGGCGGGCGACTTGCTTGAGGAGGCCCTTGCGTTCGTTGTTGGGCATGAGGACGTGATTGGGTGCTTCGATTGCTGCTTGGGCCAGCTCTGCATCGAGAAAGGGACACCGAACTTCGAGTGGGACGGCCATCGATGCGGTGTCGGTCTTGCGTAGTAGATCGCCACGAAGGTAGTAGTCGATGTCCCAGATGCGTACGTCGCGCGATCGACTCTTGAGCGTGCGAATGGCATCACCGAGCCGGTCGTCCTGCGGACCGAGCAGGCGTGACAACTCGGTTCTTGGAAAGACTGCCACGAGTTCGGCTGAAAGGCTTCCATCGCCGGTGCGTAGGGCAGCCAGCAATCTCCTCGCCTTCGAAGTTCGGGAGCGAGGATTTTGATCAGGAAACAAGGCGGGATGGACGAACCTGGAGATCGGCCGAAGCTTGTTCGCCAGCGGTCTGATCGTGTGACGGTCGTACCCCGCGAAGAGCTCGTCCCCTCCATCTCCAGCTAAAGCCACACGCACTGCGTCACCCGCCGCGCGGCAAACCCAGTACGTGGGCAAGAGCGAGCTGTCGCCGAACGGCAGACCGAGGCCCTCGATGAGGTGTACCAGATCGCGTGCTGGATCGTCGTGGCAGTCGAGAACGGCCAGCGAAGCACCAATCTGCTGGGCGGCCTCCTGGGCGTACGACGACTCGTCGTAGGCGGCATCGGGCATGCGAACGGTGAAGCACTGCATCGATCCGAGCTCGTCGAGGGCGATCTTCGTAATCAGCGATGAATCGATCCCCCCGCTCAGGAAGCAACCCAGCGGAACGTCAGCTTCGAGACGCAATGAAACAGCCTTGCGGATCAATTCTTCGAGTCGATGCGGGGTCAGAGGTTTACTCGAGGTGCCGGCATGGTCGATCCAGTGCGCCACGCCGAAGCCGCCCGGCATCGGCGTGCCATCGTCTCGGGTCGGGTCATCGGACGCGCATCTCTCTTCGACGACTGTTTCGTTGACCGTGTGGAACCGCGTGTGCCACCCGTGGCGGATCCAGCCTCGCAGGGCTGATGGTTGGATGTGCTCCGCATCTTCCAGATTTGCTCGGAAAGCGGCAGGCGCACTCGACCAAGCGAACGTAATTCCGAGCACCACGGGCAAGCGATACAGCGGCTTTTCGCCGAACACGTCTCGCAATGACTGGACGCGGCCGATGCGTCGATCCCACACGAGTGCGGCGTGCATGCTGCGGAGCCGGCGTTGGAGTTCCGACGCGTGGCCGTCCGCCTGCCCCCAAGCGCGCCACCCATGCACCAACACTTCCGTATCGCTGTGATTCGTCTCGAACTTCGCCCCCTGCTGCGTTAGCTCCGCCCGCAGCTCGTGCTGGTTGTAAATGCAGCCGTTGAAGACCACCGCCACCAGGGGCTTGTCTGAACAGAGCTCGTGCGCGAGCTTGGGTTCTTCGCCGGGCTGGTAGGTCAGGTCGGGGCGCAGGCGCTGGCCGTCGTGGACCATGGGCTGGTGGCCGCCCTCGTGGTCGAGGATGCTCAGGCGGCGGTGGACGAACGCGACGTCGACGATGGCGCCGTCGGGGCGGGTCGCCCGGTCGCGGAATCGGCCCTGGCCGTCGGGGCCGCGGTGCTTGATGCCCTCGTCGAGCACGTCGAGCCATGCCTCGGGGATGGCCTCGAGGGGGTGGGGGGCCCGGCCAGGCTCATGAATCCGCAATACGCCGGCGATGCCGCACATGGTGGGGGTTGTAGGCGAAGGTCGCCCTACACGGCCTCACGCTCGCGCTCGGCGGTCTTCTGCATCGTCCGCGGCGCGGCAGGGTCCGGCGGCGCAGATCCTGCGGCGAAGTGGTGGTCGCCCTTGAAGGTCCCTGTCCAGATGCCGCTGATGGTGTGCAGCGTGCGGGTGACGAGGATGGCCGTCACGAAGCCGTACACGAACGCCCACGAGGCCGAGACTCCGCCGAACCGCTGCAGGCCGTACATCATGCCCATCGAGACCGCCGCGAATACGGGCACGAGGATCATCCGCTCGGCCTGCACTCGACCGGCGTCCATCAGGAAGTTCTTGCGGTGGGCGGGCCGCTCGGGCTTGGGGCCCTTGCCATGGACGGCCGAAGGCTTCCAATGGTTGGCGACCCAGTGCAGCCCGAAGTAGGCGGCCACGTCGAACACGGTGTCCAGCCCGTAGGCGATGATGGTGATCAGGAGCTTCTGGTCCTTGCCCAGCCAGTCCGAGATGAGCATGACCGGGAACTTGGCCAGCGCAATGGCGATCAGCCCCGCCAGCACGAGATTCAGGTTGATGTTCAAGAGCCGGCTGCGCTGGTAGAAGCGCATGAGCTGACGAGGCATCGCCGCATGGTAGGGGCCGGTAGCCGTCGCCCGACACCGTCGAGATTCCGCCATGTCTGGGTGCTCGATCGAGCCGAGAATCGGCTTCAGTCGGCCCCGATTCGGTCCGATCATCGCTCCGGAGGAAGGGCGCCTCCCGCCTGTTATCGGGCTCGTCCCGACGGATTGATCGGAGCCGACCACGTGCATCCAAGGGGTTCCAGAATCAGGGCCGGTCGCCGCAAGGGCATCCGTGACGCCCTGAACAAGGCGCGCCGATGGCTGGCGGGTCGCCCCTCTTCGTCGGTCGACCCGAGGATGGCCGGCTGGATGGAGGACCTGGCCCGCCTGACGACCAATGCCATCGTCGTGACCGACGCCGACCGCCGAGTGCAGTGGGTCAACGAGGGATTCACCCGACTGAGCGGCTACACGCTGGACGAGATTTTCGGCCAGAACCCGGACGACGTCTTGATCGACGAACAGATCGACGCGCAGGCGAGCGCCGAGATATGCGAGCGTCTGTCCGCCGGTGAGTCCTTCCAGGGCGAGCTCCGGCTCCGCTCGAAGGACGGCAGTTCGTACTGGGTGCTCGTCGACGTGCAGCCTTGTCGCGATGAACGGGGCCACCTGACCGGGTTCATGTCCGTCCAGACGGACATCACCGAACGCAAGCAGGAGCAGATCGAGCACGAACGTGCGCTCGTCGAGCAGGCGGCGCGCACGGAAATGGCCCTCAGCGTGGGCAAGCTCGGCACCTGGCATTGGGACGTCCAATCGGGCAGCCTGACGCTGGATGACCAGTGGACCAGGTCAACGATCGACGTGCCGCCAGCCGACGCTCCGAACGCGAGGCCTTGGTCGTCGCGGATCCACCGTGAGGACGTTGGCCCGACGCTCCGGGCGCTGTCGGCCCACCTGCGAAACGGAGCGCCATTCGAGGACGTGCGCTTCCGGGCGCGCCAGCGTGGCGGCGGATGGCGCTGGATTAGCGCGTCGGGCCGCGTCGTGTCGGCCGATGCCCAGGGGCGTCCGACTCGAATGATCGGAACGCACAGCGACGTCACCGAGCAGGCTGAGGCGCAGCTGCGGCTGCGCGAAGCGATGGAAACGACCGAGCTTGCACTCGAGGCAGGTCGCATGGGCCTGTGGATGTGGGACCTGGACACGGGCGGATTCACGTTCGACCAGCGCTGGGCGGCCATGCTCGGCGAGCGCGCCGTCGACCTTCTCGACGATGCCACGACGCTCCTGACACGCGTGCACCCGGCGGACATCGTCGAGCTCGAGGGCGAGATCGAACGGCACGCCCAGGACGCTACCACGTTCGTCGACGTGCAGTACCGCGTGCGACATCGCAACGGCTCGTGGCGGTGGATGCGCCTGTTTGCGACGTCGATCAAGGCGATGGGCCGTCAGCGCGTGGACCGGATCGTCGGCATCCAGATGGACGTCCACGAGCAAGTCGAGGCCCAGGTCCGGGCGGCGCGTCGCGAGGCTCTGCTTGCCAACACGATCCGGATCACCGCGATCGGGGGCTGGGAACTCGAGGTTGAGACCGAAGAGCTGTACTGGTCGGACGAGGTCCGTCTGATCCACGAGGTGCCTCCGGACTACACACCGTCCGTCGAGCGGGCCATCGAGTTCTACGAGGGCGTTTCAAGACGAGAGATCACCGAGTGCGTCGAGCAGGGCATTCGCGAAGGAAGGCCCTGGGACGTTGAGTGCCGGATCGTGACCGCCAAGGGCAACAGGCGATGGGTCCGCGCTGTTGGTGAGCCGGTCTATGAGAACGGCAAGATCGTCCGGCTAGTAGGCGCCTTCCAAGACGTCACCGACCAGCGCGCCCAGCGCGAGGCGTTGGCGGCGTCGAATCAGGCGCTCGAAGTGGCCCAGTCGATTGCGCGTATGGGAAGCTGGGACCACGACCTGCGCAGCGACGAGGTCACCTGGTCGCGGCAACTCTTCGAGCTGTTCGACTGCGATCCGACCCAAACCACGCCGTCATCCGAGCTTGCGATCGGCTGCTACCTGCCCGCGGATGCGGAGCGACTTCACGCCGCCATCGAACTCGCGAAGACGAAGGGCACGCCGTACGCGCTCACGCTTGAGCGCCGCGAGGAGCGCAACGGCGTCCGCTACGTTGCCGTCGAAGGCCGCGCCCGCACGGACGACCAGGATCAGGTGATCGGGCTCTACGGTACCGCTCGGGACGTCACGGCCGAGGTGCAGCGCGAGGCCGAGTTACAGGAGGCCAGGCTCCGGGCCGAGGATGCCAGCCGGAGCAAGACCGAGTTTCTGGCGAACATGAGCCACGAGATCCGAACGCCCATGACAGCCATTCTGGGCTACGCGGAATTGCTGGATGATCCGACCCTTCCCGCTGGAGAACGGTCGTCGCACCTGCACACGATCCGACGCAACGGTGAGTACCTGCTCACCATCATTAACGACATCCTCGACGTTTCCAAGATCGAGTCAGGACGCATGGGCGTCGAGTCGATCGAGACGAATCCGGCCGACGTCCTCCGCGGGGTGGGCCAGCTCATGCGGGTGAACGCCGATGCGAAGTCGCTGGCGTTCTCGATGCAATGTTCGACGGGCGTGCCGGAAGTCGTCCGGACCGATCCGACCAGGCTGCGACAGATACTGGTGAATCTCATCGGCAACGCCATCAAGTTCACCCGCGAAGGCGGCGTGACCGTGTCGATGGCGTACGAGGCCGAGCTCGACGGCGGCACCATCCGTATCGAGGTCCAGGACACCGGCATCGGCATGACGCCAGAGCAGATGGACCGCGTGTTCAACGCGTTTACGCAGGCCGATGCTTCGACGACGCGTCGCTTCGGCGGCACCGGCCTCGGCCTTCTCATCAGTAAGCGCATTGCCCAGATGTTGCAGGGCGACATCGCCGTGCAGAGCCGGCCGGGCAAGGGAAGCACGTTCACCTTGTCCATCGGAGTTGGAACGGTCGAGGGCGCGTCGATGCTTCCGCCCGGTCCGCTCGAACTCCAGGAGTCATCGTTGATGCAAACATCTCGCGAAGGCGGCCAGGATGGTCCGCTGGCAGGCATGTCCGTCCTCGTGATCGAGGACGGCGTCGACAATCTCAGGCTCATCGAAATGCACCTGGAGCGCGCCGGGGCGCACGTGATGACGGCCAGAGACGGCGTGAACGGGATCGAGGCGCTGACCACGAACGGCCACGTCGACGGGCCGCTCATTTCGCCGCTGCCGGTCCAGGTCATCCTGACCGACATGCAGATGCCCAGGATGGACGGCTACACGACCACCCGGAAGCTGCGGGAGAAGGGCTGCGACGTGCCGATCATCGCCCTGACCGCCCACACGATGGACGGCGACCGAGCGCACTGCATCGAGGCAGGCTGCGATGCGTACATGGAAAAGCCGACGAACCGCGATGTGCTGGTTTCGGCGATTCGCGACGCCCTGAAGGCCCGGTCCGCGGCGTAGAGGTGCCTACTCCACCAGCGTGCAGTGGGCCCCGTCGCGCAGGTAGCGGGGCACCGATGGGTCAATGGCCAGCGACCAGTTCTCGATGCCGCCGGCGATCGACAGAGCGCCCTCGAATCCGCAGCCACGCAGCGCCAGCGCGGCCTTGATCGATCGCACGCCGTGATGGCAGAGCGTGAGGATCGGCCTGCCGTTGGCGGCGTCCTCGATGTCGTCTAGGTGGTCGTTGAGCTCGTGCAGCGGCGCGTGAACGTGGTCGGCGACGCCCGGCAATGACGCGACATCCAGCTCTTCGGCCAGGCGAACGTCGACGAGCAGCGCCTCGCCGCTGGCCATCATCTCGGCCGCACGCCTGGGCGAGACTTCGTAGCTCGGCTTGAACGGGTAGCCCGCGGGAAGGCCTTGCTCGTCGAACGAGCCGGTCACGATTGGCGGCCCTCGGCCGGACGCGAGATGACGACGCCTCCGGGCTCGCCGATCGGGCGTCCGGTGGCGGGCAGGTCGGTCCGCCACGCGTTGGGCTCGCGAGCGTAGCTGGTGTCGGGCGAGGCATCGAGGCGGTTGGGCGGCGTCTGCGTGATCATCCGCACCGGGATCATCACGAGGTCGTACGCCTGCAGGAACGGCTCGATCGCCAGGCTCTTGAGCTGGTGCTTGTTGCTGCTGCCGTATCGGTCGACGTTCAAGAGCGTGGGCAGCGTGCCGTCGTAGCGCCAGTCGCCGGTCGTGGGCAGGCGGCTCGGGGCGTAGTGGGGCGGGTGGAGCGTGAGGTCGTTCGGAGCCAGCAGGGCGATGGGCTCCCAGCCGCTGCGGTCGAGGACGTTGGCCTGCGGCGTTGCAGCGCTCATTGGCCCATCGGGGCGGTCCTGCGTCAATGCAGGCAACGGCGCGGCACCCATGATCTTGCCATAGGTGGCCTCCGTCGGGCGTTGAGCGACGCACCCGCACAGTGCGGCGAGTGAGACGCCGGCGAGACAACCGGCAGCGATTCGTGCATTCCTGGACATGGGCGATGCTATTCAGCCGGCCAGGGCGAGGGCGTCTTCAGAATCCGTCGTCGTCGACGCCCAGGATCCGCTCCACGGCCTCCGCCGCGGTCTCGGCGTCGAAGCCCCGGCGGGCCAGGGCGCCGTACAGCCGCCGCCGAGTGGCCTCGGGCGTGAGCGAGAGCGACCGCAGCCGGCGGAGCTGGGCCCGAGCGGCGTCGTCGGCCCGCTCGCCTTCCCGCGTGCTGGGGGCATGGGCGTCGAGGGCGGCTTCGAGCGCGTCGGCTCCGAGCTGCGCGCGCTCCAGGCGGTCGCGGATGGCCTCGCGCGCGTGCGGCTTGAGCTCGCCCAGGTGCTCGGCCATGTCGTGCGCGAGCCGGGCGTCGTCGATGGCCCCGCTGCGGACGAGCGCGTCGACGGCTCGATCCGCGGCGGCCTTAGGGAAGCGCTTGCCCAATCGCTCGCGCAGCTCAGTGCTCGACCTGGGCCTCACCCGCAGCAGCCTTGTAGCGGCGATTCGTGCGCCCGCCTCGGCGACGACGCGGCTGGCACGCTCTTCGAGTTCGAGCGTCCATGGATCGCCGTTGACCAGCCCGCCGTCGACCACGGCCGCGTCGTCGATGGTCGCGCCGCGGTGGTTGGGCGTCACCAGCTTCCAGCGGTTGGGGCCCCTGGGCGAAAGCGAGATGGTCTTCGGCTCGGGCACGATTCGCCCCCGTGCGGCCTCAGGCGAGCTGGGACAGGTACGCCTCGATCTCGCCGGCGGCCTTCTGGTTGCCGTCGGCGGTGGCGCGGGTGAGGCCGATGCGGAGGGCCTCGGCGGCGCGCTCGTCCTCGCCCATCGCCTCGAGCGAGCGGGCCATGTGGAAGTAGGCGTAGTGCTCGCCCGCGTCGGCCTCGATGCACCGCTCGTAGAAGCCGACGGCCTCGTCGTGCCGGCCGGCCTTGGCGTGCTCCTGGCCCAGCGAGTACAGCACGAAGGTGTCGCTCGGGTCGGCGTCGAGCATCTTGCCGAGCTGGGCGATGCGGTCCATGGGGGAGGCCTCCATGCGGGGGTGCCGATCCGGGGCTTGGCCCTATTGTTGCGACCCCGTCGGCACGGGCGCCAGCGTGGCCCGCCGGCTGTTCGGGTTCCTGAAGGAGTGTACGCGATGGCGATCGAGGCGGCTGGGATCGAGAAGGTTGGTGTGGTCGGAGCGGGTCAGATGGGCGGCGGCATCGCGCAGGTCTCGGCGGTCGCCGGTCTGGGTGTGACCGTCTTCGACGCCTCGGCCGACCAGGTCGAGCGGTGCAAGGCCACGCACCAGAAGCTCCTCGCCCGCGCCGTCGAGAAGGGCCGGATGGAGCAGGAGGACGCCGACGCCGCCCTGGGCCGCATCTCGTACGCCACCGACGTCGGCGAGCTGGGCGACCGCCAGATCGTGATCGAGGCCGTCGTCGAGAACGAGCAGGTCAAGCGCGACATCTTCGCGAAGCTCGACGAGGTGACGCCGAAGGACGCCATCCTGGCGACCAACACCAGCAGCATCTCGATCACCGCCATCGCCGCCGCCACGAAGCGGCCCGAGAAGGTCATCGGCATGCACTTCTTCTACCCCGTGCCGGTCATGGGGCTGGTCGAGGTCATCAACGGCCTGGCGACCGAGGAGGGCGTGACGAAGGCCGTGCTCGAGCTCTCCGAGCGCATGGGCAAGACGGCCGTGCCCGCCAACGACCGCGCGGGCTTCGTCTCCAACCGCATCCTGATGCCGATGATCAACGAGGCCTTCTACGCATGGATGGAGGGCGTGGCCGAGCCCGAGCACATCGACGAGATCATGAAGCTGGGCATGAACCACCCGATGGGCCCGCTGCGCCTCGCTGATTTCATCGGCCTGGACACCTGCGCCCACATCATGAACGTGCTGGCCGACGGCCTGCACAGCGAGCGCTACCGCCCGTGCCCCAAGCTCGAGCAGCTCGTGACGGCGGGACGGCTGGGCAACAAGACCAAGCACGGCGTGTACGAGTACTAGCGATGGGGTCTGGATCCGGGACGAGAGACGACTGGTGGTTGCCACGAAAAGTCGTCGAGGATCTCGGCTTCCACGAGCACTTTGATCCGGATAATCTGACCGACTTTGGACTCATCAATCGCGATGAGCACCGGATCAACGAGTTCACGGACTACCTGCTCTGCAATTACGCCAGCCTCGACGAGCAAGAGCGACACTGGTTCTTGCTTGAGATGTCCGAACTCGTGTTCTGGTCGCTCGCGGTATATATCGACGAAGTCGAGAACCCCCTGCCTGATCAGTTTCCTCGTGTCTCCGAAATCTGGCCTCTCATAGAGGGCACGCTCGCTGGCGACATGATCCAGGGTTTCGCGGGTGACTCAGCCGCGTGGTGTCACAGGCGAGCGCTGCAGTTGATGATGGGTCAATGACAGTGGTTCTTGAGCGAGCGTGGCCGGCATCACGATGAAATCGACCGTTCGTGAAGGCTGCGCGGTCAACTTCGCAGCTAGCGCAGTCTCGGTGACAGCTCTTGCCGTCTATGTCCGGCGTTGCTGGTCGCTGCAGGCCTGCCGCCGAGCCACAATCTGCCGAGCTGGGAGACGGCTCGATTGGCTTCGCGACCCGTGGCAGGACTACGCCGGCATCTGGGGCTCCTGCGCCGCCTCGGGCAGGTTCTTCTTCGCCTTGCGGTGCCCGGCCTTCATGTTGATGATCTCGACGATCAGCGCGAAGGCCATCGCGAAGTAGATGTAGCCGCGGGGCAGGTGCTGGCCCGCGCCCTCGGCGACGAGCAGGACGCCGATCAGCACCAGGAAGGCCAGCGCGAGCGTCTTCATCGTCGGGTGCTTCTGCACGAAGCGGGCGATCGGCCCGGCGAAGGCGATCATGACGCCGATGGCGATGATGACCGCCGTGGCCATGATGGCGTAGTTGCTGGTCATGCCCACGGCGGTGATGACCGAGTCCAGCGAGAACACCAGGTCCAGCAGCAGCACCTGCACCAGCACGCTGCCGAACGTCGCCGCCGCCTGCTTCTTGATGCCCGGCCGGGCGCTGGGGTCGTCCTTGTTCGCCCCGCCCTCCTCGACCATGTGGTGCAGCTCCATCGTCGCCTTGGCGATCAGGAACAGCCCGCCACCCAGCAGGATCAGGCTCTTGCCCGACAGCTCGATCTCGATCCAGGGGATTGTGTAGAAGGGCTCGTTGAGCTGGATGATCAGGAACGCGAGGGCCAAGAGGATCAGCCGCATGACCATCGCCAGGATCAGGCCCACGGTGCGGGCCCTGGCCTGCTGCTCCTTGGGCAGGCGGTTGGCCAGGATGGCGATGAAGACCACGTTGTCGATGCCCAGCACGACCTCGAGCGTCGTCAGCGTGAGCAGCGCGATGAGCCCGGCGGCGCTGAAGAAGGCGACGTTCTCGGGCGTGGAGGAGGCGGGCGCGACCGGGTCGTCGGCCAGCATCGACAGCACGGGGGCGAGGGCATCCAGGGCCGGCAGCGCGGTCGAGAAGAGGGAAGTCAGGGCGTCGGGCATGGGCGGAGTTTATCGGCCCGCTGGCACGGGCCGTGGCTCGTGAAGACGGGCGACGCCATCTGATCGATGTTTGCTCGGGAGAACCGGCCTGGCGATGCCGCCAGCGGGGGTCCTGGTCCGAGAAGGAGGGCGCAGGATCCGAGTTTTCCATGTGCGGGCGCGACTTTCACATGTGCGGGCGCGACTTTCCCATGTGTGGACGAGACTTTCACATGTGTGGGCGCGACTTTCCCATGTGTGGACGCGATCTTCACATGTATGGACGGCGTCTCGTGGGGTTCGGACGAAACCTTCTCATGAGAAGACGGCGTCTTCCCACGAGAAGCTCGCGCCGCCAGACGAGAAACTCGCGTCCCGAGGCGGGGCGCCGCCGCCGAGATAGCATCGGCCATGCACCCACGCCCCCTCGCCGCGACGCTCGTCGGCCTGGCCCTGCTGGCCGCCGGCTGCACGACCGGGCCCGACCGGCACGCCGGTCCGGGCGCGACCGGCCCCTCCCCGACGCGGGCGGCCCTGGACGCGATGGATCCCGACGCCCGCGCCGTCGCCGAGCGCGTCGTCCGCTTCGTCGGCGGTGCGGAGGCCCTCGACGGCGTCCGGACGATGGAGGTCCGCTTCGAGGGCGAGAGCGACGGGAATCCGATCGCGTTCCATCTCGCGTGGTCGAGGAGCGACGCTGGCTGGCACTTCATGCAACTCGGCCCCGACGCCGGGGTGATGGGCACCGACGGCGAGGCCTTCTGGTACCAGGACGAGGGCGAGCAGGCCGAGCTGTACGAGATCGATCCCGACGAGCAATTCGGCATGCGCGAGCAGGCAGACCAGGTGCTCGAGTTCGTCTCGTTCCCGCTCGACGTCGTCAACCCCAGCGGCAGCCACGCTGCCCCAGCGCAGCCCATGCACGCGCACGGAGAGGACGAGTTCAAGGGCCAGCGTGCGAGCGTGCTCTCGCCGATCGCGGCACCCGGGCCCGAAGACGCGATGTTCTGGCACTACTACGACCCGCAGACCGGCCGGCCCCTGGGCGTGACGCAGGGCCTGCCGAGCGAGCCGCTCTACATGGCCTTCAGCGACTGGCGCGAGGTCGAGGGCGGGTCGGGATTGAAGATGTTCCACCGCGTCACCGTCGACGGGTTCTGGCTCGGCAGCGAGGTCTTCGATCTCCGGGCGAGCTTCGTTCGCGTGAACACGCTCGACGAATCCGACTTCGAGCCGCCCGCCGACGCGGTCTTGCAGACCGACGGCTGACGCGCGTTCGACCGCCCCTAGCCGCAGCCCGCATCGAACGCGTTCTGGAACGCGAGGAAGTCGAACACGGTGAGCACGCCGTCGCCGTCGAGGTCGGCCGCCGGGTCGCCCGCGTCGAAGGCGTCCTGGAAGCACAGGAAGTCGAAGAAGTCGAGCGCTCCGGAGCCGTCGCAGTCGGCCGGGCACGCGAGCGTGATGGTCCAGCCCAGGGCGTCGAGCGGCCGCAGGTCGTTCGGGCCGAGGTACCCGGGGAAGTAGGTCTCGCCCTCGGTGATGTCGGGGTCCATCACGCCGACGGGCGGGTCGGCCTGGCGCAGGTGCGAGCCCTGCCACGGGCCGCCGTCGGCCATCGGGACTTCGGCCGCGATGAAGTCGAGGATGGCCTCGCTCTGGCCGGGCACGCCCGACGCGTCGAAGTAGACCGTGCGCGGCGTGGTCGCGAACTCGGCGAGCGTGTCGGGATTGAGGTCCATGCCGCCGTCGCTCTCGCGGAAGCGGTAGATGTCCATCGGCAGCAACGTGGCGCCGAAGAGGACGTCCACGTTCGACTGGAATCCCAGCGCGTGGCCGACCTCGTGCGCGACGACGCTGCGGAGGCAGTAGGCGTCGGGCTCGACGCCGTCGGCCGGGTCGGTGTCCCACGTCGCCGTCGAGCTCAGCGACACCGGCACCGGCGTGGGCGCCTGGCCATCGAGCAACGCTCGCAGCGCGATGCCGGTGAGCAGGCTTGCGCGGTCCTCGGTGCGCGAGCCGGCGTCGAGCCCGTAGATGACGCGCACGGACGCGGTGTCGGGCAGGCTCGCCTCGATCGCGTCGTCGGGATCCATGCCATCGATGAGCGCTGCCCGTACGTCCGGGTAGGTGAGGGAGCGATAGCTATCCCCCGCGGCCCCCAGGATCGGCAGGCCGTGGATCGTGCCGAGCGGCTCGAAGAGGATCTCGATGGTCAGCTCGACGTCGTCGGCGACGATGCCGGCGTAGAGATCGGCGATGGCGGCGAGCGCCTCGGCCGTGCCCGTGGGCGCGGCCCCGGCGACGACGAAGCGCAGCTGCAGCCCCGAGTCGATCGTTGGCGCGACCACGACTTGATCACCAAGCGACATGCCCGCCGCATGGCGTGCACCAATGGCGTCGACGATTGATTGTGGCGGGCGAACGCCGGCACACACGGGCTTGAAGACCGTGATCGTGTGCTGTTCTTGGGGGTCGTCCTCGGCTGCGAGGCTCGGTGCCCCCGAGACGAGCGAACCGGACAGGATCAAGACGGGCAAGGCAAATCGGACCTGCATGGATCGCTCCTCGACGCGCACGAACGTGGTGGCGACGATCAGAACGACGCCGCTTCCGAGCAATATACCCGGAAGCGGCGTTTCCCATACCCCCGTTTGTCCCGTTGGCCTATTCCCGGCTCATCACGTACCGAGCCATGTCGACGCAGCGGTTGGCGTAGCCGGCCTCGTTGTCGTACCAGCTCACGACCTTGAAGAAGCGGTCGTTGAGCTCGATGCCGGCGTCGGCGTCGTAGATGCTGCTGTGCGGGTCGCCGATGAAGTCGCTCGAGACGACAGGTTCCTCGGTGTAGTCGAGCACGCCCTGCATGGGGCCGGTCGCGGCGGCCTTCATGGCGTCGTTGATGGCCTTGAGGCTCGTCGCCTTGGCGGTCTTGAAGGTCAGGTCGACGCAGCTCACGTCGGCCGTGGGCACGCGGAAGCTCATGCCGGTGAGCTTGCCCTTGAGCTGGGGCAGGCACAGCGTGACGGCCTTGGCCGCGCCCGTGCTGGCGGGGATGATGTTCATGTAGCCGTTGCGGCCGCCGCGCAGGTCCTTCTTCGAGGGGCCGTCCTGGGTGGGCTGGGTCGCGGTGACTGCGTGGATGGTGGCCATGAGGCCCTCGTCCAGGCCGAAGGCGTCGTCGATGACCTTGGCGATGGGCGCGAGGCAGTTGGTCGTGCAGCTCGCATTCGAAATGACCTTGTGCTTGCCCGGGTCGTACTGCTCGTGGTTCACCTTGTAGCACAGCGTGGGCACGGTGTCGGTGGTCTTGGTGGGGGCGCTGACGATGACACGCTTCGCGCCGCCGCCATCGATGTGCTTCTGGGCATCGGGCCCGGCGGTGAAGAAGCCGGTGCTCTCGATGACGACGTCGACGCCAAGGTCGCCCCACTTAAGGTTCGAGGGGTCGCGCTCCTCGAAGACCCTGGTCTGCTCGCCGTTCACGCTGAAGCCCGAGTCATTGACCTGGACGTCGGCCAGCTTGCCGTCGATGCGGAAGCGGCCGTGCATGGTGTCGTGCTTGAGCAGGTAGGCCAGGTTGTCGGCTGGCACCAGGTCGTTGACGCCCACGACCGTGACGTCCTTGCTCTGTGCCGCGATGCGGTAGACCAGGCGGCCGATGCGTCCGAAGCCGTTGATGCCCAAGCGGATAGCCATCGCGCGAATCCCTCCCGAAAGTGGCGTTGGAGCCCTCGTGCCACCTCCGACAGGTGCAACCCAAGAGCGAGCCGCATGGTAGGTGGGAGGTAGGACTGGGGTCTGGGCCTGGAAGGGCTCTGCCTGCTACGGTCCGGTCCGCCACGAGGGGATCCGCGGGGCGATCTGGGGGGAGCCAACGTCGTGACAGCCGAGAAGATCTGCGTCGTCTGCGGGGCCGATTGTGCCGCTCGCCCACGCTTGAAGGATTCGCAGGGCCGCTACGCGTGCCAGTCCTGCGTCGAGGCCAAGCGGCGCCCGCGGCAAGCCGCCAAGGCCAAGGCCAAGCCCACCGAGCCCGTCAAGGCCCCCAAGCCCGCGGCCGCCCCGAGCGCCGGAGCGGGCGACGCCTTCGACATGGATCAATTCCTTGGCACCGTCCACACCGCCGACGCGAATCCGTGCCCCAAGTGCGGCATGGGCCGCGCAGCCGACGCCGTCGTGTGCATGCAGTGCGGGTTCGACTCGGCCGCCGGCCGGGCGATGAGCACCAAGGTCGGCAAGGACAAGCCGAAGAAGGTGCGCAGTGCGCCGCGCCTCTCGGGCGGGTCGGTCTCGCTGATCATTATCGGGGCGATGCTCGTCCTGCTCCCTCTGGTGGCGCTCGTGTCGCCTGAGGCGGCGGCCATTGCCCTCATCGCCACGATCATCTGGAATCTCGTGGCCTACGCCTACATGGTCGGGGCGGCGTTCCGCGACGACGACAAGTTCTGGGGCTGGCTGGGGATCTTGTTCTGGGTGCCGCTCGCCGGGCAATTCTGCGTGCTCGCGTTCGTCTTGTATTACTGCACGATCGGCAGCCATCGCGGGATCCGGAAGCTGAACTACTGGGCGTCGTTCTTCGCCCAGTTGCTCATCGTCGGCGTCCTCTTCCTGAACAATCCGGACATGTTCACCGAGTCCACGCCCTGATCGACCTACGGACGCCGGCCCCGCTCAGAGCCCCGTGCGGCATCGATGGGGTTTGGCAGAGTCGGTGAGGGGCTGATATGCTGCCGGCATGGCCACCAGCGACAGCAATCCTCCCACGAGCCAGGACATCCAGAGCAGCCTGCACGAGGACCGCGTCTTCCCGCCGCCGAGGGCGTCGGAGGTCGGCAGCGCCCCCTGGCACGTCGATTCGCTCGAGGACTACGAGGCCGAGCATCGCCGATCGGTCGAGGATCCTGAGGCCTATTGGCGCAAGATCGCCGAGCGGCTGGAGTGGATGGAGCCCTTCGCGAGCGTGCTCAGGGGTGGCTTCCCGGAGCCGACCTGGTTCGAAGGCGGCAAGCTCAACGCGTGCGACAACTGCGTCGATCGCTTCGTGCGCGAGGGTCACGGCGACGACGTCGCCATCCTGTGGGAAGGGGAGCCCATGGACGGCGGGGCCCCCGAGGTCCGCCGACTCACGTACAGGGACGTCCAGGAGCAGACCGCACGGCTCGGCAGCGCCCTGAAGAAGCTCGGCGCGACCAAGGGCGAGGTCGTGACGATCTACATGGGCATGGTGCCCGAGCTCGCCATCGCCATGCTCGCGTGTGCCCGCATCGGCGCGCCCCACTCGGTCATCTTCGGCGGCTTCAGCAGCCAGGCCATCGCCGATCGCGTGCGCGACGCGAGCTCGCGGATCATCCTGACCTGCGACGGTTCGTGGCGCCGGGGCAAGATCGTGCCGCTGAAGGACAACGTCGACGACGCCATCGAGAAGATGGGCCAGGGTTCGCCGGTGACGGGCGTCGTCGTGCTGCGTCGTTGCGACAACGAGGTGGCGATGGTCGACGGCCGCGACCACGACTGGCGCGACCTGACCGAGGCCGCCGAGCCGGACTGCCCCTGCGAGCCCATGGGCAGCGAAGACATGCTGTTCCTGCTCTACACCAGCGGCTCGACGGGCAAGCCCAAGGGCATCGTGCACACCACCGCGGGCTACCTGCTGTACACCGCCCACACCGCCAAGCACGTCTTCAACCTGACGCCCGGCCAGAACCAGATCTACTGGTGCACGGCCGACTGCGGCTGGATCACCGGGCACAGCTACATCGTCTACGGCATCCTGCCCAATCGCGTGCCGACGCTGATGTACGAGGGCGCGCCCAACGAGCCGCACGAGGATCGCTTCTGGGACGTCGTCGAGCGGCACGGGGTCACGCATTTTTACACCGCGCCCACGGCCATCCGCGCCTTCATGAAGTGGGGCGACGAGCACCCTGCCCGGCACGACCTGACCTCGCTCCAGGTCCTCGGCACGGTGGGCGAGCCCATCAACCCCGCGGCGTGGACGTGGTACCGGGACGTCATCGGCAGCGGCCGCTGCCCGATCGTCGATACCTACTGGCAGACCGAGACCGGAGGCCACGCCATCACGCCCTTGCCTGGCGCCATCGCGACGCGGCCCGGCTCGTGCACGCGGCCGTTCTTCGGCATCGATGCCGCGGTGGTGAAGACCGACGGGACCGAGTGCGACGCCGATGCGGGCGGGCTCATGGTCATCCGCAAGCCCTGGCCCGGCATGCTCCGCGGCGTCTTCGGCGACCGCGACCGATTCATCGAAACGTACTTCTCGACCGTCAAGATCGACGGCAAGCCGGTGTACACGGCCGGCGACGGCGCACGCAAGGACGCCGACGGCAATTTCTGGATCATGGGCCGCATCGACGACGTCATCAACGTGAGCGGCCATCGCCTCGGCACGATGGAGGTCGAGAGCGCGCTGGTCGCGCACGACGCCGTCGTCGAGGCGGCCGTGGTGGGGGTGCCCCACGAGATCAAGGGCACCGGCATCGCCGCGTTCGTCACCCTTGCTGGTGGGAGAGAGCCCAGCGACGACCTCAAGAAGGACCTGGGCGCCTACGTCGCCGACGCCATCGGCCCGATCGCCCGTCCCGATCAGGTGCGCTTCGCCGAGGCGCTGCCCAAGACTCGCAGCGGCAAGATCATGCGACGCTTGCTCCGCGCGATCGCGGCGGGCGAGACGGAGGTCAGCCAGGACACCTCAACGCTCGAGGACTACACGGTGCTGGCGAAGCTGCGGGGCGATGAGTGAGCAGTTCTATCGGCGGCTTGACTATGCATCGGCCGATCGGAGCAACGCGATCGTGAACCACGCCTGCTCGTCGCTCCACGTCGCTTCCACGCCCAGCCCGGCGCTCGCGGCAAGGCGTTCGATGCGCGGCAGGTCGTACTTGTGGCTGCTTTCGTTCCACAGCGTCTCGCCTTCGGCGAATTCGAACCGCTGGCCGGCAACCGTGATGGCATGGGCCTCGCGCGCCACGAGGTACATCTCGATCCGTGCGTGCTCGGCGTCCCACCTTGCTTCGTACTCGAACTTGGCAGGGTCGGCGTCGGCACCGAGCTCGCGATTGAGGCGTTCGAGGATGTTCAGCTCGAACGCCCGCGTGACGCCCGCGGCATCGTCGTAGGCGGGCACGAGCACCGACTCGTCCTTGATGCGGTCGAAGCCAATGAGCAGGCTGCCGTCCTCGCCCGCCAGCGTCGCGAGAGCTTGTAAGAGCTCTTGCTGCACCTCGGGCAGGAAGTTGCCGATCGTCGAGCCGGGGAAGAAGACCAGCCTCGGGTGGAGGTCTGCCACGCGCTGCGGCACGCTGATGGGCCGCGTGAAGTCGGCCCACAGCGGCACGATCTCCAGGCTCGGATGCCGGCCCGCCAGCGTGCGCGCCACGCGGCGGAGCTGCTCGCGCGAGATGTCGACCGGCACCATCGCACGCGGCGACGCCATCGCCTCGATCAAGATCTCGACCTTCTCGCCCGCGCCGCTGCCGGGCTCGACGATGGTCGCACCGGGCCCAACGGCGGTCCCGATTTCACCGGCGTGCCGGCGGAGCAAGGCCATCTCGGTCCGCGTCGGGTAATACTCGGGCTGCTCGGTGATCTGCTCGAACAGCGCCGCACCAGTGGCATCGTACAGGTACTTGCTCGGAATCTGCTTCTGTTGCTGGGCAAGGCCCTGCAGCACGTCGGCTCGGAACGCCGCGAGTTCCTGGTCACGCCCGCGAGACTCAAGCGAAGTCGTGTCGCCTTGCGCAGCGTCGAGATCGAGCACGACGGCTCGGCGCTCTGCGTTGGTGTTGGTCATGGTCATTCAGGCAGTATCTTTCGCGAGGCGCAGGCCGCTGAACTGCCAACGCTTGTCGGGGTGGAAGAAGTTTCGATACGTCGGCCGGATGTGGCTCGACGCAGTGGCGCACGAGCCGCCACGCAGCACGTACTGGCCGCTCATGAACTTGCCGTTGTACTCGCCGAGCGCTCCGGGCTCGGCCGCGTAGCCGGGGTAGGGGTCGTAGCCGCTGCGGGTCCACTCCCAGACGGTGCCGAACATGCCCTCGAGCTCGCCCGGGCCGGCGTGGTCCTCGGCGTCCAGAGCAGTCGGATGGAAGACGCCGCGCTCGAGCATGTGGGCCGTCTCGACGGCGTCAGTCCACGACGCGTCGGTCCGCTCGAGGTCACGCAGGCATGCGGCCTCCCACTCGAATTCCGTCGGCAGCCGCGCGCCGGCCCAGCGTGCAAACGCCTCGGCCTCGAAGAAGCCGACGTTCGAGAGCGGCTCGTTGGGGTCGACGTCGCGCTCGCCGTGCATGGTGGTGACGCGCCAGCCGCCAGCCGGCCCGCACCGATCGCCATCCGGCCTGATCCAGTACATCGGCGCTTCCCAGCCCTCGCGTTTCACCGCCGCGGCGCCCTCGTCGAGCCAGAGGTGCTCTTGCTGGTAGCCACCGTCCTCGATGAACTCGATGAACTGGCCGCACGTCACGGGCCGGCTCGCCAGCGCGAAGGGCCGCAAGAAGACCTTGTGCATCGGCTGCTCGTTGTCGTAGCAAAAAGACGGACCATCGCATCCGATCCACAGCAGGCCGGCCTCAAACTCGACCCACTTGGGTGGCCGTTGACCGGCCCGATGGTCGGCCGGGCCGGCGAGATCGTCGCGCGGGTCGTAAGCCTCGCACGCCACGCCGCACCAGAGTGCATGGCGAATGTCCGTGAGCAGGAGTTCCTGATGCTGCTGCTCGTGGTTGATGCCGATCTCGGTGATGCGTTGCGCCTCGTCGTCCAGGTGGTCCGACGCGAGCAATGCCATCATCCGCTCGTCGACGTACGCGCGGTAGTCGAGGACGGCCTGGAGCGACGGCCTGGTCATCAGCCCGCGAGAGTGGCGGGGCTGGCGATCGCCGACCTGCGTGTAGTAGCTGTTGAAGAGGTAGGCAAAGCGATCGTCGAAGCGCCGGTCGGGCTCGACGCGTGAGAGCACGAACTGCTCGAAGAACCACGTGGTGTGCGCCAGGTGCCACTTCGCGGGGCTCGCGTCCGTCATCGATTGGACGACGCAGTCCTCGGGCGTCAACGGACGACGGAGAGCGTCGGTCGCGGCTCGCACGGCCTCGTACCGCTCCGCCAGCGAGGCGCCGACGAGGGGCGCTCGTGCGATGCTGATTCCCATATCGCCCGTCCTTTCGCGTGGGGGCGTGTCGGATCGCATCAGGCTAGCGCAAGCATGCGGCGCAATCACCCCATCGCCCGGACATAGTGGATTCTCCGAGAATCGTGAGGAACTTCTAACGTCTGCGAGCCCCCGCGGGCGAGAGAACGCGTTCGAGCCCATCGAGCAACAGCGTCAGCGCCACCGCCATCAACGCCGCAGGCACGAGTCCCGCCAGGATGAGCACGGTGTCGACGCGACGGATGCCCGCAAGGATGGGCACGCCGTATCCGCCCGCCGCGATGAATCCTCCGAGCGTGGCGGTGCCGACGTTGATCACCACCGCCGTCTTGATGCCCGCGAAGATGCTCGGGAGGGCGAGCGGCAGTTCCACGTCCAGTAGCATCCGCCCGCGGGGTAGGCCGAGCGAGCGTGCCGAGTCGCGGACCGATTGCGAGATCTGCGTGAGCCCCGCGTGCGTCGTTCGCACGATCGGCAGCAGCGAGTACACGAACAGCGCGATGATCGTGGGAATCTGTCCGGTGATGGCGAGCAGGCTGACCAACAAGGCCAGCAACGCCAGGCTCGGGATGGTCTGCAGGATGCCGCTCACGCCCAGCACGACCTGCTCGAACTTCCGCGAGTGCGCGGCAACCACGCCCAGCGGCACGGCGATCGCGATCGCCAACAGCATCGAGACGCCCACCAGCACCGCGTGCTCGGCCGTGCGCCGGGGAATCTCGCCGACCGCCTGGCGGATACGCTCGTTGAGGGTCAGTGCGCCGCCAGCGATGCCGCCCGTGTCAAAGTAGTTGCGTGCCACGTCGCGCTCCTCGCGGCCCTCCACGTCGACCTGGGCGTTGAGCGACGACATCGCCGCTTCGTCGAGCACGCCAGTGAGCGACTCGATCGCGACGATCGCCTCGGGCATGCGTTGGGCAAGGTCGATGCGGTAGATCCAGACTGCGTCGTAGCGGGGAAAGTGGCCAAGATCGTCGGAGAGCACGGTGATGCCCATGCTCTGGATCTTCGCATCGGTCGTGTAGATCTCCTTTGCGTCGATGGCCCCGCTGCCGAGTGCCTGGTAGCCCAGGTCGTGGTCGATGCCCTCGATGTCGGTCTGCGGCAGGCCGTAGGCGTCGCGCAGTGCTCGCCATCCATCATTACGCTCGATGAATTCATTCGTGAATCCGAAGGTCAATTCCGGAGCATTCCGCAGATCGCTGATCGTGCGGAGTCCGTACCGCTCGGCAGTGGGGGGCATGACGCCGATGGCATACGTATTGTTGAAGCCGATGGGCTCGCTCATGGCCAGGCCAACGCCCGCCAGCGCGTCGCGCAGCTCGGCCTCCGTCGTGAGGCCTTGATCGGCGAAGACCTCGCGTAGCAGCGTGCCCGTGTACTCCGGGTAGACGTCGACCGCGCCCGACCTGACTGCCTCGAACACCAGCCGCGTGCCGCGGAGCGATGACTTGTGCTCCACGCGCAGGCCGTCGCGGGTTGCCCGCTCGGCGAGCATCTCGCCCAGCAGCACCGACTCGGTAAAGCTCTTCGATCCGATCGTCAGCGTTTCTTGGCCTTGGGCCACGGCGGCAACGCACAAGATCAAGAGCGCGATCCGGCCTCTCACGACGCGGCCCCTTGCAGCCCGTGCAGACGCCGCTGAGCGCTGACGAATCGCCGCACGAAGTCGCTGGCCGGCTCGCGCAGCATCGCCTCGTGCGGACCGTCCTGGGCGATCTTGCCCTCGTGCAGCAAGACCACGCGGCTGGCCAGGTGCTGCGCCTCGGCCAGGTCGTGCGTCACCAGCACCACCGTCTTGTCGAGGCGGTCGAATAGCTCCTTGAGTTCGTCCTGCAAGTCGGCCCGAACCATCGGGTCGAGGGCGCCCAGCGGCTCGTCGAGCAGCAGCGCCTCGGGATCGTTCGCCAGCGCCCGCATGAGTGCGACACGCTGACGCTGCCCACCGCTCAGTTCGTGCGGAAGTCGAGCCAGCAGTGATGCGTCGAGTTGCACGAGCTCTGCGAGTTCGCGTGCTCGCTGACGCGCATCGGCCCGGCTCCACCCAAGCCGCCTCCCCAGCAACGTGGCGTTCTGCTGCGCGGTGAGGTGCGCAAAGAGCCCGCCCTCCTGCACGACGTACCCGATGCGCCGCCGCACGGCCGTCAGCAACGACGGCTCCAGCGGACGGCCATCGAACGCGACCTCTCCCGCGTCGGGCTCGATGAGCCCATTCATCAGCCGCAGCAGCGTCGACTTGCCGCAGCCGCTGGGCCCGATGAGCGCCACCGTCGTTCCGGGCTCGATGGTCAGATCGATCCCGTCGAGCACGACCGTCTGCCCGAAGGCCTTGTGGATGCCGCGGAGCGCGAACATGCCCGAGGCTAGCGCGCTGCGATGGTCGATATCACGCGAGCTTCGCAACCACGAACGTCACATCGTCCTCGTGGCAGTGCTCGCCGCATTGCTCGGTGTGGTCGCTGCGGATCGCCTCGGCGATGTCCTGGGCCGATTTGCCGGCGTTCTCGCGCACGATCTGCTGCAGCCGATCCATGCCATAGAACTCGCCGTCGGTTCGCTTGGCTTCCCAGATGCCGTCGGTTGACAGCACCACGACGTCACCCTTCGCGAGCGGCTCGGCGTCGTACGTCTCGTAGGGCTTGGCCCCGAACAACCCCAGCGGGATGCCTCCGCCCGAGAGCTCGAGGAACCGGTCGTCCGCCGCACGATAGACCATCGGCGGTCCGTGACCCGCCGACGCCCACGACAGCCGCCCGCGCTGCGCATCGAGTACGACCAGCAGCATCGTCATGAAGCGCTCGCCGCCCGTGTCTTCGACGAGCAACTCGTTCAGGTGCGTAAGCAGCTCGCCGAGGCTCCCCGGCTCGTGGCAGCGGCTCCGGAGGATGCCGCGCGCCGTCGCCATCAGCATGGCCGCCGCCACGCCGTGGCCGACAACGTCGCCGATCGCCAGCGCCGCGCAGGAGTCATCCAAGCCTTCGATGTGAAGGTAGTCGTAGTAGTCGCCGCCCGTCTCGTCGCAATACACGCTGTGCCCCGCGACGTCGAGCCCTTCGACGTCAGGCGGGTCCTGCGGCAAGAGATTCTTCTGGACTTCCATCGCCAGGAGCAGGCTCTCTCGCAACCGCACGCGGTCCTTGAGATCCTCCGCCATCACGTTCACCGCGTCGGCGATGCGTCCGAGCTCGGCCGTCGCACCCGGTTCTACGCGCTCGTCCAACTCGCCCTCGCCCACGCGGCCGATCTCGCGCACGAGCCGTGAGACCGGGAGGGTGGCGAGCAACCCCAGCACCAGGCCAAGCAGGATCGTCGACACGAACGCGATGGTGATCGCCCGGTCGCTGCTGGTTCTCGTGGCGGCCAGGGGCTCGAGCAACTCGGCCTCGGGCAACGCCGTGATGATCCGCCAGTCGAGCCCCGGGGCCTCGCGGTAGCTCGACACCCGCACGAGCATCGGCGCCGACGCGATGACCGCCGTCGACGTCGTCGGCTGACGCCGGGGCGCGGGCTGGCCAGTGGTGCCGCCCGATGGTGCTTGTCCATCAGTGTCGTCGAGCGCCTCGCCCTGCCCAGCGACGATCCGAGCAGCGTGGTTGGCGGCATCGCGCACCCGGGCGTCGGGGCTCTGGGTGGCCAGCGGCGCAACGGGAAGCCCGTCGACCTGGGCGATGGTGGGTACCTCTTCGGGCGGCAGCGAGTGCGCGATCAGCCGGCCGCCCTCGTCGACAACCAGCACGAAGCCCGCCCGCCCCACGCGCAAGGTGCGCAAGAACGCGGAGAGGTCCTCGAGCCCGATCTCCGCCGAAAGGACGCCCAGCAGCTCACCGCGTCCGGCCTCGTCATCGGCCGGTGCGTGCACGGGCTCGACGAACGGCAGACCGAGGGTCGTCGCCTGACCGTCCACGTTGAGCCACGCGTACGGCTCGAGGAACGTCGCCCGATCGGCCTTCACCGCGCCCACATACCACGGCCGCACGCGAGGGTCGTATGGATAGCCGCCCGTGCGATCGATGATCTCGCCCGCGGCATCGACGGCGTACTCGACGACGAATCCGGTGTCGGTCGAGTCGTTGTCCGTGGCGGTCTGGGCATCGGCGACGGCGAACTCGGCATGCAGCTTGCCCGGATAGCGAAACACCCACGTGGCCCGGCCGTCGGTGCTGCCCCAGCTCAGCCCGCTGAGCATGTCCATGGCGGTGGTAAACTCGAACAGCGGCTTCCGCCAGGAGCGAAGGTCGCTGGCGTCCAGCCTGCCGCTGAGGATGTGGCCGCGCTGCACCCTCGTCGCCCGGGCCGGTGTTTCGAGAAGCGTGCCCAGGCGCTCGTTGATTCGGCCATGAATCTGGGACATCTCGGCCGCGTTCAGGCGCCGCGTCGTTTGGGCCGTATCCTCGATCCACAGCTCGACGAGCACCAGCGTCGCGAGCGCGACCGGCACGCCCATCAGCAGCGGCAGCAGCACGCGGATGGACACGCGACCAAGCAAGCCGCCGTGGCCCATCAGCCGTCGCTTCACACGCCCTCCACCGGCAGCGTCTGCACGATGTTCTCGACGATGGGGTCGCTATGCACGCCCTCGGCTTCGGCCTCGAAGTTCACGACGATGCGGTGCCGCAGCGCCGGAAGCGCGATGGCCTGCACGTCCTCGATCGCCACCGAGGGCCGGCCGTCGACGAGCGCCCGGCACTTCGCGCCCAGGATCAGCGCCTGTGCCGCACGAGGCGAGGCCCCGACTCGCACGTACTGGTTCACCATGGGCGTCGCGAACCGCCCGTCCGAGTCGCGTCCCTTCGGGTGGCTGCTGAGCACCAGGCGGATGGCGTAGTCGCGAACCCGGTCGGTCACGGCCACGCGGCGCACGAGCTTCTGGTGCTCGAGGATGGTGGCGGCATCGAGCACCGCTTCGGCGTCCTCGGCCGTCGCGCCCGTCGTGCGGGCGATGATCTCGCCCATCTCCTCGCGTGAGGCGTACCCGACCTGCAGCTTGAAGAAGAACCGGTCGAGCTGGGCCTCGGGCAGCGGATACGTGCCTTCTTGCTCGATGGGGTTCTGCGTCGCCAAAACGAAGAACGGCGCCGGCAGCTCGTGCGTGGTGCCCGCCACCGTCACGCGCCGCTCCTGCATGGCCTCCAGCAGCGCGCTCTGCGTCTTGGGCGTCGCTCGGTTGATTTCGTCGGCCAGGACCATCTGCGCGAAGATCGGCCCGCGCTGAAAGGCGAATTGCCGCTTCACGTGCCCGCCCGCCGTCTCGACCTCGTCGATGACCGTCGTGCCCGTGATGTCCGCGGGCATCAGGTCGGGCGTGAACTGCACGCGGCCAAAGTCCAGCGAGAGGGCGCTCGCCAGCGTGCGCACCATGAGCGTCTTGCCGATGCCCGGCACGCCCTCGAGCAACGCGTGCCCGCCCGTGAACAGGCACGTCAGCAGGCCGTCGACGATCTCCCGCTGGCCCACCACGACCCGGGCGACCTGGTCGCGTACGGCGGCGTAGTCGGCCCGGAACTTGTCGGCCGCGGCTTGCGTTGCTTCCGTCGATGTCGTATCCGCGTCCATGCAGGCTCCGTTGGCGTGCTCGTAGTTGGTCGAAGATCAGGGAATCGGCGTCTCGAGCTCTTCGCTCGCCGCTCCGGCCGCCTTGATGTCGGCCCAGGTCTTGACGGTGCGCGTCGAGAGGCCACGCACGGCTCCTTCGACGGCGCCCACGGTGCCGGCCGGGAAGCCCTTGGTCAGCACGACGGTATCGCCCTCAACGGTGACCCACGAGAGATCCCGCTCGGTCCCCACGCCGATCTCCAGCCGGCCGCCCTCGTCAAGTCGCTTCTGGCGGCCTGCCTCGCCCTCGAAGCGTCGTCCCTCGTGGTAGGCCAGCTCTTCGGCGAACTGCCGTGCATCGGCGTCGCTATCCCACACGCTGATCCACGCCGCCGCAAGCCGACCGTCGTCGTGCTCCCACACCTGGAAGCGGTCGCCGTCCCAGCCCTCGGCCGCCGCGATCGCATCGGGCGTGTTGCCCAGCAGCACCCGCGTCTGGAACTCGCCGAATGTGTTCTGGGCCACGGGCGTCCAGCCCAGGTCTTCGAACACGACCTCGGGCATCGTGATCGCAACCGGATCATCACGCTCGTCGCCCAGGTACTTCTCGATGTGTAGTAGCTGCTCGGTCGACAACGGCGGATCGTCGAAGGCCGCGTCCACGCTCTCGAAGCCGCCCCGCTGCACCATGGTCGTCACCAGCACGTAGCCGTGGATGTACGGGAAGATGAGCGTTTCCTTGAGGATGGCGGGCATGGCGTTGGCCTCGGCCCCCATCATGCCCCCGCCCGCGCCCATCATCGCGCCCATCGCGGCGGGATCTTGCCGCAGCAGGTTGGTCATGTCACCGTCGGCGTCCATCATGGCGCCCGTGCCGATGAGCGTGGCGTCGCCCTCGACCAGGGCCGTGAGCGCCAGCCGGACGTCGTCGTCGTCCATCGACAGGCCCATGATGGTGTTCAGGTCGTGGTGCTGGTCTTGCAGCGCGTGGGTGAACTCGTGCGTCAGGATGTTGCGCATCATCGGGTCCATGAAGCCCGGCGCACCCGCGGCCATCTCCCCGACCATCTCGCCCATGAATTCCTCGAGGTCATCGGGCAGGATCACGTGCTTGGCCTCGGGGTCGTAGAACCCGCCCGCCTGCGACACGACCAGCTTGATCATGTCCGTCAGCACGTCCGAGTCTCTCGGCACCAGGTCGAACGCCTTGTACCCGCGGTCGATCTGCACGCGCCACTCGGGGGGCATGTCGCGGTCGACGATCGAAAGGATCTCTTGCTCGATCTCCGCACGAGACATCAGCTCGACCGGCACGTCTTGCAAGAACAAGAGGCCGCGCATCTTCTCGGCCCGGGCCTTGCCCTCTTCGGCCCAGCGGCTGAGTTGCTCGGGATCGCTCCCCAATGCAGAGCCGCACGTGGTGACCAGGACAGCGGCAAGTGCAAGCGTTCGTACGATCATGGATGCCTCCGGCGTGACGCCAAGTGTACTCGGGACGCCTCTCTCAGATGCCCGAATACAGCTTCTCCAGCACCTCGATGCCGCGATCGATCGTCTCGGGAGACGACGCGAAGCTCAAGCGGAAGTGCGTGTCGCGGTCGCTGAAGATGCCGCCGGGGATCACCAACAGCTTTTTGGCGATCGCTTCTTCGACGAACTGCGTTCCGGTCTTCCCTTCGGGCACGCGGGGAAACAGATAGAACGCCCCGCCCGGCACGGCGACCTCGGTCCACTTGCTCAAGGCCTCGACCAGCGAGTCACGACGCTGCTTGTACTCGCGCACCGTCTCGGTCATGTCCACGTCCATCGCCGCGATGCACCCGTGCTGGGCCATCGACGGGGCGCACACGTACGTGTACTGCTGGAACTTGGCGATGTGGCCCATCAGCTCGGCCGGCCCCGCCGCATAGCCCATCCGCCAGCCCGTGACGCCATACGTCTTGCCAAAGCCGCGGATGACCAGCACGTCGTCCTGGGCGCCCAGGAACCGCGCCGGGGATGGGCAGCGGGGGCTGCGAGGCTCGCCCACCATCGCGTCGTCCTCGAAGTCGTCGAACGTGAACTCGTCGTAGATCTCGTCGCTGATCAGCAGCACGCCCTTGCTGCGGCAGAGCTCGAGCAACTCGCGGCACTCGTCGACCGTGCCCACAACGCCAGCGGGGTTCGATGGTGCGTTGTACAGCACCAGCTTTGTGCGCTCGTTGATCAGCGGCTCGACCCGCTCGGCCGTCATGCGGAAGTCGGGGTACGTATCGCACCGCACGGCCGTGCCGCCGCACATGGTCGCCACGTGCGGATACATCACGAAGTAGGGGTCGGGGATGATCGCCTCGTCCCCCGGCCCGACGAGTGCCATGAATGCCAGGAAGAGCGCGCCGCTGGTTCCGCTGGTCACCAGCACCTCCGGGTCGCCCGGCCCGCCGAAGGTCCAGCCCAGGTCTCGCGCGAGCCAGTCCACGAGCTTCTCGCGGAGCGGGGCGATGCCCTGGGTCTGCGTGTACCCATTGAAGTCATGCTCGATCGCGTCTATCGCGGCGCGCTTGATCGGCTCGGGCACCGGAAAGTCCGGCTGCCCGATGCTCAGGTTGATCGGGTTCTCGATCTGGGCGCCGAGCTGGAAGATGCGGCGAATGCCCGAGGCATCGACGGCCCGGGCGCGGTCGGTCACGAGGCGGCGTACGTCCATGCCCCCATCGTTCCCACCCGTGCGCCGAAAAGCGCACGCCCCGGCGGAGAATCGAGGGAACGGCCGCGCAGGCCCCTAGAAGACGCGGACCTTCGGAAGGCCCAGGGCCTTCTTCTCGTCCTTGACCATCTTTTTCTCTTCGAGCAGCTTGGCAACGCGCTCGGCCCGGGTCAGGACCGACCGCTTCTGGACCAACGCGCCACCCGTGCGAAGCGAACTGTGGAGGCTCATGCCGATTCTCCTGCGAAACAGCCCGAGCCAACTCGCCGGCCCGGGCTGAGATGATAGACGGAAAACCACCGAGCCGCCACTGGAGGGCACGGGAGCACCAGGCAAGACGACTCACAGGACGACTCAGCCGTCGAATCGGATCCAGAAATACTGCCCAGTCGCGTCGTAGGGGCCGCCCTGGTCGCGTGGTGCCCGCTGCAGCAGTCCCACGACCCTGCGAACGAGTGCTTCACGCTCGGATGCCGTGGCCCTGAACTGGCCGCTCGGCACGGCCATGGCCGTGTAGAGCCCGTAGCCGTCCTGTCCCGGTTCTGGCAAGGCCATCGCCGGGATCCCGTTGCTCACCAGGTAGTTCGCCAGGCTCTCGCTCCGCTCGCGGGCCATGCCGCCAGCCAGCTTGAGGTAGTTGTGGTTGAGCTTGCGGACATCGACCGAGACGTCGATCGGCGCCGGCTCGGGGTCGGGCGTTGCCGCCGGCGGCTCGCTTCGCTCGGGTGGCGGCTGCGTTTGGGTCTCGCCCCGTCGCGGCGTCTCGATCTGCGACAGTGCCGAGGGGTCGATCGGTCCGGCTGTCCCGCCTTCGACGTCCTCATCAAGCGGATCGCTGATCGGGCCAGGCTGCCCCGCACGGTCGAGATAGGCCCCGAGTTCCGCCTTCTGATTGCGCTCGCCCAGGTTGTATCCGAGCGCCCACACACCCACGACTGCCAGCAGCACCGCGACCACGGCGCCGTAGATCCACAGCATGCGCACCCGGACCGAGCTATGCGGATGCATGCCCGACCAGTCGGCCGCTCCCGCGGGCCGCTCGGGCTTGGGTTCGGGCTTGGTCCGCTGAGGCGTCGGCTCAGGCTCGGGCCGTGCTGCTGCTCGCCGCTGCTCGCGTTCGGGCTTCGCCGGTGCGGCGATTTCCTCGAGCGAAGCGGCCCTGGCCGGCTTGCCGGGCTTGCTCTCGACGGCGCCAGATGCATGCCCGTTGGTGGGTTGCGGCGGCTCGGGCTCGGCCACCGGCTTGGTCGGAGTGCCGCGAAGCACCCCCGGCTGCCCGTTGCCCCCGGCGCGGCCTTGGCGTGATGCCTCGTTCTGCTGGAGCAACTCGAAGAGTGGGGGGCGGCGGCTTGCCATACCAACAGTCTATCTCGGCCCGAGGCCGCGTCGTTCATCGGGTTTCCGGCCGATTTCTCCCGCGACGGCGATTCCCTCCACGCCGCCATCGGCCGAACGGTCCTTGCCCTATCATCGGCCCCATGACCGTGCCAGAACAGGACATCCTGCGGATTGCGCCCACCCCGACCAGCGCCACCGAACGGCTCTATGTCCGAGAGGTCGTCGTCGGATTCGGCACCACCATGCGGCACTTCTTCACCAGCTTCGGCCAGGGCAAGGTCTTTCCGGGCAAGAACACCAACCGGGCCCTGCAATATCCCGAGGAGCGGCGAGAGCACCTCCCGGTCGAAGAGGGCGGCATCAACGCCAGCAACTTCCGGGGCGTTCACCGCCTGAACCGGGACGAGGACGGACGCGTCAAGTGCGTCGCCTGCATGATGTGCCCGACCATCTGCCCGGCCAACTGCATCCACATCGTGGCCGAAGAGAGCCCGTGGGACGACCGCGAGAAGTACCCCAAGAAGTTCGAGATCGACGAGCTTCGGTGCATCTTCTGCGGCATGTGCGAAGAGGCCTGTCCGGTCGACGCCATCGAGCTGACGACCGAGTACGACATCACCGGGCAGAGCCGCCAGGAGCTGATCTTCGATAAGGAGAAGCTCCTGCACGTCTACGACGTCACGATCGACAAGAAGCCGATGTGAAGCCGGCGGCTTCCCAATGCAAACACAATCCGATCGTTTCATGTTGACGAAACGCAACGCGGACGTCGTTTTCGTTATCAGACGTCTAGGTTCGACGTCGAAAGCCCGATAACACTCGCAGCTCCTGACTCCGGACCGGATTTGGCAAGCTGGGTAACCGGAAGAGCGAGCGTCCAGATAATTCAGACACGAAGAAGAGAAAACGCTCTGGATTCCTAGCGGAGGGTCGGTTAGGCTGTAAGCTAAGAGGAGATTGTCCCGATCCCACCGGGAGACTGGGCGGCCTATTGGTCGATCGTCGGGACGCATCGAACGGGCACGAAGCCCATGAGGAGATGCAGAGATGGGTCACACCAAGCTTCTTGCGATCGCAGGCGTTGCTGCTACGGCAGCCGTTGCAAACGCCCAAGCCATCCTGACGTTCGGGTTCACCGACGTCGACGGCTCCTTCACGGCGAGCGATAGCTCGTTCGTGGGTGCCTCGACCGCGGCGACCTCGGGCGACGTGACGCGCCTGGCCAGCCCGGGCGGCACGGCCGTGTTCGAGCCCGGCTTCGTCGGCACCGGCGCGTCTGATTTCAGCTTCGATATCGACGTCATGATCACCGGCGCCGGCACTGCTGACGGCAACGGCACGTTCAGCATCGTCGATGTCCACGGCGAGACGCTCTCGGGCAGCATCGATGGCGAGTTCATCCAGCTCGGATCGGGCGGCATCATCGCCTTCAACGGCCTGCTGTCCGGCGTCGATTTCAGCGACGTCAGCGGCGACGGCACGTTCGACGGCCCGACCGCTGGTTCGTTCTCGACGGACCTGCCCGGCACGGCACCCTACGACGGTGCCCTCGTCCAGCTGTTCATCTCGGGTTCGGGCGGCTTCTTCGACGCCGACTTCACGGGCGTGTCGACCCAGGTGAGCGGTGAGGTCATCCCCGCTCCCGCGACGCTGGCCCTGCTCGGCCTCGGTGGCTTGGCCGCCGCTCGCCGCCGCCGGTAAGGCGAGCACCAGCCTCGGTCGCCTCCCTCGATCGAGTAATAGACCCATCGCCGACAATCCCGCTGGGATTGTCGGTTTTCGTGCGCCGATGGCGCAGTTCGTAGTGGATCTTGCTCACATGATTCGGTGCGTCATGCCCTACTCAGTCGGCGCGACCGCGGGCGGCAGCAAAGCCGATCGGAGCTGAGTGTTGAGATCAGCGGCGGCCGCCGACACGCCCCGGGTCCAGTCGGCACCCTGCCCCGCGTAGATCACCGATCGGCTGGCGGTGGCCAGCAAGCCACGCGACGGATCGTCGCCAGCGTGGCGTGGGTGGATGGCAAAGGCGCAGAGATCCTGCACGCTCGCGCCCTGGGCACCAAGTCCCGGCAGCAGGAACAACTGCTCTGGCATGACCGCCCGCAGGACGCCGGATTGATCGTGCTGGGTCGCACCGACGACCGCATGCACGCCCGACCGGCTCCGGCCCAACTCGGCCACGAGTCGTCCCACGTGCATCGCCAGCGTGCCCCCCGACCGCAGCGGCACGTCTTGGACGTCTGCCGAGCCGGGATTGCTCGTACGCACGAGCACGAACACCGCCAGCCCCGCGTCCAGGTACGGCTCAACGGTCTCCATGCCAAGATACGCACTCACCGTGATAGCCTGCGTGCCAAGGCTTGCGGCTGCAGCGGCGTAGTGGCGTGCCGACACGCCGATGTCCCCCCGCTTGGCGTCGAGGATCACTGCGAGCCCGGCGTCGCGTGCGTGCCGGATGCCCGCCTCGAGGGCGACGAGCCCCGCAACGCCAAGCCGCTCGTAGCACGCCGACTGGAACTTGACCGCGCTCGCCGACGGCGCGACGGCGTCGATGACGCCACGCGCGAACGCCTCGAACGCCGGCCCGGGCTCCGAGCCGCTCAGTGGTTCGGGCAGCTTCTCGACCAGCGGATCGATGCCGACGCACAGCGGGGCCCCGCACCGCTTGTTGGCGTCGTGCAGGGTGCGGTCGAACTCGGTGCCGGCGCTATCGTGGTGCATGTCTAGGACGATAGAACCCCCGCGAGCGCGGCACGCTTGCTCGGGACGCAAGGCATGAACCAGGAGCCGGCCCCGGCCAGCCTCGACCTCGACCGCGTGAAGGGCCTGACCGTGCGCTGGCAGGACGGCAGCGAGTCGTTCTATCCGCTCGCATACCTCCGCCGCATGTCTCCGTCGGCCGACATGCGGCAGCTTCGCGAGGAGATGCAGACCAACCCGCTGGTAGTCGTGCCCGATAGCGGCTCGGGCTCGGAGCTCCGGGCCGTCGATGCGCAGCTCGTGGGCCGCTACGCCATTCGCGTGACCTTCTCCGATGGCCACCGGACCGGCATCTTCAGCTGGGACTACCTCCGCTCGATCGATCCCAATGCCGATCGCGCCGGCGCGGACGAAGACCCATCGGCATGACCGAGCAAACCCTGAGCCTGACCAGCCCGCTCATCGAGCTCCACGGCGTCGGACCGCGCCGCGCCAAGCAATTCGCGGCACTGGGCCTGACCAACGTCGGCAAGCTCGTTGCCCATCTGCCGATGCGGCACGAGTGGCACGAGCCCACGCGCCCGATCGCCGAACTGGTCGAGGGCGAGCAGGGCTCGGCGGTGGGGGAGATCACCTCGACGCGGATGGCCGGCCGCTTCCCCAAGCAGCGGCTGCAGGCCAAGCTGACCGACGACTCGGGCTCGATCGACCTCGTCTGGTTCAACGGCGGGTACCTGCGCTCGCAGGTCCAGCCCGGCGTGCGGCTCCGCGTGCAGGGCAAGGTCGCGACGTACAACCACCACCCGCAGATGGCCAACCCCACTTTCGACGTATTGCCCGAGGCCGACGAGGCCGACGTACCAAACGCCGGCCTCGACCGGCGCCTCGTTCCCGTGTATCCCGCGGGCGAGGGTCTCAAAAGCCGGGCCATCGCCGACGCCATCGCCGCCGCCCTGCCCGCAGCGCTCCCGTTCATCGAAGACCACTTGGATGAGGCCTTCCGCGACCACCACGCTTTGCCCGAGCTGCGCGAGGCGTACCGGATGCAGCATGCACCCGCCAACAAGGACGAGGTTGCCGTCTCGCGCCGCCGCCTGGCATACGACGAGCTGCTCATGCTCCAGCTCGGCGTGCAGCTCCGCCGCGCCGAGCTGAGGCAAGAGGGCCGTGCCATCGCGCTGCGGGCAGACGACGCGCTGCACGAGCGCATCGTGTCGCGGCTGCCCTACACGCCGACGCCCGGCCAGCTCGCCGCGATGCACGAGCTGGCCGGCGACCTCGCCCAGACGACGCCCGCCAACCGACTGATCCAGGGCGACGTGGGCTCGGGCAAGACGATGGTCGCCGCCTATGGGATGCTCATGGCCGTCGCCACCGGGCACCAGGCCGCGCTCATGGCCCCCACGGAGATCCTCGCCGAGCAGCACGAGCGTTCGCTTCGGGCGATGTTGGAGAGAGCAGACGTGCGCGTGGCGATGCTGACCGGCGCCCTCGCGCCCGCCGATCGCCAGCGCGTGCTGGCAGACCTCGCGATGGGCCACGTCGACATCGTCGTCGGCACGCACGCCCTGCTCACCGACACGGTCAAGTTCAAGAGCCTCGCCCTGGCCATCATCGACGAGCAGCACCGCTTCGGCGTGCACCAGCGTGCGGCCCTGCGCGAGAAGGCCGGCGAGACGATCCCCCACACGCTCGTCATGACCGCGACGCCCATCCCGCGCACCATCGCCATCAGCGTGCTGGGCGACCTCGACGTGACGACCATCGGCGACATGCCGCCGGGCCGCCAGCCCGTGCACACCGAGCACATCCCGACACCCTCTCGCGACTGGGCGTACCAGCGGCTGCGCGAGCACGTCCGCGGCGGGGGTCTCGCGTTCGTCGTCGCACCCGCGATCGGCGACAGCTCGCAGCAGCTCGAGCTGGTCGAGCCATCCGAGCCAACGGCGAGCAAGGAGCCTTTCGTCGGCGTCATCGATCTCATCAAGGAGCTCCAGTCAGGCCCGCTCGAGGGCGTACGCTGCGGGCTCCTGCACGGCAAGATGCCGACCGCTGCGCGTGAGGCAGCGATGGAACGCTTCCGCAGCGGCGAGGCGCCCGTGCTCGTCGCGACCACCATCGTCGAGGTCGGCGTCGACGTGCCGGGCGCGACGTGCATGGTCGTCGAGCAGGCCGACCGCTTCGGGCTCGCCCAGCTCCACCAGCTCCGCGGGCGCGTCGGTCGCGGCGGCATGCCCGATGGGCTTCGCGCCGAGTGCCTGCTCGTGGCAGACCCGACCACCGACGTCGGTGCGCGGCGGATGGAGGCGATCACCAGCACCAACGACGGCTTCAAGCTCGCCGAGGCAGACTTCGCGCTTCGCGGGCCGGGCGAGATGTTTGGCTCGCGCCAATCAGGTGCCTTGCCCCTGCGCGTGGCGGATCTGGTGCGAGACGCTGAACTGCTTGAACTCGCACGCCGCGACGCGCAAGCCTGGGTCGAGCGATCCCCCAAACTGGGGAACGCCGAGGACGCCGTGCTTAGGCGTCGCGTGTTGCGAACGGTGGGCGAGTGGCTCGGGCTTGCCGACGTCGGATGAGCGGGACACAATACCTGCGTGAGCCGAGATGGGATCGCAGCGAACGACGGCGTGCATGCGGGCGAGCGGTTGCACGACCGGTTGCAGATCGCCGTCGGCGATCGGACGTTCCGCCGCGTTGGTCAGATAACCAACACCCACCCCGAGACCGTGCGCCGATACCTCGGCGGGCATGCACCGAGCGTCGACTTCGTCTCGCGGCTCTCCGAGTCGCTCGGGCTCAACATCAACTGGGTGCTCACCGGCCGCGGCCCCATGCGGCAGGCGCAGGTGAAGCCGCACGTGCTGCGGGAGGCCAACGCCACCGATCTGCTCACCCACGTGGCACTCGCCATCGAGCGGCTCGAGTCGCGGATGGATCGGCTGGAACGCTACACTCAGGTGCTCGAAACGATGATCCGCCAGGGCGAAAACGCAGCCGCGAAGCCTGCGACGAGCGTCGAGGCCAAGCCGCCAGAGGGTGACCATGTCAGCCCAGCCTCAGCCGAAGGACGATCCGACGCCGCCCGATCACGGGCCGATTCCGTCGCCGACGCTCTCGCCCAGCGACCACGTCCAGATGCTCGTTGAGTTGCTCCGTCCGGCCGGCGCCGAGCTTGGCCGTCGCTGGCTTGCCTGCCTCATGCTCGCGCCCGAGTCCGAGCGCGAGGCCATCGTCGACTCGATCGAGCGACGGATGGCCGAGCTCTACCTGAGGCCGGGCGGCGACCGCTCGGTCAGCGTCGCACACCCGCCCGAGCAGCGCGAGGGCTTCGTCGAGCAGAAGTTCACGACCTACGGCGTCAAAGAATCAGACGACTCAGTCTCGTGAGCCGGCGCTGACGGTCAGGGTCGCCGCCGACGATTCGGCAGGTGCCTGCGTGTGCAGCTTGCGGGCGCGGTGCTCGCTCCAGTCGGTCACCTGCAGGTCGGGGCTCTCGGGTCCGTCGTGCGTGCGGATAACGTCGTAGGTGTTGTCGCGCTGCGAGGGCACGTAGCCCGCGTCGCGAATGAGCCGGCACAGCACGGGCTCGTTGAGGCAATACGTCGTGCCCGCCGACGACACCACGTTCTCCTCCATCATCACGCTGCCCATGTCGTTGGCGCCGAACTTCAGTCCGACTTGGCCAACGTGCGGGCCCATCGTGACCCAGCTGCTGCCGATCGAGTAGATGTTGTCGAGCATCAGGCGACTGAGGGCCTGCGTGCGCAGGTATTGCGTCGCGCCCGCGAGCCTGAGGCGGCGACCAAACTCGGGGTGCTCGTCCTTCGTCCCGCTGCCGTCGAGCTTCGCGACGACGTCGCCCGGGAAGTCGCCGGCGTCGCCCTCGCCCTCGCCCCACTCGCGCAGCCGGCCCAGCGGCGTATTCTCGCGCTGGAAGGGCCAGCTAATGAACGCCTTGTAGTGCCCGAAGCTGGGCGTGGCGATTGGCTCGCCCGGCCCGGCGTCCATGGGGTCTCGTGCGCCGCCCTCGAGCAGCGCCCGGTCCTGCCAGTCTCGCACGAGCCGCATGTGGTGCACGCGGTCGCCCAGGCCCTCGATGTGCCCGAACATCATCGTCGCACTGGTGAACATGCCCAGCGTGTGCGCGACGTACATGCAGGTCAGCCACGCCTCGGCGTTGCACTTGCCCAGGCCGATCTTTCGGCGAACGGCCGGCGCGAAGATCTCGCCGCCGCCGCCGGGCAGGCTGTCCAGCCCAGCTTCACGCAGCCGCACCATGACCCAGCGGATCTTGTCCTCGAGCGTCGCGCCGGGCGGATCGAAGAAGTGCACAAACTCGATGAACTCCGGCGGGCTGAACGCGTGGATGTGGATGTGCGGGAAGCGCTCCTTGATCCCGCTCAGAAGTCCAAGGTACCAGTCCAGCGGCAGCGCCGGGTTCATGCCGCCCTGCATGAGGATCTGCGTGCCGCCGATATCGCTGAGCTCGGCGATCTTCTCGTAGATGTCCTCGTACTCGAGCGTGTACGAGTCGTGGTCCTCGGCGTCTCTCCGGAACGCGCAGAAGATGCACTTCGCGCTGCACACGTTCGTGTAGTTGATGTTGCGGTCGATGACGTAGGTCCGGTAGGTGTCGCCGTGTACCTGCCGGCAACGCGCGTCGGCCCAGCGCCCAAGCTCGGCGAGCGGCATGGTTTGCAGGATCTCCAGTCCCTGCTCGGGTGTCAGCCGGGCCTGTCCCCGGACGACGGCACCCAGCAGCCCGGGGTCCTTCGCCGGGAATTCGGGGTGCTGCGGCGGGGCTGCGTAGATCGAGGGCATCGAGGTCTCCCAAGGAGTCCAGGTCCGTGCTTCGGGACATTGTTGACGCCCCAGGACCATCGGTACAGCATACTTTCAGAAATAATTGAAACCTGCTCGACGCGTCCGATCTTCCCGGAATCTGGGCCGGCCCTCCCGCTCGCGCGGGCAGTATCGACTGGGCAAGCGCCCGATCCGGCAGTGGTCGGCCGCGTCGCTTGGAATCACCCGGATCCGATTCGATACGTCTCCTTGAGGTGCCGCGCACCTCGTAGGAGGATCGTGCCGATGCCCTATTCCGCCCGCCCCCACGTCTCGGGGGCCCTGGTCCAGCTCCGCACCACCGTGACCTGGTCGGCCATGGCCGTCATCCTGGCGGCGGTGCTGCAGATGCTGTCCTTCGGCTTCGTGCACTTCACCGACGTCCGCTGGACGGTGCTTGAGACGCCGCCGGCCGCCCAGCAGCTCACCGTCGTCACGCCCGAGGCCGGCTCGGGCGAGGCCCGCGGTTCTCGGACGGGCCGGGCCGCGACGCGCGGTGCTCGAACCGTGTCGACCGAACCCGAGAAGGTCCTCAGCCGCTGGGACGGCACGCTGCGCACGTTCACCGACGCTTCGGCGTCGATCGGCCTGATCTCCGTCGCAACGCTGTGGGTGGCCGTGGGGCTCGGCTCCGTGGTCGCCGGCGGCGGGAGCGTGCCGGGCGTCGAACAGGCCGTGCGGGCGAGCACGTGGGCAACGGTGCTCGGCCTTGCCTCGTTGCCGCTGGTGATCAATCTCCCGGGCCTGCCGCTCAACGGGACGTTCGTGAGTTATCAGACACTGCTGTCGTCCAGCCAGGGCCCGCAACAGCTCGACTCGGTCGCGTTGCTGGCCTCGCACGTGGCGTTGCCGCTGGTGGCCGCCGTGCTGGCCGGCTACGTGCTGTGGTGCTTCCGCGAGGGCGTCGAGGCCGGCGTCATCGTGCGGTCGGTCAGCGAACTCGACCGCAAGCTCGACAAGGAGTTGGAGACCATCCGCTCCTCGGGCGTTGGCAGCAACCACGGCCAGCGGACCGTGGGGGTCGTCGATCGACCAATGGGCGATCACGGTCCCTCCGAGGCCGAGCGCCCCAAGTCCCGATCGTGGGTCTCCGACCGCGACCGAAGCATGGGCGACAACAGCCCGGGCAACCCGCTCCGCCGCCCGATGTGAGCCGGGCCCACGGGCCCGTTGCCGCGGCGTAGGTCCGGCTGAAGTTGAGCATGTCGGTGGTTCCAGAAGGGAACGCGAACACCCGTTCCTGTTGACGGCCATGTGCACCCGTCGGACGCATGACCGGGTCGTCTCCGGTGCGAACCGGAAAGATCCTGGGCTCGGCGACTCGCATGAACCAGGTCGACGATCTTGGTCGCCTGAGGCCAGTCCCTCTTGCGTCGCGGGCTTGGATCGGTCAGAATGTGGTCATGATCCGTCTGACCCTCATCCTCATGGCCTTCATCGTCGCCAGTAACACGCTCGGAGACGAGCCTTGCGGGCCGCAAAGACTCGTCGCGCCTCCGGGGGTCGAGGCAAACGGATTTGGAGAATCGACTGCGACGAACGGGCGATTCTGGTTCGTAGGAGACACGCAGGCCAGGGTTGGCTGCTGCACCACAGGTACAGTCCACGTGTACGAGGATGTCGGCGGCGAACTCGTGTACACGCAAACACTGGTGCCGCATGATGCGGCCGGATTGGACATGTTCGGTACGTGGATCTCGGCGGATGGCAACCGGGTGCTGATTGGTTCATACCGCTTCCGGTGGACGATGACTCCGGGTCGCGGAGGCGGCTTCGTCTACGAATTCGATGGCGAATCCTGGGTAGAATCGGGGAGGCTTGCGCCACCTTCAGATTTTGAGGGCGACGGTGGTGGAGCCTTCGTTTCGCTCAGTGAAGATACGGCCGCCCTGTCTGTTTCAGACTACTTTCCTCGTCAAGTTTGGATCTACGGGCCGACTCCGGAAGGTTGGACGCTCGAGCAGAAGGTCGAGTCTCCAGACCCAATGACGCCCGACGAGGGATTCGGATACACATCGGTGCTGCATGATGAGTGGCTGTTCGCCCCGGCGTACCGGGACGCCACGCATGTACGAGATGGCGGCTCGGTGTATGTGTTTCGTCGCGACAGCGAAGGCGCTTTTGGGTTCTCGCAAAAGATCATGCCGCCCGAACCGTATGAAGACAATCGCGAGTTTGGATTCTGGCTCGCTCTAAACGGCCACACCCTCGCCATCGCGGCCCGCCGCGTCAATCGCGACGTCGAGTTCCAGGGCGCCATCTTCATCTACGAGCTCGAAGGCAACCAGTGGGAGCTCCGGCAGGAACTGACCCAGAGCGAGCCCCAGCAAGGCGACGAGCTGGGCCACCGCATGGCGCTCACCGGCGACCTGCTGCTCGCGCGCACCAACCGCAACGGCAGCGACCCCGGCCACGACGGCACCGTGCTGCGATTCGAGCGCGACGCCGCGGGCGAGTGGCACGAGGTCGGCGAGCTCGTACCCAATCCCCCCAGCTACGCCGGCTTCTACGGCATCTCGATCGCCACCGACGGCCGCCACGCCATCGTCGGCGCGCCCGAAGACCACGCCGGCGGCTCGTCTTGGCCCGGCGCCGGATACTTCTTCGACCTAGCCTGCAACGCGTGCCCCGCCGACCTCGACAGCGATGGCACCCTCACCATCTTCGACTTTCTCGCCTTCGCCAACCGCTTCCAGGACGGCGACGCACAAGCCGACTTCGACGGCGACGGCGAGCTGACGATCTTCGACTTCCTGGCGTTCCAGACGGCGTTCGATGCGGGGTGCTGAGCAAAAAGGAAGCGACGGAGCGACGAAGGGGTGATGGGAAGCCGGCCTGCCCTCCGACGCCATCGCCCGTTGCCAACCACCCGGCCCTGAAAGTCCGCGTCGTCAGCCCAGTGGCAGGTGCTTGGCGACGACGTCTTGCAGCCGGTCGCCGTCGAGGTGCGTGTAGATCTCGGTGGTGGCAATGCTGGCGTGGCCCAGCATCTCTTGCACGACGCGCAGGTCGGCGCCGCCGGTCATCAGGTGGGTCGCGAAGCTGTGCCGAAGCATGTGGGGGTGGATGCCGGCCAGGCCGACCCGCTTGGCCCAGCGGTTGACGATGACCCACACCGCGGTGCGTTCCAGCGGGCGCCCGTTGCGCGAGACGAACAGCCGGCCCATGTGCGGGGCACCGCGCTCGACGAGCCGCGGCCGGCATTCCTGGCGATACCGTGCGATCCAGTGGACCGCGGGCATGCCCATTGGCACCACGCGCTCCTTGTCGCCCTTGCCGCGGACGCGCAGGATGGCCACGTCGCGGACCGGGTCGTCGTCGGCCAGGTCGCACAGCTCGGTGGCGCGCACGCCGCAGGCGTACATGAGCTCGAGCATCGCGCGATCGCGCAGCCACAGCGGTGGCCCCTTGCCGTGCTCTGGCGGATGCGGTGCTTCGACCAGCGTGCTCACTTGGCTGGGCGAGAGCGTCTTGGGCAGCCTGCGCCAACGCGCGGGCCGCAGCAGCGGGTCGGTGGGATCCTCGGCGACGACGCCCCGTGCGTGCAACCAGCGGCACCAGGCGCGCACGCTGGCGAGATGGCGGGCCAGGCTCGGAGCCTTGAGCCCGCGCTGGCTCGAGAGCCGGCCGAGGTGGTCAGCCAGCGCTCGCGGATGGACGTCCCTCGGATCATTGACGCCGTGCTCGACGAGATCGGTCGCCAGGTCTCGCAGGTCGCGGGCGTACGCGAGCCTGGTGTTCTGGCTCAGCCCGCACTCGATGCGCAGGAAGGCCAGGAAGCCGCGTAGCGCGTCCTGGTAGGCGGCGGGCAGCTCGGCCATCCCTGGAATCTCGAGCGGGTTCTGTGCCACGCTGACCCCTATCGGCATCCGTGGGCGCATGGCAAAAGGCCCGCCCCGAGATCGGGACGGGCCTTGGAAGGTTATCTCAGAAGGTCTTCGCTACGCGGTTTAGCCGAGAAGCTGGAGGACCGACTGGGGCTGGCTGTTGGCCAGGGAGAGGATGTTGGTGGTCGAGGAGACCAGGATCTGGCTGCGAGTCAGCTGGGCCGTCTCGGTCGCGAAGTCGGTATCACGGATCACCGACTCGGCCGCACGGGTGTTCTCCAGCGAGATCGACAGGCTGCGGATGGTGGCGCCAACGGTGTTCTGCTGGAACGCACCGAGGCGGCCACGCAGGGTCGAGACCTGCTCGATGGCCGTCTCAACGACCTCCTGAGCGCCCGAGAGATCGGCACCCTCAGAGATGTTGAGCGACTTGCCCGAGGCCAGATCGCCCAGGAAGCCGTCGGTCGAGTTGCCCAGGTTCCGAACGGCAACGTTGCCGATGCCCAGGCTCACCTTGCCGGCCACGTCGACCTGTCCGGCGAGCTGGAAGTCGGCGCCACCGCCGGTGATCTGCAGGGTCGGCGCGCCGGAGCTGGCCTCGACGGCGCCCAGCGTCTGGCTGGACGTGGTATCGAGGGTGAGCTCGATGTCGAGGAAGTCGGTGTTGATGCGCAGGTTCTTGCCGTCGGCCACGGCGCGGATGCCGTTGATGGTGCCGGCGATGTCCTGGCCCAGATCGCGGACCTCGTTGGTCGCGTTGGCGAAGGTACTGCGGATGGTCGTGTCGGCGGTGCCGAAGTCTTCGTCCTCGAGGTCGTAGATGCCCACGCCGGTACCCTGGACGCTGGCATCGTCGATGACCTTGACCGAAACGAACTCGTTGTCGCCGAACTCATCGCTGCTCAGCAGGATGCCTGTGCCCGACACGGTGGCCGTGATGCCGGTGACCTCGCTGAAGTTGTTGATGGCCGCGGCGATGTCGGCGTTGGCCACGCCCGAGCTGAAGCTGAACTCGCGGCTGCCGAGGCGGCCGCCGATCTCGATGCGGAAGTCGTCGCCGCTGCCGTTGAGGTCGAGGCTGCCCGTGGTGGACAGGAAGAAGCCGGCCTGCTGGGCCGACTGGGTGACCAGGGCATCGACGTCGAGCGTGGCGCTCTCGAACTTGGCACCGTTGATCTTGAAGTCGGTGACCTCGCTGGCAACGTCCTGGGCGCGATAATCGAAGCTGCCGTTGAGCAGCTTGGTGCCCTGGAAGCTGGTAGCCGAGGCGATGCGATCGATGGTCTGCAGGATCGAATCGACCTGCTGCTGGTTGGCCAGCTTCTCCTGCTCGCCCAGGCCGGCCTGGTTGGCCGTCGTGGTCAGCAGGCCCTGGAGCTCGTTCAGCAGGTTGGAGACCTCCTGGAGACCGCCCTCGGCGATGTTGATCACCTGATCGGCGCGCTCGGCGTTGCCGATGGCGGCGGTCAGCGCGGTGGCCTCGGCACGAAGGTTCTCCGAGGCGATCAGGCCCGCCGGGTCGTCCTTGCCCCGGTTGATGCGGGTACCCGTGGACAGCCGCTCCAGCGACTGGTTCAGGTTCTTGTTGTTCATGCCAAGCACACGCTGGGCGAGAAGCGACTGCACGTTCGTGTTGATCCGACTCATTGCGACGATCCTCCGTGGACCTGTGCCCCGCATACTCGCGGCACCGGGCGTCACCGCGGGGCGGCTGCCCCGCACTTGCGCACGTCGCTGCCTGGCGTCCGTACCAGGTGCTGTCCCGTGCGTTGGAGGTTGGATCGACGGAAGCCAGACGCCAATTCAGTCCGTCTGGCCCAGAACCGGAAAATCGCCCCACAACGCGACGTGGCCCGGGGCAAACCGGGCCGCATCGCGTGCGATGAGAGTCTGATAACCGCCCTGGGGCGGGTCACGACTATGTTATAGGGCCTAGCCGAGCAACTGCAGGACGCTCTGGGCCTGCTGGTTGGCCAGCCCGAGGATGGTGGTGCCCGAGCTCGCCAGGATCTGGGCCCGGGTCAGCAGGCTGGTTTCCTTCGCGAAGTCGGCATCGCGGATCAGCGACTCGCTGGCGGTCAGGTTCTCGACCGAGAGCGCCAGCGACCGGATGTTGGTCTGCAGCGTGTTCCGCTCGAAGGAGCCCAGCCGCCCACGGACGATGGTGATCTCGTCGATGGCCGTGTCGGTGATGCGGCTCGCGGCGGTGAAGTTGCCGCGGTCCTTGCTGCTGGCCAGGCTGTTCTCGCGGCCCGACTTGAGCGACTCAAGGAACTCCAGCGAGCCGTCGACGACCGTCCCACCCAGCCGAGACGCCGCAACGGAGTTGATTCCGAAGTTCACCTGCTGCTGGGCGACGACCTCCGAGCCGAGCTGGAAGAGCGAGCCGCCGCCGGTGATGTCGAACGACGAAGTCTCGCCGGCACGCGTTGCGAAGTCTTCGGTGAGGATCAGATCGAGCGAAAGCTGCGTGCTGGCAGTCTTGACGCTGAGTCCGTCGCCGGTCGCGAGGGCGCCGTTGATGATCGCCTGGACGTCGCGACCCTGATCGCGGACGGCCGTCAGCAGGTCGGTGCCCACGCTGGTCCACGGGAAGGGGTCGTTGTCGCCGATGGAGAGCTCGTCCGCAAACTTGTACGTCTGCCACGCACCGTCGGGGCCGGGGTCCTGGAGTCGCTCGACCGATACGAAGGAGCGCGTTCCGTATCCCTCGCTAAAGAAGACGAGGCCGCTGGCGGCATCGCCGTTGATGAGCTCGGCCGTCACGCCGGTCGAGGGCGTGAGGCGGTTGATGGCGCTGGCGACCTCGGTAAACGACTGGCCCGAGGTGAACTCGAGGCTCACCACGCCGTCGGGTCCGCGAACCTCGAGGACCACGGTTGAAAGAATCGTGCCGTTCCCTGGTGCACCCGGCGTGGGAAGGTCTCCGCGGACGTACAGCCCGCCCTGCTGGGCAGAGTTGAGGATCTCGATGTTGACGTCCAGCGAGTCGCCCTGGGAGAAGCTTGCCGCGCGGACGTCGGTCTTGGCGACGGCCGACGTGGCGATGCCCGAGGTCTGGTAGCCCAGCGAGCCGTCCAGCAGCCGCAGGTCGCCGAAGCGCGCAGTGTCGGCGATGCGGGTGATCGAGTCGATGGCCGAGTCGATCTGGGCCTGGTTGGCGGCGATCTCCTCGTCGGAGAAGGCGCCGGTGTTGGCCGCCTCGACGACCAGGGCCTTGATGGAGTTGAGCAGGTCGTTGACCTCGGTGAGCGAGCCCTCGGTGGTCGCGATGACCGCCGAAGCGCGCTCGGAGTTCTTGATGCCCTGCTCAGCACCGCGGATGTTGGACCGCAGCCGCTCGGAGATGATCAGTCCGGCGGGGTCGTCGGCACCGCGGTTGATCCGCAGTCCCGTCGAGAGTCGCTCGAGCCGGGTATCCAGCTCGCGGTTGGTCCGCGAGAGGTTTGATCGGGCGATCATGCTGGGGACGTTGGTATTGATGCGAGTCATCGCGATCCTCCGTGAGCCTCAGCCGCACTCCGTCGCGGCCTGCTGGAACTGTCCGTCGAAGCGACGTGGGCCGACGGCCCTCAAGGCGTGATCAAGGTCAGGATGAAGCCTGCCTCCGTGTATCGTTCTTGGCGGGTGCAACGCGGGCGGGCTTGGGCGCCGCATCGGCGTGGTCGGCCCCATTGCTCGTTGCCGAGCCATTGCTCTGGCCGATGCGCCCCGCCGGGCTGAGCCCCGCGCGGCGGCCGGGCCGGATCGCCGAGCTGAGCGCGCCGAACTCGCTGCCCTTGGCCTCGGCGGCGCGCCTGTTCTCGGCCTTGATGGCCTCGTACACCTCTTTGCGATGGACGGCGACCTGGGCCGGGGCGTTGATGCCCAGCCGGACCTTGTCCCCGCGGATGTCGACGATGGTGATCTCCACCGCGTCGCCGATCATGATCGTCTCGTCTCGTTGCCTCGACAGCACCAGCATCCCTGCGCTCCGTCCCCCCATCGGTGGGGGTGTTGATGTGGCTCCGGTCCTTCATCGCCACGTGCCGTCAGGCCGTTGCGGCCGTCGTCTGATCGCTGCCGACCTGCATGATCGTGTGCCTGGTCGACCAGCGCTTGTCGGCGAGCACGAGTTGCTGGCCGCTGAGGTTTAGGGTGTTGATGAGCAGGGGGCCTTGGAGGTTGGCCGTCAGGACCTCGCCCACCTTGTTGACGATCACGAAGACCTGGGCGTCGTCCATCTTCTCGATGCTCAACGCCTCGGCCTGCTCGGGACGGATCGGGACCTCGTACTCCTTAAAGAAGAGCGCCGGATCCGTCAGCACGAACGCGAGCGCGGGCTCGTCGACCGATTGCAGCCAGAAGAAGCACGCGTCTTCGCCCGGCTCGAGCAGGCAGTACCGCCTGTGGTCGGGGAAGCCCAGGAGGCCCTGGGGAAACGTGATGACCTTGTCGTCGGCGATGTCCACCACGCCGAATCTGGTCGTCTTGACTTGCATGCCGTACTCCTCCGGCCGGGCGTTCGCCCACGTGTGTGCCGATGTCTGTCCTAAACCAAACGAATCCTTCGATCCGAGCCCGGGGTTCCTACCCCAGGAAGTCGAGCAGTGATTGCTGGCGGCTGGTCGCCGTCACCTGGAGTGCTGCCTGGAGCTGGACCTGCAGCTGGCTGAGCTCGATCGCCGCCGAGGCGAAATCGGTGTCCTGCAGCCCGCTGCGTGTTGCCTCGTCCAGAAGCACGATGTCCTCCCGCAGTTCCTGGGCTTCCTGCACGCGTCGTGCATCGCCCCCAACGATGGCCCGCACCTGCGCGATCTCGCTCAGGCGGGTCTCGACCGCCTCTCCCGCAAAGGTGATGCCAGTTTCGTCGTTGTCGAGCAGCGCCTGGCGCAGATCCAGCAGGTCGCTGAAGATGTTGCGCACCCGCACCTGCGCGACGTCGTTCCCGACGAGCGTCGAGCCCTCGGCATCGAACGTGCCGTCCGCAAGGCCGAGATCTCGCAGCGAGCCCGAGCCGTTCAATGCTTCGACCTGCAGCGGGGCCGCGAAGGCGCCCGACTGCTGCAGAGCCAGCCCGCCGGGACCGGTCTGCACGAGGCCGGCCTCGAACTCGCCCGGCACGGCGATGCCCGCGTCGGTCGCCGCCTGGTTGATCCTTGTCGAGATCGCCGCCATCGTCGTCAGGTCTTCGGGGCGCAGGTCGACGTCGAAGCTCCGGCCGTCGCCAAGGGTGACGCGGAAGTCGGTGTTGCGATCGGGGTCGAGGACGCCGGTCTCAGGATCCGCGACGCCGTCGATGATCCGGATGCCGCGGCCGTCGTTGAGGCTCGAGACGTCGGTTTCGGACGAAAAACTGCGGATTCCCAGTCGCTGGGCGGTATCGAAGTTGCCGTCGATCTCCTCGACGCTTAGTCCGTTGCCCACGGCGACGGCAAGATCGCTGACCAGGTCGATAGTGTCGGTCTCGCTGTTGAGCTCGACGCGGACGCCCAGGCCGGTCGCCTCGACGGCGTTGCGGATGTCCTGGATCGTCTCGGCCTCGCTGAGGTCGACGATCTCGGTCTGCCCGCCGTTGCGGATGCGGATCTGGCCCAGCGGCAGGTCGTCGATGGTGGGAATCGAACTCAGCCAGGTCAGCCTGGGATTGAGGTCTTGGCCCGCGCCGGCGGTCGCCGTGAAGGCGCCACCGCCGCCCAGGCCCAGGTCCGCCGCCGTCGTGCCTTCGGCGACCTCGCCGAAGGTGAGGCCCGGCACGGGTCCCGTGGCATCCTCGGCCAGCAGGTCGATGCGCAAGGACCGCGCTTCGAAGCGCACGCCCTGCGGACCCAGCAGCGTTCGCCCGGTCCGGTCCTCGATCCGGCGGATGCCCGCCTCGATGGCGTCGGCCACGTCGCCGGCCACGTCGGCGCCGGTCAGGTCCACCCGCTCGGTCTCGCCGTCGATCGCCAGTTCGATGTTGCCCAGTTGCACGCCCTGGCCGCGCGCGCCGCGCAGTTCGTCGACGGGCGTGTCGGGCTCGACGGGCGCCAGCAGCTCGGCGAAGCCGCGGACCCGTGCCGAGGTGCCGCCGAGCGGGCTGCCCGGCCCGAGCGTGAGGGGCACGTCGACGCCCGGACCCAGATCGATCTTCAGGCCGTCGCCCGAGGCCGCGAAGCGATAGCCGCCGAGCATCTGCGTGACGGGCTGGCTGCCCGGGAAGTCGCCGCCGAACATGTGGCCCACGTTGCTCTTGCGATTGGACACCTCGAGCACCTTGTCGAGCAGGCCCTCGACGGTGACGGCGGCGCCCGCGCGGTCGTCGGCGTTAAACGTGCTGTTGACGTACTCGAGGGCGATGCTCTTGGCCTCGAGGGCCGAGTCCTGGGCGTCGCCCAGTGCGCCATCGAGCAGGTCGAGGGCGGTGCCGGCGGTGTCGAAGTTGCGCAGCCACTGGGTCGAGCGATCGAGGGACTGGTTGATCGATGAGATGGCCGCGGCCCGGACCGGATCGTCGCTGACGCGGTTGACGTCGCGGCCGGTCGCGAGGCGCTGCTGCACGTTGAACAGGTCGACGTTGTTGCGGTTGATGCGGTCGAGCTGCACCTGCGCCAGGAAGAGCGTGGGCGCCCGTGCCAGTCCCGCGGGAATGCTGCTCATGGCCGGCCTCCGATGGTGGGGGTGTGTGCCATCAGTTGAAGATCGCCAGCAGCTCTTGCTGCAACTGGTCGACGACGGCGATGAACCGGGCGGCGCCCTGGTAGGCCTGCTGGTGGGTGACGAGGTTGATCGCTTCTTCGTCCAGGCTCACGCCGCTGGTGGCGGCACGCTGGGCCTCGATGGACTCGCGAACGACCGCGGCGGCCTCGGCGTTGGTCCGCGCTGCGTCGACCTGGGCTCCTACGCCGCCGGCCACGGTGGTCCAGAACTCATTGAGGTTCTGCCCGCCCAGGGCCTCGAAGCCGCCGTCCTGCAGCCCCGCCATATCCAGGGCGGCGGCGTTCTCGCGGAATTCGCCGTCCGAGCCGATGCGGCCGACCTGCAGCAGCGTGGGGTCGTCCGCGATGTCGCTCCGGACGGCGATGTCGTCGGCGCTGGTGCCCTCGAAGAACGCGTTCATGCCAATCGCGCCGAGCAGTCCGCTGCTGTCCTCGCTGAAGCTGAAGCGGGCGCCGTTCTCGCCCGTGACGCGGAGGCGGCCGTCGGCGGTGAATTCGGCCGAGATGCCCTCGACCTGGTCGAGCGCCTGTCGTATCGACTCGATCGAGGCGTCGTCGATGGTACCGGCGGTGCCGTCGTCGCCCAGACGGTCGAGGTCGACTTCGATGCGTGTCGCCTCGCTCGTGCCCGTCGCGGGGTTCTGCACGTGCACAAGGAACGAGCCATTCTGAAACTCGAAGGGCAGGTCGGCGGTGGAGGGATTGGCCTGGTCGTTGAGCGGGAGCAGGCGATCGTCGGGCGGAACGCGGAGCTGGCTGGTGGCCTCGGTCAGGCCGTCGGGCCCGCTGGCCGTCGCGTGGATCTTGTTTGTCTGGAAGATCAGCTCGGCTGCCAGGCGATCGAGCTGGTCAAGCGTCTCGCCCACGGCGTTGGTCCGCGCATCGAGCAGCGCGCCGACCTGGCCCGAGATGACCGGCAGCTCCGAGCCGTCGGCCCGCGTGCGCACCGAGACCTGCTCGACGCCGTCGATGCTCTCGCGGCGGAGCTCGATGCCGCGGCTGTCGCCGGCGAGCACCATGGGCGTGCTGCCGACGTAGACGTCGACGATGCCCGACTCGCGTTCGACCGTGTCGATGTCGATCAGCCCGGCGAGCTCGTCCAGCACGCGGTCGCGCTGGTCCTGCAGCGTCGACGTGTCGCCGCCGCCTACGCGGGCGCGGGCGATGTCCTTGTTGATAGCGGCGACCTCGCCCAGGAGGTCGTCGGCGCGGGGCACGAGCGTGTCGAGCAGGCCGTCGGTCTGCCGCCTCTGCTGGACCAGGTCCTGGCGAATGCGCTTGATGTTGCTCACCAGCGTCTCGGCCTGCTGCACCACGACGCCGTCGGAGGCGACGAGGGTGGAGCGATCGGACCAGGAGCCGAAGAAGTCGGTGAGCTGGCTGGTCAGGCCGGTCTCGCTCAGCTCGCCGATGGCCGATTCGAGCGACGCGAGGGTCTGGAGCGTCTGGTTCGACTCGCGCTCGCGGGCGATCTGGCCTCGGAGCCTCGCGATGACCGCCTCGTCGATGATGCGATTGAGCGACGACGGCGCGACGCCGCTGCCCGACTGCAGGCGCTGGAAGGGGTCGTTGGACTCCTGGGGCGTCAGCAGCAGCGAGCGGCGTGCATAGCCGGGCGTGGCCACGTTGGCCATGTTGTTGCCGGTCACCTGCACGCCGAGCTGGTGCGTCGACAGGGCGCTGGCGCCGATGCGCAGTGCGGAGGTCAGGCCCATGTCATCGCCCCTCTCGGTTGGCTTGGCGTGGCGTCACGAGACAAGGTCCACCCCCCGCACCGCATGACTACCCGACAGGGCGCCCGTCGATGCGTAGACGCCCGCGCGATTGGCGTGCGCCAGCACCTGGCGTGCCAGCCCGTCGAGGTGGGCCACGACGCTGCTCGCGGCCGCGTGCACGATGCGCTGCTGGCCCTGACACTCGAGGACCGCCTTGCGGGCATGATCCGCCGCGGTCGCAAGGGCCCGGCCGACGTCGGCGTCGTGCCGACCGACCGCGCGTGTCAGGTCGCTCAGGCTCGCCGCCTCGGGCAGCTTGAGCGCCTGGCAGAGGCTCCGAACGGCACTACGCCGCGACTCTTCGGCATCGGCCAGCTCTCGCCCGATGGCCCGCTGCTGCGCGACGACGTCGGCGACCTCGCTCGTCCGCATGCCGGCGATGGCCGACCGCTGGGCGCGGGCGAGCGACGCGAGGGCGTCGTTGGCGCGCGCGATCGCGTCGATGGCGACGACCAACCGGTTGGCGTGTTCGAGGACGTGCGTCATGCGAAGAGGCCCTCCGTGGCCCTGGATTGCTGGCGGGTGAGGTCGGCCTCGATCCGATCGACGAGCGGGAACCTCGAAGCGCGCACGAGCTGCCGGCTGAGCACGCGGTCCATGATCTCGCCGAACTGCTTTTCGCCCGAGCCGGGGCCAAAGGGCGGGGCCGCGTTCGTGCTCTCGCGCATCTGGGCCAGCAGCGGCTCGACGAAGGCCATGGCGACGAAGTCCTCGGCCGCGCGGCGTGCCGATCCCTCGGCGCGCGGGTTCGCGTCGTCTCGTGCGATGACGGCCGAGAAGTCGCGCTGGCGCTCTTGCACGACGGATTGGTGCGTGATGGCGGTGTCGATACGCATGGGCTAATCGATGTAATCCACGTCGGCGTGCAGGGCGCCGCTCTCGTCCATCATCTCCAGGATGTCGATCTGCTGGGCGACGGGCATCTCAAGTGCCCGGAACGCGGCGAGCAGGTCGCTCAGCTTGGCCGTCTCGCGCCCATCGGGCGTCGACGCCAGCCCCGTCCAGACCTCCTCGCTCGTCACGGGCGTCTGCGGGGTGATGATCGGCGCGGGCTGGGTGACGGTGAGCTGCATCGCCTGGTGGGCCACGCCTACGGGGCTGATGTCGACGTTGGCCGTCGCGACGATGGCGCCCGTTCTGCGATTGATGATCACGCGAGCCGGCAGCTTCAGCAGGTCGGGGTCTCGCACGCGCCGCGTCATGATGAAGTCGAGGAACTGCGGGAGCGCCCCGCGATCGGCCTCGGGCACGGAGATTTGCACGATGCGGTCGTCGATCGGCTTGGCGACCGGCGGCAGATCGAGCGCGTCGGAGTTGTAGTACGCGTCGTTGATGGTCGTGGCGACGAGCGAAGTCGCCGAATGCCCCGCGTACTGCTGCTTGACCTTGAGCTTGAATTCGTCGCCGATCTCCACCGGCACGATGTCGCGGACGAGCTCGACGCCGTTGCGGATGCGCGCGTTCTGGAGAGAGGTGGCGCTGTCGATGATGAGGCTACCTCGCGCGAACCCGAGCAGCTCTCCGCCCGGTTCCGCGCGCCGCAGCGGCGAGATCGTCAGCTCGCCGCCCTCGAGGCTCGTGGCGCCGTTGAAGGACGTTAGCGTGGCCGTGAACTCGTCGCCCCTGCGCCCGCCGGTGTTGGGGATGGTGGCCCGCACCCACACGAGCGCGACCGATCCCGAGTCGGCGAGTTTCTCGGGGCTCGAGACCGGCAGGCCCTGGCTCCGCATGAGCGCTATGAGCGGTTCGACCGAGACGCTGTCATCGAGTGGGTCGCCCGTGCCGTTCAGGCCCGTGACCACGCCCAATCCGAAGAGCTCGGTGGTGGTGGCGTTGGCGAACTCCACGATCTCGCGGATGTCGAGCTCCGCCCGGCGGGGGAGCGGCTGGGGCGTTTGCACCGACCCCAGCTGAGCGAGGGCGGGTGCGGCGAACAAGATCATGGACGCGATGTATGGGGTGATGCGCATGGGCCTTCCTTAGAACGGCAGGATCCACTCGACGAAACGCGTCAGCGGCCCCTTCGTCGCCGCGTCGCGGACCTCGCCCTCGTGCTTGACCTCCAGCCGAAGGTCGGCGAGCTGGTTGCTCTGGATGGTGTTCTGCTCGGTGACGTCCTCGGACCGGCAGTTGCCGCTGAGGACCACCGTCTTGGTCTCTTCGTCCGAGGCCGTGAAGCGGCGGGCTTCGAGCACCAGCACGCCGTTGGGCTTGACGTCGATGACGGTGGCACTGAGTCGATCGGTGATGCGGTCGGTGCGTTCGTATTCGCCCTCGCCCTCGAACTCGCGCTCCGCGGCGTAGCGGAGCAGCTCGAGGTCGCTGATGCTGCTGTTCTCGAGCCGCAGGTTGAGCAGTTCCTCGATGCTGAGCGTCGCGCCTAGGGTGGCCGATCCCTCGGTTTCCTTCGTGGTCTCGAGGGTTTGCTCGCTCGTCTGCGTCGACGATTCGTTCACGATGATCGTGATGATGTCGTGGATCTTGAACGCCCTGGGCTCGGGCGGACGCACCACGAAGAGCGACACGCCGTAAAGGTTGGCCGCAGGGTCGCGCTCGACCGGCGTCGAATCGCTCGGGCTCGCGGATTGGGCGAATGCCGGCATCGCAACCGCCGCGATCAGGATTGCTGGGAGAATCGCTTTCACGGCGTCGTGCTCCTGCTCACCATGACGGCCGCGCCCGGCCCTTCGATGCGTGCCCGGAATCGGATGCGGTCGGCCCGCGTCGGGGCGATCTTCTCGAACTCGATGACCTCACCGGGACGTCCGGCCTCGCGGGCTCGCGCGAGCATGACGACGGTGATCGTGGGCGTGATGACGCGGACCTGGATGCGATCGCCACGCTCGACGGCGACGGCGGCGCGGACGTCGGATGCGCCAACCACGTGGTCGGCCTTCAGGTTCGTGGCCGCCTCGTGGTCGACCACGACGTCACCCGGTGCGGGGGTCTGGCCGGCGTCCAGCCACCGGCGTTCGAATCGAACGTCGGCGGGCGTCAGCACCTGCCGGGCCCGGACGTTCCGCGTCATGACGGCAACGTTGCGGCGGATGCGGACCTGGGCGTCGGCCCGGCCGCGGACGGCGACGCCCGCCTCATCGTCGTACATCACGATCTCGAGTCGCATGGTGTCGGAGAGGCCCGAGTCGTCGAAGTACGGCACGAGACCCGCCGTCGTGTGATCGAGCAGCCCGTCGGTCGCCGACGTCCAGCGGACCTCGACGTCGCGCGGTGCGACCTTGAAACGCTGGGCGATCCAGCGCTCGGCAAGCTCGCGGACGGTGCCCGGTGTGGCCGCTCCGGCAACCGCGGAGGTCTGCGCCGTCGAGCCATCGACTTCGGGAGAGACGGCGAGCGTCCGCACGTAGCAAGGCCCGCCGCGGAGCTCGAGCACGCCCCAGTTGGCGTCCGCTTCTTCCAGGAGATCGCGCAGGGCCTGCGCGTCGATCTTGCGCCATCCGGCCGGGTCGGCGGAGATCTCGGCAAGCTCGATGGGCGTGCCTCCCAGCCGCTCGGCCTCGTCGCCGTGCAGGGAGGCCACGTCCGCCAGCGTCACGTCCTGCCCAGCAGGCGTGAGCACGGTAGATTGCAGCGTGATGGTCGACGTGCCCTGACCGGCCACGAGCGTCGCGGCGAGCAGGACGACCAGGATGGCGAACGCGGTGCGCATGGTGCTTCTCCGCCCATGCAACCTCAACTGGCGTGCCAACCGCCGGCGTGATCGGGACTAGCGGCGGAGCTGGGAGATCGTCGAGAGCGCCTCGTCGGCCGTGCGGATCGACTGGCTGTTCATCTCGAAGGCCCGCTGGGTGCGGATGAGCTCGATGAGCTCGCGCGTCGGGTCGACGTTGCTGGACTCCAGCGCGTTGTTTCGGAGGCCGCCGCGGCTGTCTTCGAGCGGCGCGCCGGACTGGGGAGCACCGCTGGCCACGGTCTCGGCAAACAAGTTGTTGCCGAGCTGCTTGAGGCCCTTGTTGTTGATGAAGGTCGCCAGCTCGATCTGGCCGGCAGACTGCAGCTGTTCGCTTCCGGGGACCCGCACCCAGACCTCTCCGTTCGCGGAGATCTCGATGGGTCGGATGGCGTTGTCGGGGATCTTGATCCCGTCCACCAGCCTCCGCCCTTCGCTGTTGGCCAGCACGATCTCGCCGTCGGCGTTGAGCGTGAAGTTGCCCGCTCGGGTATAGGCGACGCTACCGGGGGCGATCGAATCCTCGACCTGCACTCGGAAGAAGCCGTCGCCCTCGATGAAGATGTCCAGGTCGTTGCCGGTCTCGATGGGGGCGCCCTGCTCGAAGCTCACCTGCGTGCCGCTGACCTTGACGCCCAGGCCGACGTACAGGCCCGTCGGTCGCTGATCTCCGGTGGCGGTCTCGACGCCGGGCTGCTGCCGCTCGATGTAGTAGAGGTCCTGGAAGTTTGCCCGGCTGGCCTTGAAGCCCTCGGTATTCACGTTGGCCAGGTTGTTGGCCGTGACGTCCAGGCGGGTCGAGAGGGCGCGCAGGCCCGAGGCGGCGGATTGCAGTGCGATGGCGGCCATGGGCGGGGTCTCTCCTCAAGAAGCCAGCGAATCGGGAATTCAGCCAACTCGCGCAAACGTATTGATGGCCTGGTCGAGCAACTGGTCGTGGTAGCCGATCATCCGCGTGTTGCTCGACACGCTCTTGCCGGCGTTGGTCACGTCCATGAGCGCCTTGATGGGGTCGACGGCCGAACCCTCGAGCATGCCCTGCCGCACGAGCACGCCGCTCTGCAGGGGCTGGCCGATGGCCTCGTTCATGACCTGCTGGGGCGCTTCGTACAGGCCCTCGCCGCGCTTGTGCAGGCGTGACGGGTCGGGCACGCTTACCACGCCGACCTGGCCGAGCATGCCGCCGTCTTCGTCGTAGATGAATCCTTGGACGTCGATGGTCACGGGCTCGTCGGGCAACGCGATCGGCCCGCCGCCCGGCGAGAGCACGGGGAGTCCCGTCGTGCTCTGGACGAGGAAGCCCCGATCGTCGCGCGTAAAGCGGCCGTCGCGGGTGAGCTGCGTCTGCTGCCCATCGGGCGTGGCGACCGAGACCAGGAAGAAGCCGTCGCCCTCGATGGCCAGGTCGAGGTCGTTGCCGGTTTCTTGCAGCGGGCCCTGCTCGAAGCTGACCCGCCTGGGTCCGGCGAGCACGCCCGCACCGAGTTGCTCTAAAAGAGGATCGCTCGGCATGAACGGCAGCCCGTCCTCGGCCCGGACGACCGTGCGGCCCAGGGCCGTTGCGCTGTCGGGCTTGAAGGCGGTGGTGTTCACGTTGGCCAGGTTGGCCGCCGCCACGTCGGTGCGGTACAGCGAGACCAGGGCTCCCGAGGCCGAGATGCGCATGCCCTGCTGCATTTAGTTGCGCTCCCACGGGTTCTGATCCGAGCCGCGGGCGTGAGCACGAGGACCATGCCCGGTGCTGGCCGAGCCGCCTTGGGCCGCGACGAGCTGGATGAGACCCAGCGCCTGCCCGCCGATCTCGCCGCGGCGGAGCTTTTCCTGGAGGCTCACGACGCTCCGCAAGGCTTCTTCGGGCGGGCTCGGCTGCCATTGGTCGGCGTGGGATTCGCGCATGATCTGCCTCCCGGGAGGGGTCGATGCCGTCCCGCGGGCGGATACACTCAACTCGCGTGCCAACCGGCATCCCCATCGGCACCGGAACGCACGGGCCGCCTTAGCTCAGCTGGTAGAGCAGCGGTTTTGTAAACCGCAGGTCGTCGGTTCGAGTCCGACAGGCGGCTCTTGACCCCCGTCACGGCCTGCGCCCCGGGCGCAGCCCCTGCGCTCGTTCGCAGCCCCTGCGCCAGTTTGCAGCCCCTGCGCTCTCATGCCCGACCCGCACCCAATCGTCCTCTTCGACGGCACCTGCGCCTTCTGCGATCGAACGGTCCGGCTGCTGACACGGCTCGATCGGAGGGACGTGCTCCGCTACGCACCACTCGCGAGCGAGGCGGGCCGCTTCCTGCTCGATCGCTTCGACGTGCCCGAGTCCATCGACTCGATCGTGCTGATACATCCTAATGGCCGGGATGATCATGCGCTGGTCGAGAGCAACGCCGCCATCGCCGTCGCCCGCCGGCTCGGCTTCCCGTGGTCGCTCGCGGCCATCCTCAAGATCATCCCCCGCCCCCTCCGCGACGCCTGCTACCGCTTCATCGCCCGGCACCGCTACACCGTCTTCGGCCGCGTCGAGCGGTGCTCGCTGCCGACCGAGACCCAGCGGCGGCTGGTGGTCGAGACGAAAGAGGCAGCAATGGGGTTGATCGAGAGCGACGGAGGGAGCGAGCGCACGCCGTAGTTCCACGGGCGACGGCTTTGTGGAAGTCGAGCGACACTTGGCGTGAAGGTTCTTGCGCCCTAACCGCAGCCGGCATCGAAGCGATTCTGGAATGCCAAGAGATCGAAGATGGTCAGGACGCCATCGCCATCGAGATCGGCCTGCAAGTCGCCCAGGTCGAACTGATTCTGGAAGGCCAGGAAGTCGAACAGCGTCAGCTCGCCATCGCCGTCGCGGTCGGCGGCGCAGGGCACGAGCGTGACGATGCTCGTGCCGTAGATCAGGTGGGCCGGGCCGATGCCCGCGGGGTCGGCGGATTCGACCGCGTCGAACCGTCCGTGCACGGTCAGGCCGGTGATGATCTGGAAGCGATCGGCAAGGCCGGGCAAGTACCCGCCCTCGTAACCGACGGCCAGCGTGCCGCCCAGCGTGATGGAGTCCGGGCCGGTCAGGCCGTCGTGCTGGTCGGGCTCGGGCCCGGCGATATCCAGTTCGAGCCTGGAGGACTGCTCGAAGTCGAACACGCCGCGGAGCTCCATTCGCCCAATGCCGCCCGCGCCACCGTCCGAGCCCGGAGCCACCGTCCCGGCGATGGTCGCCGGGCCGAAGATCCTGCCCTGCCCGGTGATGCGGGCCGAGGGACCCAGCGTGAGCGTGCCGGCATCGGGATAGACGAACGCGTCGCTCGTCTCGGCGCCGTGCAGACGCACCAGCCCATCGAGCACGGCGCCCTCCTCCACGAACAGCCCGGCCTCGTTGGTCGTCGTCACGCCGTCGCTGACGACGATGGCGCCCTCGATGGCGACGTCGGGACCCAGCGTCAGGTCATAGAACGGCAGCACGCTCATCTCGCCTCGGATGGTCGAGTGCCGCACGACCGTGTCGCGATCGGTGAAGAACCTGCCGCCGGCGGTCGCATCGATGAGCACGCCGTCGAGCAGGCGGCACTGCTGCAGGACGACGCGGCTGCCGGCGTTGCTGCGCAGCTCGCCGCCGGTCAGCGTGCCGATGAAATAGAGCACGCCATCGGGCCTGGCCTCGATCAGTCCGTCGCTGAAGATGTCCCCGATGATGGTGCCCTGGCCCGACACCACGGTGTCTTCGCCCAGGAAGACGTCGCCGCCCGCGACGCCGGTCGAGTCTCGGAACGTCGCCTGGATGCCGGCCGCTCCGTTGAGTCGGATCACGCCATCGACCGTGACGCCGCCCCGCACGAACAGCGTCGCGGCTCCGGCGATCATGACGCCATCGCCGACGATGATCTCGTCTTCGATGGTGACGCCCTCGCGTAGCGTCATGGCGTTGCCCGGATCGATTCGGTACGTTCCGCGGATGACCGTGGCGCGAAGGAGCGTGCCCGAGTCGGTGCGGAACGTCCCGTCGGTGGCATCGAGGATCGCCTCCCAGAGCAGGATGTTGCGCATGTCCAGCGTCTGGCCCGCCGAGCCCAGCACCGTACCGGCCCACACGTCGTCGCGGATCCTGCCTTGTCCGGTGATGACGCCGTTGCTGCCGAGCACGATGCGGCCCTGGCCCTGCGCCTCGGCGTTGTGGTCAGCCGCTCCGTCGAGTCGCACCAGGCCATCGATGAGTGCGCCGGACGAGGCGTAGAGCACGGCCACGCCGTCGGTCGTCACGCCGTCGCTGACCGCGAAGACGCCGGGCCCACGCGTCCGTTCGTAGACGAAGAGCCTGCCGCCGTTCTCGATCTGGACCGCTGCCTGCGGGTTGGTGAGTTCGACAGATCCCACGTCGCCTCGCCCCGTGACGCGTACCACGTAGGCTCCGACGCCTCCGAACACCGCCGTATCGAAGACGGATGGCACGACCGCCGGGAACCAATTGCTCGCCTCGCCGAAGTCTCCATCGACCGGCATGGCCCATTCCATGGTGCTCTGGGAGTGGCTCTTCGTGGTGATCATCGCAAGCCCGGCGATGGCGAGCACGGCGGCGGCTGTCGAGTACTTCGGCACGTCGTCTCTCCCTGGCCCGCGACCGGGCGTCGCGGGGCCATCAAGATACCCGGACGCAGGCTCGATCGCAAGCGCATTCTGCTGGCCGGCGGCGGCGTCCGAGAAGAGAGCAGCCTTCCATAACTCGAACGCGACGACCGATCTTGCACCGGAGGCGGGCTTCCAACGTCCGCCCGCGTTCCATCGTCGCCGGCCGATGCAATCCTGCGAGCGACCCGCAGAGTTCTGCGAGCCCTCAGAAGAGTTTTGCGAGCGACCCGCGGAGTTCCGTGGCCTCCCCGAGCAGTTCTGGGCGCTCCCCGCGGAGCTCGGGGAGCTCCCCGCGGAGTTCCGGGCGCTCCCCGCAGAGCTCGGGGCGCTCCCCGCGGTCTTCGGGGCGCTCCCCGCGGAGCACTGCCCGGCGCCCGTCCGCGCTCCCCAACCGACCCCCCGGCCCGTTCGTATACAATCGATTGGGTGCAGATGCCGCCCGCCCGGCCCCAGCGGCCGCAGGACGCGTGGCGATCACCCCATTGCGGCGTGCGAGTGGTCGCACGCCTCCCGAAGGGAACCCAAACCCATGCCCTATTACACCAAGCTCGGCACCCTCCCCAAGAAGCGGCACACCCAGTTCCGCCGGCCCGATGGCAAGCTCTATAGCGAAGAGCTGTTCGGCACCGAAGGCTTCGTGGGGCCGACCAGCACGATGTACCACATCCACCCGCCGACCCAGGTGACGGGGTGGACCAACCTCTACGGCACCAAGCCCGAGTACGTCGAGATGGACACCATGCGCATGCGGCACCTGCGCACGGGCGGGCAGTTCACGCCGCCCAAGGGCGACAGCGTGACGGGGCGGGTCGTGCTGTTCGGCAACGCCGACGTCGAGATGGCGGTGTGCAACCCGGCCGAGCGCATGCAGTACCACTTCAAGAACGGCCAGGGCGACGAGTGCATCTTCGTGCACTTCGGCAGCGGCACCGTGCGGACGTTCATGGGCACGCTGAAGTTTGGCCCCAAGGACTACATCGTGATCCCCAAGGGCATCATCTACCACATGGCATGGGACGAGCGGCCGGAGAGCGGCGACGAGGATAACTTCGGCGGGCACTCGAAGGCCGAGATGCCCTTCGGCAAGTTCGTGCTGTTCGAGACGGTCAACGCGAGCCATATCCTGCCGCCGCCGCGGTACCTCAGCAAGAAGACCAGCCAGTTCCTCGAGCACGCGCCGTACTGCGAGCGCGACCTGGTGCTGCCGATCGCCGACGACGAGCACCCGCTCTTCACCGACGAGCTGGGCGACTACGAGGTGCGCATCAAGAGCCGCGACAGCGTGCACTCGTACCAGTACAAGTACCACCCGTGCGACATCGTGGGCTGGGACGGGTGCTACTACCCCTACATCTTCAACATCGACGACTTCGCGCCCATCACCGGGCAATTGCACATGCCCCCGCCCATTCATCAAACGTTCGAGGGCCATAACTTCGTGATCTGCTCGTTCTGTCCCCGGGCGCTCGACTTCCATCCCGAAGCGATCCCGGTGCCGTACAACCACAGCAACCTCGATAGCGACGAGATCCTGTACTACGTCGAGGGCAACTACAAGGCGCGGCGGGGCATCGAGCAGGGCTCGATCACGCTACACCCCCAGGGCATCCCGCACGGGCCGCACCCCGGCACCGTCGAGAAGAGCCTGGGCGCCAAGTGGACCGACGAGCTGGCGGTGATGTGCGATACGTTCCGCCCGATGTTCCCCACCAAGGCGGCGCTCGAGATCGACGACCACGCCTACCCGGCGAGTTGGATCGATGCGCCCGCGCCCAATGCGCACGCCAACGGGCAGTCGAACGGCTCCGCATCTGGTTCGACGACCGGCAGCACGCCCGCGACGGCGAGGCTCGACAAGTGAGGCTCGCGCTCGCCGTCGTGGCCTGCGTGGGGCTGTGTTCCACGCTCTGCGCGCAGGACGACGAGCCAGTGCAGGACCGAGTTGCGCAGCTCGAGGCCCAGGTCGCAGCGTTGACGGCCGAGCGCGACGCCCTCCGCGAAGAGCTCGCGGGCTTCCGCGTGCGCCTGGCCGAAGCCATCGAGATCTTGCGCAACCTGGGCTACGCCCCGCCCGCGCCCGTGCTGGCCGAGCCGCGTGACCCCACGGCCTCGCCCATGGCCGCCATGCAGACGCTCCGCCGACGGGCCCGGCTCGAACTGGCGACCGTGCCCCGCCGCACGCCCGACGACCGCGCCGCCTACGCCCGCACCGCCCGCGACTGGGCGGACGCGATGAACGAGGCCCTCGACGTCGAGAAGGACTGGCTCGTGCGCGTGCTCTCGGTCGACCTGCCCACCAGCGGCTCGTCGGTCGCCCGAGCTTTGGTCCGGCTGCAGCTCTTCGACGCGGCGACAGGAGCGCCGCTCTCCGCCCCGATGGACGTAAGCGTGCCGAATCGCGTGGGCCGGAAGATGGCGGCGGGGCTCGACGCCGAGGACGGCTCGGCCGCCTGGACCGCGAGCGTCCGCCTTCGCCCGAGCGTGCGATTCAACGCCGACCGGCTGGAACGCGGGCCCTTCGACCACCCGCCGTTCCTCGCCCCGCAGGTCGAGGCCGAGCTCGGCGTCGACTGGCTGCGCTTCGAGCCGGCGACCGTGCCCGAGGGCTTCTTCCCCGCCCTGCCGGGCGACGACCCGCTGGCCGTGCCCGACCAGTCGCGTCCGACGGCAAGCCCCGATCCGGCCCCCGCGCGTCAGCCGCGTTGAAGATCGTGCTCGACATCCTCGCGGTCGCGATCGGGGGAGCGCTGGGCGCTTCGGCCCGCTACGGCGTGGCGCGCACGGCGATGGCGATCTTCAAGGAGCATCCGCTCGCGCTCCCCGCGGCGACGCTCACCGTCAACGTTGCGGGCTGCCTGGCGGTTGGCCTCGTGCTGCCGTGGCTGATGGCACGCGAAGGCGACGGCTCGCCGCACCACCTGCGCTTGCTCGTGGTGGTGGGGGCGCTCGGGGCCTTCACGACCTACAGCACGTTTGGCGTCGAGACGTTCACGCTGTGGCGCGAGGGCAAGATGGGCATCGCCCTCGGCTCGGTAGCGCTCCATCTCGTGCTCGGCTTCGCCGCGGTCGCTGTCGGCGTGCTGATCGGCGAGCGGGTGCTGGCCTAGGCCTTGGGCTTCTTATACAGGGGGTTCGCGCGTACCTCGGCCTCGAGCTCGGTCCGCCCGGTGTCGATCGTGACCTTGGTGCCCGCTTCGTTCACGCCGCGGTCGATGATGCCCATCGCAATCGGCACGCCGAGCGTCGGGCTGCTGCAGCCGCTGGTGACGACGCCGACGTCCTTGCCGCCCGCCTTGATGGCCATGCCCTGCCGCGGCGTGCGCTTGCCTTCGACGACGAAGGCCGCCAGCGTGCGGGCCGGGCCGCCCTCGGCGATCGTCTTCTTGAGCGCCTCTTGACCAATGAACGGTTCGGGCATGTCGCCCTCGTCCTTGTCCATCTTGATGGCAAAGTCGACGCCGCACGACAGGGCGTTGATGTCCTCGCCCAGCTCGTGGCCGTAGAGCGGCATGCCGGCCTCGAGCCGAAGCGTGTCGCGGGCGCCCAGGCCGATGAGCTTCATGTCGCTCTGCTCGGCGTCGAGGTCGACGTCCTTGAGCAGCAGCTTGAGGGCCATATCGACGATGCTGGCCGGCAGGATGACCTCGACGCCGTCCTCGCCCGTGTAGCCCGTGCGCGAGACGAGCAGCTTGGCGATGAGCAGGTTCTTGATCGTGAATCGGTAGCGCTTGAGCGTGGGCACCTCGCTGCTCACGCGGCTGACCAGGTCCATGACTTTCGGGCCCTGGATGGCGACCATGGCGGTCTTGGTCGTCTGGTCGTCCATCTTTACGACCAGCTCTTCGGCGGCGATGACCGACTTGAGGTGTTCGACGATCTTCTCGCGGTTGGCCGCGTTGACGACGACGAGGAACTCGGTGTCGTCCATGCGATAGACGAGCACGTCATCCTTCACGCCGCCCTGCTCGTTGAGGATCAGCCCGTAGCGGCACTGGCCCTGTTGCATGTCGCCGATGCGGCGCGAGCACACGCGTCCGAGCAGCCGGCGGGCGTGGCGGCCGGTGATCTTCAGCCGGCCCATGTGCGAGACGTCGAACATGCCCCCGCTCGATCGGACCTGCACGTGCTCCTGCTGGACCGAGCCGTAGCTGATGGGCATGTCCCACCTTGCGTACTCGACCATCTTGCCGCCGTGTTCGAGGTGGAGCTTGTGGAGCGGGGTCTTGAGCACGGCGGCCTCCGATTCGAGATGCTGGCGAGTACGCTCGGCGGCCCGTCCGGCCGCCAAACGCCTAGTTTAGCGGCCACGATGCCTCGTCACAGAGATCGCAAGGGGGAATCGGAGGGCAGCGGCCAAGAGGCGTTGTCCAGCAGCCTCGTCTGGCCCAGCCGGCAGGTGATCAGGCCCCGGAACTGGCCCTCGCCCGGTTTGGTTGCCGGGTCGATTCGCTCGAGCGTGGTGGCGTGCCGAACCGTGGCGTACTCGACGTCGAGCCCGGCGAGCGCCTCGCGCATCGCCCGCTCGGCCAAGCCGGCGGTAGGGGCGTCCGATGCGGCTCGCAGTGCTCGTGGGATTGCTAGCGCCGCCGCACGCTCATCCTCGGAGAGGAATCGGTTCCGGCTGCTCAGCGCGAGCCCGTCGGCGTCGCGAACCGTCGGCCCGTTGATGATGTCGATGCCCAGGCGCTCCTGTTCCACGAGGGCGCGGGCGAGTTGGAGCTGCTGCCAGTCCTTCTCGCCGAACACGGCGGTCGCGGGCTCCACCAACGCGAACAACCGCGCGAGCACCTTGGCCACGCCCACGAAGTGACCGGGCCGAAACTCGTCCTCGAGGCCCTTGTCGACCGCGACAGCGGGCACCTTGGGCCCCGGCGCATCGACGCCGTCGGGGTAGACCATCTCGACGCTTGGCGCGATCACCGCGCTCGCGCCGGCCCGTTCGCAGGCGGCGGCGTCCTCGTCCAGCACGCGGGGGTATCGCTCGAAGTCGTGGGACTCGTCGAACTGGGTCGGGTTGACGAACACCGTCACCACGCATCCGGCGCCGAGACCTCGGTCCCGTGCTTCGGCTGCGGCCTGCCGGATCAGGGCAACGTGCCCCGCGTGCAGGGCGCCCATGGTGGGCACCAAGACGCCGCCGGGGTTGGGCCCGATCTCGTTCTGGTAGGCGGCCAATTCGTTGGCCGTCCGAATGATCCGCATGGCGCAGCGTTCGGCGGCCGCGGGGCAAGGTCAAGTCCGCGAAGGTCCGGTCAGCGCTGCATGATCCACTGGCGGATCTCTTCGCTGCTGGGCCTGGGGACGAGCTCGATCTTGACCGTGTAGAGCGCTTCGCCGTCGTACTCGCACTCGGTCACGCGGCCCGCCAGGATCGTCGGCTGATCGTCGATCAGGTGGACGGCCACGAGCAGCATCTTCTTGGCGTAGCACATCCGCCGAGAGCGGATGGTGAGGCTCGAGCGATTCACGGACGAAGAGCGGGCCGACCACGTCGTGACGGGCCGCAGCCGCTCGTCCAACTCGGCGACGTCCAACTCGGCGTCGAACTCGTGGAACGTCGGGGCACCCTCGGTGCCCCCGACCTGCTCGGCGGCTGACTCGGGCATCGGAAGGTCCTCGATCGGCTCGGGCTCTGCCTGGGGCTCGGCATGCGCTGGGCTGGCGGTCGCGGAGGCCTCGCTGGGCTCGCGTTCCGGGCTCGTGCTTGGGCGGACCTTCGGCGGCGGGGGCGCTGCGCCCCACTGGTCCCATACGCTCACGCCAGGGTCGATCCATGCGAATCGATCGCCTTGCCTTGCTTGCTGGCCCGGAGCCTCGCCCATGCCGGCGCTATCGACCATCGGGCAAGCCTCCACCAGCCGGATCCCACCCGCCGGGCGTTCTCGACGGGTTACAGGACGATGCGATGACCACCACGCCATCCCAGCCACTCGATCGGTGGACCGCCCGCCTGAGGGCCATCGTCGGGCCCGAGCCGCCGTCGGGAGTCGTCGCGGGCGAATTCGCCGACGAGTCGGGTCATCGCCGGGCCGTTGATGCGCCACTGATCGCCTGGCTGACCGAGAACACGACGCGACCGACGAAGGGCCAGGGCCTCGACGTCGACCTCTGGCATGCGCTGGCCAACGACTCTGACCTCGCCGCGACGTTCTCGCCCGATGGCCCCCTGCAAGACGCCGACGCCCCGGGCCGAGGCGAGGTCGCCATCGAGGTCTGGACCGAACGCGAGCTCTCGGCGATCCAGGCGCTCTGGACCATCGGCGTGCAGCGCGACGAGCCTCGGCTGGTGCAACGGGCCGAGGCGGCGGCCGCCTGGTGCGTGCAGGAACTGCAGCCCGACAACGCGACCGCGCACCCGTGGGGCGTCAACGCGTTCGCCTCGCTGGCTGCCAGCGGCGACATCGAGGCCGACCTCTACGCGCAAGCGCTGGTGCACAACGCGCAGGTCGCCACCGGCCGCGTCGGCCGCTTTGCGAAGCTGGTGCTGCTCGCGTCGCTGCGATCGCTGGAGGTTGCCGAAAACTGATTAGGCCGGCTGCGTGCGCTTGCGTGGCGTGCGGAGCCATCGCTTGACGAGGTTCGAGACTTCCTTAGGCCCGGCCTCTTCGCCGTCACGCGGTCCCATCGCAACACGCCGCGCGATGGCGGCGGCGCACAGGCCCATGAACATGGGCTGGGGCTCCAGCGGCCGGCTCGTGAGCTCGGGGTGGAACTGCCCGGCCACGAAGTAGGGGTGCGTCGGGCCGTCGTAATCATCATCGTGGCCGGGCTGGGGCAACTCGAGCACCTGCATGATGGGCTGGGTCGGATGGCGGCCGCTGAAGACGAGGCCCGCCTCGGTCAGCCGGTCGATGTAGCCCGGGTCGACCTCGTAGCGGTGGCGGAATCGCTCGCGCTCGGTCTGGCGTCCCGAGAACAGGAAGCTCGCCAGCGAATCGGGGGTGAGCGCAACGTCCTGGGCGCCAAGCCGCATCGACCCGCCCAGGCCCTCGATCTTCTTCTGCTCGGGCAGCTCGCTGATGACCGGGTCGGGCGAGTCGGGGTCGAACTCGGTCGAGGCCGCATCGGCGATGCCCAGCACGTTGCGGGCATACTCGATGACGGCGACCTGGAACCCAAGGCAGATGCCCAGGTACGGCAGGCCCGACTCGCGGCAGTGCTTGACGACCGCCAGCTTTCCATCCACGCCCCGGGCTCCGAAACCACCCGGCACGATGACCGCGTCGACGTCCGAGAGTTCGTCGGCAATGCGCGACTCGGTGAGGTCGGTGGTATCGAATCGCTCGACCTCGATGTCGGCGTGCAGGTTCGCCGCGCAGTGCTCGATGGCCTTGTCGATCGAGGCGTAGGCGTCGCCCAGGTCGGTGTACTTGCCCGCCAGCGCGATGCGGATGCGGTGCTCGGGCTCGCTGGTCAGCCCCCGCACGAACGAGCGCCAGCGCTCGCGCTCGCGGTCCTCCTGGCCCATGTCGACGCGGTCGTGCAGGTCGAGCACGCTGAGGATCTCGCGGTCGAGCCCGTCGCGGCGCATCTCTTCGGGGATGAGGTAGATGCTCTCGCGGTCGTGCATGCTGAACACGCGCCGCAGCGGCACGTTGCTGTACATCGCGATCTTCTGCATCGCCTGACCAGTGACGGGATTATCGCAGCGGCAGGCGATCATGTGGGGCTGGATGCCCGCTTCCATCAACCGCTGGATGCCAAGCTGGGCCGCCTTGCTCTTCTGCTCGCCCAGGACCTTGGCCTCGATGACGTACGTCAGTGCGACGAAGCAGACCGACCTCGGTCCTTCTTCGAAAGCCAGTTCTCGGAGGGCCTCGATGTAGAACCCGTTCTCGTAGTCGCCCACGGTGCCGCCGACCTCGACGAATACGACGTCGGCCGGGCGTCCGGACCCGTCGCCATACATGGCCAGCTCGCGGAGCTTGCGCTTCACCTCGCCCGTGACGTGGGGGATCATCTGCACGTCGCGGCCCAGGTAGTCGCCCAGCCGCTCGCGCTCGAGCACCTCGCTGAAGATCTGGCCCGAGGTCGTGAAGTTCCGCCGGCTGAGGTTCTGGGCCAGCATGCGCTCGTAGGTGCCCAGGTCCATGTCGCACTCGGTGCCGTCGTCGAGCACGAACACCTCGCCGTGGCGGTAGGGGTTCAGCGTGCCCGAGTCGATGTTCAGGTAGCCCTCCATCTTAATGGGGGCGACCGTGAGGCCCTTGTCCTTGAGCAGCTTGGCAGCGCTGGCGGCAAAGATGCCCTTGCCCAGCCCGCTCATGACAGTACCCAGCACCGCGACGTACTTCGTCCGCCCGCGGCGATAGCCCGACGGCACGGGCGAATAGAACTCGGTCGTCAGCGAGCCCTCGGCCGCCTGCACGAGCAGCTCATCAGCTCGCCGACGCCGCGCGTCCTCGCTCATCGAGCCGGCCGGCTGGGTGGTGCCGCCGCCGACGGGCGTGGGCCAGTCGTTTGCAGTTGGGTCGTTGCCACCATTCGAGTTTCGTTGGTCGGGCACCAGAGAGGATAGCCGACCCGGCCGCGCACGTCATCCGCCTTGGCTGGTCCGAAAGCGTTCCACGAACGCCGCGTACTGCTCGGGCGTGTCGATGCCCTGGTGCGAGCAGCGACGGACGGCCACGGCGATCGGCAGGCCGTGTTCCAGCCAGCGGAGCTGTTCGAGTTGCTCGCTGCGTTCCAAGGGCGTCTGGGCGAGCGACACGTATCGCTCGAGCGAGAACACGTCGTAGGCATAGATGCCCACGTGCCGCAGCGGCGTGGCCGCCGACGAGTGATCTCGATCGAACGGGATGGGTGACCGGGAGAAGTACAGGCCGCGCGCGACGCCGAGGTCTGGCTCGATGAGTCCGGTCACGACCTTGACCAGATTCGGACTTGCGGCGTCTTCGTGCGGTTGCAGGGGCGTCGCCACCGTGCCGAGCTGGGCGATCCGATACATCTTGTTCACCATGCCGGGCAGCATGTGCTGGCCGACGGCGATGAGGGCCGCATCGACGATCTCCGGCTCGATCTCTGGCTCGTCCCCCTGCACGTTGACGATCGGCTGCTGGCTCTTCAGGCCCATCGTCTTAGCTGCCTCGGCCAGCCGGCTCGTGCCGTTGGGGTGCTCCGCGCTGGTCATCACGGCGTCGAAGCCGTAGGCCTCGACCGCCTTGCGGATCGCCTGGCTATCGGTGGCCACGACGACGTTGGCGACGGCCCGGGCCAGCTTCGCTCGCTCGCACACGTGCACGACCATGGGCTTGCCGGTCTCGCTCGCGAGCGCCTTGCCGGGGAACCGCGTCGAGCCCATGCGGGCGGGGATGATGGCGATGGCCCGGGGCTGACCCATGAGGCCCTAGGCCTGCCGCAGCTCGACCAGAAGCTTCTTGATGGCGTCGCGCTTGGCTCGGATCTCCTTGAACCCGATGTCCTTGATGGCGATGCTCGAGGCGATCTTGTCGGCCTCGATGGCGGCCTCGAGGTCGCGGTGGTCGGTGGCCTTGGTCAGGAGCGCATCCATCAGGCCGTAGTTGATCTCCATGCCCGTCTCGTCCCCGTCGCGGCCGTGCGCTTCGAGCGCCTGGCGGAAGGTCGTGACCGCCTCGTCGCCCCACTGCATGGCTAGGAACGACTGGGCGAGCATGTGCAGCGTGCGCACCCGCAGCTTGGGCTCGCCCTGGGCCTGCTGCAGGTTGGCGATGGCGTCCTCGAACTGGCCCTGGCTGAAGTATCGCCGACCGAGCTCGAATTTGAGCGTCATGTCGGTCGGGTAGGCCTCCACCCGGGCGGCGTAGACCTTCGTCTCGGCCTCGAGCACGTCTTTGCGGGCGCTCTCGAGCTCCTGCTGTACGCCTTCGTCGTCGGGATTGTCGACGGCCTTCTTCTCGAGGGCCATGAGCCGGCGGCGCCACGCGCGCATCTTGATGTCGTCGGCCGCCTGACGGAAGCGGAACTCCTTGGTGAGCTGGTAGGCCTTCTTGTAGAGCTCGTACGCTTCCTTCTCATCTTTCGGAGAACCGCGTTCGAGCAGCCGCTTGGCCAGGGCGTTGAGCGTGGGCGGATCTTCCGGACGCTCCTCGAGGTCGGCCCGGGCCCGCTCGATCAGGCGCTCGATGGTGCCCTCGTCCTTCGACAGCGCCTCCTCGTCCTGCAAACGCTGCTGCTTGGCAGCGTCGCGGATGTTCTTGCGGAAGCCGCCCTCCTCGCCCACGTTGTCGTAGCCGCCCTGGCTCATGGTCGCCTGGGCCGAGAAGTTCTTGACCGCGTTGGCCAGGTCGCTGTCGGAGGGGTTGAGCTGGACGGCGATGTTGCCGGCCTCGACCGCCTCGGTATAAGCCCCGACCTTGGCGAACTGCTGCATGAGACGCTTGAACACGATCGGGCTGGGGCGCTTGGCCTGCTTGGCAAGCGTCATCGAGCGCTCGAGGCACCAGTAGGCCTGCTCGTCGAGTCCGGCGTTGGCCGCCGCCTCGCCCGCACGCATCGCCGCGTCGCCGTCGCTCAGCCGCGTCGCCCAGTTCAGCAGTGCCGCGAGGAACTTGTCCACCGGCGTCTTGGTCGGCACGTCGACCTTGGGCTTCTTCTTGGGGTTGGCCCCCGCGAAGGCCGCGGCCGAACGGAAGAAGCTCTCCATCGCCGTCATGTTGCTCGCGTCCTGCCGCAGGCCGCTGAGCCACAGGTTCATGGCGTACTCGTAGTTGGTCGTCTCGTGGGCGGTGCGGGCGTGCTCGAAGAAGCGATCGGCGCCCTCGGGGTTGAAGGTCGGTCCGGGCTCGGCACCCTTGCCGCCGTCGCCGCTCTTCCCGCTGCTGGCCGTCTCCGGCTCCGGGGTCCCGTTCGATTCGGGAGTCCCCTGGGCATCCTTCTTCTTCTTGCCGCCGAAGATCGCCAAAATCCTGCTCCAGTCTGGTCAACCGTCCGCCGAAACGCCCGCGGCCGCGATTCTAGGGCCATCGCATGACCCTCCCCGACGCCGCACAATATCATCCCCGCGATGCCCCAGCATGCCCACAGCACGACACGGCCCGACGCCGACCCGCAGAGCCTGCACCTGCGCTTCCATCCCGACCGGGTCCTGCGTACTAAGGCGGAGCCCGTGGGCGAGGTGACCGACAACGTCCGCGAAGTCGCCGCCCGCATGGTCGAGATCATGCGTCAGGAAGAAGGCATCGGGCTGGCCGCGCCACAGGTCGGCCTGTCCTGGCGGATGTTCGTCTGCGCCATTCCGGCGGATCGCTCGTCCGGCTCGCTGCCCGACCACATCCAGGAGCACACAGGCGGCGAGCCCTGGGCCTGCATCGACCCCGTGCTTCGACCGGTGGGCGACCTCGAATCGATCGAAGAGGGCTGCCTCAGCCTGCCCGACATCCGAGGCCAGGTCAACCGCCAGCACGCGGTCGTCATGGAGGCAACCGGCCTGGATGGCAAGAAGTTCGAGGTCCAGGCCGTCGGCCTGCTCGCCCGGTGCATCCAGCACGAGGTCGACCACCTCGACGGCGTGCTCATCATCGACAAGTTCGGCCAGCTCGACCGCCTGCGCACGCGCTCGGCCGTCCGAAAGCTCGAACGCAAGGCACGCTAATTATCTACAAGAGTTCCCAACAAGGGCAGGGAGGCCCGCCGGCATGAAGGTCGTGTTCTTTGGTTCGGGAGCCTTCGGCGTGCCCACGCTCCGCATGCTCGCAAAGCGGCACGAGGTGGTTGCCGTCGTGACGCAGCCCGATCGACCGGCGGGCCGAGGAAAGACGCTCAGCCCGACGCCCATCGCAAGCGAAGCCGAGTCGCTGCTGACGGGCGTTGAGGTGCTCAAGCCCGAGCAGGTCAACACGCCCGAGGTCCGAGATCGCATCCGCGGCTTCGAGGCCGATGCCTGGGTCGTCATCGCCTTCGGCCAGAAGCTGGGTCAGAAGCTCCTGGCCGACAGGTTCGCAGTGAACTTACACGCCTCGCTCCTGCCGCGGTGGCGCGGCGCGGCGCCCATCAACGCGGCGATCCTGGCCGGCGACGAGACCACCGGCGTCAGCGTCATCACGCTGGCCGACGAGATGGACGCCGGGTTCGTGCTGGGCCAGTCGAGCCGGCCGCTCGACCCGGGCCTGACCATCGGCGAGCTACACGACGTGCTGGCGGAGGACGGCGTCGAGGTCGTCGCGGGCGTGCTCGATCGCTTCGAGGCCGGCACGCTCGAGCCCGTCAAGCAAGATGCCGACAGGGTCACCCTCGCGCCCAAGCTCAGCAAGGCCGATGGTTGGATCGACTTCGCCGACACGGCCCACGCCTGCCGGCGCCGCGTCCACGGCCTCACGCCCTGGCCCGGCGTGAGCATCACGCTCGCGGGCGTCGTGCTGAAACTCCTGCGCGTTTCGGCCGAGCAGCACGACCACGACGCGGCACCCGGCACGCTCATCGATCCCGCGGGCCTCATCGCGTGTGGCCAGGGCACGGCCCTGCGCCTCGTCACCGTGCAGCCCGCGGGCAAGAAGCCGATGGAATTCACCGCCTTCGCCAACGGCCATTCGCTCGCCGCGGGCGAGGTCGCAACCCCGGAGCGCCGACCATGCGCACGCTCTGGGACCTGATCCCCAGGAGGAAGCCGCCCGCGCCGCCGCGCCCGGTGCGGGTCGCCGCGCCACCCAGGCGGCGCACGCCCGCGGCGGATCGCTACGAGGCCGTGGCCCGGCAGATGCTCGCGCAGTACGACATCCGCGTACGCAAGTGGCGTAGCAGCACCAGCGGTGTGGCGTGGGAGGTGCACTACGCCGACGGCACGATCTCGCGGCTCATCGAAAGCCCCCGGCCGCGCGGCCCCATCTCGGCGGCGGTGTTCCTGCACGAGGTCGGGCACCACGCCATCGGCCTTGGCGCCTACAAGCCGCGCTGCCTCGAAGAGTACCACGCGTGGCTCTTCTCGCTGCAGCAGATGCACGCCCACGGGCTGAACATCACGCCCAAGGTGCACCAGCGCATCGACGAGGCGCTGCGGTACGCGGTCGCCAAGGCGCGCCGTCGCGGGCTGAAAGCGCTTCCGGTCGAACTGACGCCCTACGTGGGCAGCGGCCCGGTCACGCCCATCCCGTACCTCGAGGATCGGACGGTGGCCTAGGCGGCCTCGTCCTTGCGAGGCGTCGCGGGCCCGGTGCCCGGGGCGGCGAGGCGCGGCGGTGGCGTATACATCAGCGGCGCCTTGCAGCTCGGGCACGAGCTGCCGTTCACGCCGCGCACGTCCTCGCTGCACCGGGCGCAGACGCCCTGCCTCACGGCCCACGCGGTGTGTGACGCCCATCGCATGAGCGAGCCGGCCGCGCCCGCGTGCCACGCAATGATGGCGGCGAACGTGGTCGTCGGCGTGTCGTCGTGCGAGAGCGAGGCGCCGGCAACGAGCATGGTCAGCACCAGCACATGCCAGAACACCGACGCCGAGGCCGTGCCAAGGTACAACATGGCGCTCGTCGCCACGCCTCCCACGACCAGAACCAGCGCATAAGCCAGGGATTCGACCATCGTTGCCGACACGCCCCAGCTGCTCAGGATCGGCGACATGGTCCCCGCGCCGAAGTCTTCGCCGATGGGCAGCCACATGCCGAAACCCGCCAGCCACGCCAGGGGCAGGAGCGCGGTCAAGCCGGCCTGCCTGCGTGCCAGCCCGAAAGCCGCAAGGGTGTAGGCCATGCAGAGCAGCCCCAGCGCGAAGAGGCCGGCCTGCGGGTCGTACGGCAGCAGCCAATGCGCCGTCGCCGCTGCACCGAGCACGGCCAGCAGCCACACGCCCATGGCGGACCGAACGATGGTCGATTCTCCTGCCATAGCCAGCGCACTCCTCGCCGTGGCTATCGGCCATCGCGCGGATTCATCGGGCCGCAAAAACGAAACGGACGCCCATGAGGCGTCCGTCTGTGCCGGCTGGGCAAGCGCCCGGCCGCCGTGTAATTGTCGGCGGACCTACTCCATCTCTTCCATGACCGCACGGACGCCCGCCTCGAGCTGCGGGTCGACGCCCTCGACCTCGTCGCCCGGGTCGACGAGCACGACCACGTCCGGCATGGCGCCGTTGTTCTCCATGTCGGTGCCGTCGGGCAGGTACCAACCGCGGAACGGCCGCCGAACGGTCGTGCCGTCGATCAACCGGTACGAGCCGGTCGAGATGACAGCGCCGTAGGTCTGCTGGCCAACCAACGGCCCGCGGCCCGTGGTCTTGATGGCGTGCGAGAAGATCTCGGCATTCGAGTACGAGTTCTCGTTGCACAAGACCGCGATCGGGCGCGAGTAGCCGTAGATGAGCCGGCGGTCACGCGGGTACGCGTCTTCGGGCACCGAGTCCGGGTCGGCGCCGCGCGGGATGGTGTACGCGTGCCGCGGCGCCGTCAGCGAGCTGAGCAGGATGTCGGTCGTCCAGCCGCCGCCGTTGTCGCGCACGTCGATAAGCAGGCCGTCCTTACCGTTGGCCGCCGCGAACAGGTCTCGCTCGAAGTCCCGCAGCGACGGCTCGTTCATGCCGCGGATGTGAAGGTAGCCAACGCGCCCGTTCGAGAGCTCTTCGACCTTGGCCCGGCGATGGCGCACGCCGTCCTCGTACCGCAGGTTGCTGTCGCCGCCCGACGACGTCGGCACGATCAGCACGTATGCGGAAGACTCCGGATCGGCAGGCACGATGTCGAGCAGCGTCTCCTGGCCCGACGTCCCAGCCATCGCCTCGCCGAGGTCCATCGTCGGCATGCCGCCGCCGGGCGCCAGGGGTGCGCCGTTGATGGCCGTGATGACGTCGCCCACGTGCAGGCGGCTCGTGTCGCGGGACGCCGGTCCCTCGGGCAGCACATTCGCCACCTCGTAGCCCCCGTCGACGGGCACGGCATCGATGCCAAGGTAGCCCGTGCGGATCGACGGCGCGCTGTAGGGCTGCGTGCCGCCCCAGATGCCCAGGTGCGAGCCGTTCAACTCGCCCATCATGAGGCGTGCGACCTGGTAGAACTCGCTGGGCGTGCGCGTCACGCGTGCCAGTTGGAGATAACGTTCGGTCAGGGCGTCCCAGTCCAGGCCCTTCATGGTCGGGTGGTAGAACTCGCGGCCCAGCATGTTGGCCGCATCGCGGAACTTCTGGGCCTGCTCGGCCGCCACGTCGATGCGCACGGTCGCGTCGATGCCCAGCGTGTTGGCGCTGCCACCCGAGGGCTTGGCCGTCGCCGCCTGGCCGCCGCGGATGAACAAGGCCTTCGAGCCGTCGGCCGTCACGCGGACCTGCGAGACGCCGCCGCTCTGCACGGTCTTGCGATCGCGGCCCCGGTAGTCGACCGAGTACAGGCTCGTGCTGCCGTCGATGCTGGTGCTGAAGAGCACGCGGTCGCCGCCGGGCGTGAGCGCCAGGTCGCTGGCGCCGTCCACCCGGGTCAGCCGACGCACGCGCTTCCACGCGTCGTCGACGTCGAACTCCAGCGCTTCGCGCTCTTCCGGCGGCTCGGTCATGTCGGGCGTGTCGATCGCGCCAGCCTTGCCGACGGCCTTGGCCGCGTCCTTGAAGTACTCGGCCAACTCGTAGTCGGTCTTGCCCTCCAGCGTGCGGTCGAGCATCACGCCGTACACGTCGTACGACCAGTTATTACCAGCACGATCGCTCAGGAACACGAGCATCTTGCCGTCGTGGCTCAACTGAGGCGACGTATCGATGTCCGGGTGCCGCGTGATGTTTACCGGCTCGCCGCTCTCACCGTCGAGGTCGAGCAGCCAGACGTCGGAGTTGAAGTCCAGATCGGCAACCTGGTAGACGATGTGCCGGCTGTCCGAAGCCCACTGCACGCCCGGCTCGTTCCAGCTCTCGAACACCAGAGTGTCCTCGCCCGAGGCCAGGTCGCGGTGCCACAGGTCGCCCCGCTCGCGGACGTACAGCAGGCGGTAGCCGTCGGGCGACGGCATGGGCCGCACGGTCCGCTCGCCGCCGTCGATGAACGGCTCGACCTCGAACCGAAGTCCTTCGGACCAGCGCTTGCCGAAGTCGATCTTGTCCTCGTCGGCTTCATCTTCCTCGGTGGCTTCGTCTTCGTCGGCTTCCTGCGAGGCGTCTTCGTCCTCGGCGCCGTCTTCGGTCTCTTCCTCGGTCGCCTCGTCGGCGGTCTCGTCGACTGCCTCGTCCGCCTCCTCGACGACTTCTTCCTCTTCCTCGGGCATCAGGTCTTCGCGCGAGAGGCTCACCGTCGCGCGGTAGATCGCGAACTCGCCCTCTTCGTCGCTCGCGAAGTAGAGGTACTGGTTGTCGGGGCTCCAGGCCAGGTCCTGCTCACGTCCGCTGGTAAAGGTCACCCGCCGCGTCGGGCGGTCGTCCTCGGTATTGCGAATGAACACCTCGCCGCGTGCCACGACGGCAAGCGTCTTGCCGTCCGGGCTCAGGGCCGCCTCGCTCACCTGGCGGTCGAGCGTCTCCAGCCGTGTGTCGAGCGTCTGGGAGTCGCCCGAGGCGTAGACCTCGATGGCCCTGGGCTCGGCGCCCCGCTGGGTCAGATCGAGCGTGTAGAGCGTGTCCCACACGAGAAACGTTGCGGTCGAGCCGTCGTTCGAGACGTTCAGGTCGTGCACGCCGTGTGCGATCGTGTGCTCGCCTTCCTCGGGTGCGAAGTCCGTCAGCCGGCGCGGCCCGACGGCGTCGGTCTGGCCCGCGGGAATGTGCCACAGGTTGTTCTGCCCGTGCCGGCTCGACGTGTAGACCACCGAGCCGTCTGGCAGCGCGAAGCCGTTGGCGTCGTTGCCGTCGAACGCCGTGAGCTGCGTGAACCGGCCCGTCTGCGTGTCCATCGCCCACACGTTGCCGGCAGCCGGTCCCTGGTAGGCGGGGCGGTCGTACAAGTCGCGCTGACGCGTGAAGAGCACGGTCGATCCGTCTGCCGACATCCTGGGCATCAGCCCAAACGCGTCGGTCAGCGACTCGATCGGCCCGCCCTCGAGCGGCACCGACCACATGTTCACGCCGCGGTACATGCTGGGCTTGAGGTTCGCGTGCACCAGGACCGACTGGCCATCGGCCGCGAAGCCCGAGAGCGTCAGCGAACGATCGCTCAGCGTCAGCCGGCGGACGGCGCCGCCCACCACGCGGCCGTCCTCGCTCGAGATCGGCATCGCGTACAGGTTGCGGCTGCCGTCACGCGTCGATTCGAACACGAGCGTCGAGCCGTCGGGGCTGAAGGCGCTGCGCAGGTCGTCGGCCGGATGCGTGGTGAGACGAGAGGCAATGCCGCCATCGCGCGACACCGCCCACAGGTCGCCCGCCCACGTGAACACGATCTTCGAGCCGTCCGGGCTCAGGCTGGGCATCCGCGGATAGCCGACCCTGGCCTGCTGGGCCATCCACGCCGCGGAGGCGGCCGCGCCGCGCTCGCCCTCGTCCGTGAATCGTGTCATCGTGGTCGCCGGCTCGGCCGTCGGGGCCGAGTCGCTTGCACAGGCCATCTGCAAAGACGTGCCGGCCGCGAGGGCCATCGCCAACGCCGCCGAAACGCGGCACCTTCCCGTGTGGTCCAACGCTGGCATGCTGCTCTCCTGATGTTGAGGGACCGACGGCCCGTGATGCGTGCTTTGGGGTCGAATCGACGCCGCACCCGCCGGCTCCTTCTAGCCGCAAGTGCCCCGTTCGCTACAGATTACAGCGTCCGATGCGCGAGGTCTAGCCGCCCGTCGCGCGACAACGCCCGCGCGGGCCAGGCATCTGTTGTGGCATTGTTCGGACGCCTCGCGTGCCGACCGCCCTAGCGACGGGCCGACCGCACCGCCTCGGCCTGCTCGCGCTCTCGGGCGGCAGCCGCCCAGCGCCGGTTCACCCGGTTCTCGAGCGTGCTCGCATCGCCGAAGTGCCGCTCGAACCGTTCGAGGTGCTGCTCGGCCGTCTGCGGCCCGCGGGGAAGGTCGGCCAGCTCCATGAGATAGGCGGCCAGCTCCTCGCGGTTCGTGCGGTGCAACTCCTTGAACAGCCCATACGACACCGCGTACAGCGGCCGGGCCGTGTCGATCCGCAGCCCCGTGTTGTCGTCCAGCGTCACCACGTCCGTGAGTTCGGGCACGGTGCCGGCGGCTGCCAGCGACATCAGCTCCAACTCCCGCGGCTCGTACTCGAACGCGAATCCAAACTGGCCGTCGATGCTGTGAGACTCGAAGCTCGACGCCAGCCCTTCGCTGACCCACAACGGGTACTCCGAGCCCCGCCGCTGCAGGCCCGTGTTGAACGCGAGCAGGTGGATGGCCTCGTGCAACACCTTCGCCACGCCGAACCGCAGCACCTGCGTTTCGATGCGCGCCCGCTCGCTGGCGATGTGCGCTTCGAGGTCGGCCGCCGCATCGCGCAACAACCCGGCTTGCTCGGTCTCGCCCTGGGCCTCCGCGTCTTCGGCTCGACCGACGAGCAGGTCGGCACGGTCCTGAAAGCCCTGGAGCTGTCGGTTGACGCGGTACAGGCTGGGCGACGTGCGGTCGTCGTGGATGACGATGGCGTTGTGGGCCATGCTGTAGTAGCCGGCGGTCCAGCCCGCATCGAAGCCATCGTGTTCTCTCGCAAACCCGAGGTAGTCGCCGTGCTCACCGAAGAACACGCACACCAGCCGGTGGGGGTGGGGGTGTACCGGCACGGACAGCCGATCGAATTCACGGAAGTACTGCTCGCGGGCTCGTTCCAGGAGCGTGATGCGCGACCGCGTCCACTCATCGTCCGCGTCGCTCAGCACGTAGTACGACCGCGAGCGGTACGTCCGGAAACCGGGACCGACCCGCTCGCGCAAGCGATCAACGGCTGCCGCATCGTCGTCCGATGACACGCGGGCGATGCGCTCCAGCGATCGGGCTCGCCGCGCCGACTCCATGCGCAGCATTGGATCGGTCCAGGCCCGCAGGTACGCATCGAACGCCTCGCGGTATCGACCCTCGAGTTCGGCCTGCTGGCCCGCTTCGAAGTCCTCTTGTGGATCGGCGGCAACGCCGACCGCGCACGCCAGCCACGCCGCCAGCACGGCACACGCCCCCGCCCATCCCGATCGAACCATCGGCGAGCCCTCCCTTCGGCGGGCCTATCGACCGGAGAGGCGGGCAACACGCGTTGCGAAGGGTTGTGCGGGCAAGACCGCGTCCGAGAAGCGCATACCATGGGCCCACCAGGGGCGGTAACTCAACTGGTAGAGTGCCAGCTTTGCAAGCTGGAAGTTGGGCGTTCGAGTCGCCTCCGCTCCATTCCCCCTACAACGCTGGAAACGCTGTTTTCGTCGGTGTTTATGGCCCCTGCCACGCTCGGGCCGTGCCCGCTCGAAGTGCCCCGTTGCGCCACTGATTGCCCGCTCTGGCCTTGCATGCGCTGGTGTATGCGCGGGGGTTCGTTCTCGGGCCGGGCGTCCGTGGTGCCCGTGGCTTGCCTTGCGTCGGGCGTGCCGATGCAGGGCAGCGCGGCAACCGCGCCGGCCGTGTCGGCCAGCCCCAGCACCGTGTAGTGGCTCAGCGTCGTCCGGTAGTCCGAGTGCCGCATCATCCGTTGGGCCACTTGGGGCGTCACGCCCGCTCGGGCCAGTTGCGTGCCCAGCGTTGTCCGCAGGGCGTGCAGGTCGGCCACGCGGCCGTCGTCGTCCACCAGGGGGATGCCGGCCCGCTCGAAGTCCTTGCGCCGCGTCAGGTCCGTTACCGTCTCAGGAAACACGCGGGCCGAACCAACGGCAGGACGTTCGGCCAAGCGCCGGCGCAGGGCGTCGGCCAACTGGGGATGCATGGGCAGGGTGTCGATCCGCTTGGCCTTCCCCTCACGGACCGTCAGCGTGGCGTCGGCGAAGTCCACGTCAGCCCACGTCAGCCGTTGCAGGTCGCCTTTTCGCGTACCGGCGAAGGCGCACGCCAGATACCACGCCTCGCGGCCACGCTTGCGTGCCACGTCGATCAGCCGGGCCAACTCCGCGTCGGTCAGTGTCCGACGTACGCGCCGGCGGTCCCGTTGTTCGTTCAACTTCGGCACCACCGACAGTGGGTTGGATTCCAGCCGGCCTTGCTTCACGCACCAGGACGCGAACGCCACCGCCACTTGCCGGCCAAGGTTCCAGGTGCGGGCGCTCTGGCCCTTGTCGCGTAGCCGGCGCAGGTACCGCTCCAGGGCATCGGCTGTCAGGTCGGACAATCGGCCGTCGTCCAGGCTCTCTACCAACCGGCCTAGGTGGCGTTGCTTGTTGTCGATGGCCTTCTCGGCGTGGCCCGCGTGGCGGCAGTGGTCCAGGTACTCGGCAACGTGCCGGGCCAGCGGCTTGCGGCTCTCAGCGATGAACCGGTCCTGCCGGGCGTCGATCACCCCGTCTCGCCGCAGGGCGGCATCGGCCACCAGCTTGCTCAGGATGCGCTCGGCCGCGCCCTTGTCCGTCGTCCGCGTACTCCGCTCGCGCCGGCGTCCGTCCGCGTCGGTGTAGACGGCAATCCACGAACCGCGACCGCCACGCTTGAAAATGCTCCCCGTGCCCCGGCTCCGTTGCTTAGCCACGCTTGGCCCCCTTCCGCTTGCTCGCCTTGGCCACCAGTTGCAGGTCCAGGTAGTCGGCGAGTACGTCGATGTTGTCGCCCCGCAGCGCCCGCCCCTCGGCCACGAACCGGCTCAGGGTCGATTGCGGGATGCCCGTCGCCTTGCTCACCGCGTACCGCGTCTGGCCGCAGTGTTCCAGAGCGTCGCGGAGTTTTTCTGTCACGCTTGGCATACTGAATTGTACTCCAATACTTCGATTTATGCAACTATATTCTGTTGGGCACCACAGCGTCGCCAGCAGCATCAGCCATAGAATCCGGTTGTATGAAGGGGGGCACCGTGGCGAACAACGAACAAGAGGAAGCCGTGTACCGCGCGCTCAAGCGGCGCGACGATGAACAAGAGTTCGGCCGCCTGGGTCGCTGGGTGTTCTTTCTCGTAGTCATCGCCATCGGCATCGCAACTGTCGCGTGGGTGTTGTGGGGCATCTTCTCTTAGCCGCCCCTACGGCTCGGATTCGTTTCAGCCGCTATGGGTCTCTGGCGATTGAAACGAGTTCGGGGGCCGCGTGTAGGTGTAGGGCGAGCCCTTCGCTCCCTCGCCGCTTTCTACCCAGCGGCCAGTCTTGTGTCCGGCCCTCAGCACACCGCGCAGTTTGGTTATGCCCGGCTTCCAGTCAGTCGGCCACGCCTCCGCCACGTCGGCGGGGGTCATGCCCTTCCCGTCTGCCGGCAGCAGTTCGGCGATGGTGTCGGCAACTTCGGCAGCACGCACGCCCGTGGGCTCGCCCAGCATGATGTACCCGTCGTCGGTCAACTCGATCACCACTTCTGCGGGGATGCCTTCGTAGCGTCCGGTCGCCACCAGCTTGCGCCGGCGGTCGCTGGCGTCGTCTCTCTGGTAGGGCTGTAGCTCCACCAGAATGTCGGCGAACCCCGGCAGCGCTCCGCTTCCCCGGCTCGCTTGGAAGTTCTCGCCCTCGCCCTTGCGGGGATGGTGGCACAGCAGCACCGCAGCGCCGGCTTGCGTCAGGTCGCGTAGCAGGGCGAGCGCTTCCTGTACCTGCGCCGCATCGTTCTCGTTGTCCACGGGCCACAGCCCCGCCAGCGTGTCGAACACTACCAGTGCCACGCCATCGCGTCGGATGGTCTCGGCTAGCGATTCGATCCACGCTTGCCACTGTTGCCGGCTGGGCTTGGCGAAACTCTCACGCTGGGCGATGCGCACGTCGGCAGGAAGGGGTAGGGCGTCGCGTCGTCGTCTCCACAGTGACAGCGGTTCCTCGCTCACGATCAGCGTGGGGCCGTCGATGGGCGAGTCTACCAACCCCTCGCCCCGGTACAGGTCGCGCAGCAGGTGGCCTAGCAGCGTGGTCTTGCCGCCCTTCCATCGGCCGGTCAGCAGCGTCACGCTCCCTCGGGCGATGTACCCCGGCCACAGCCAATCGGTGGGCTCAGAGGGGCCAATGTCCGCCACGGAAACGAATCGCAATTCGTTTCGATCGCCTCGCACCCTAAGCGGCTGAAACGAATCCGCAACAGGTTCGGCCGCATCCGCCAACGCCTCGACTTCCGCCCGCACGGTTTCACCGTCACCGCCGCGATGGTCCAACAGGTCCACCATATCACCGCCTTCGGGCATCCCTGCCCACAAGTCCGCCAACCGAACCACCCGCACCGACTTCGCACCCGCAGCCGTCACAAGTCCCGCCACGTCGTCGGCGTACCCCTCGCCGGCTTTGTCGCGGTCGGGCAGGATCACTACGTCATGCCCGGCCATCGGGGACCAATCCGCCTTGCTTGCCGACTGTGACCCGTGCGGGCTTGTCGTCGCCGTCAGTCCTACCGCTCGCGCATCATCCGCCGCCTTCTCGCCCTCGCACACCCACACCCGATCCGACAGCGGCGCGGCCAGCAGGTCGGGCAGGGCGTACAGGGGTCGGGGGTCCGACATCCCACCGATGCGCCAGCGTCCATCGTCGCCACGCGCAACCGGCCGCACGATCTTGTCCGTGTCCGTATTCCACCGTACCACCAATCCCACGGGCTCACCCGCTGCGTCCGTGTACGTCCAGGTCGCCGAGCGTCGGCCGTGCCGGCGTTCCAGCTCGCGCACCGCATCATCCGCCGTCGTGAACGTCCGGGGCTTCGTGGTCGATTCCTGCCGGCACTTCGTGGCTGTCCGTCCGGTGGGTCCATCGCTGGTAGACGCGAACAGGTCGGCGGGCCGCAGCCCGATGGCATCGCACACCGCCTCGACGCTACAGCCCGCGTGGCAATACACCAGTGCCCGCCCTTCGTCGCCGGCGCGGATCGACAGCGAGGGATTGGTGTCGTCGTGGGCAGGGCATCGGCAAGACCAACCACCGCCAGACTGGCGGGGTTCGTGCCCGTGGCCGCGTAGGGCGGCCAGAACGTGCTGGACGGGCTCGCTCATGCTTGCCCCCTCTCTGAACCCGCCGTAGCACGCGACGCCGCAGGGGCCATCCTCGGGGCGCTACGGGCCAGTCTGGCGTCGATCCAGACGGCAGCAGGTCGGCCGCTCGACGTGTGCCGGCGCTCGCCACTGTCCACCACCAACCCCAGCCGCACAAGTTCACCGCGCCGGGGCGTGTACGTCTGCGGCTTGATCCACAGCAGCGCTTCGCCTTCGTCGTCGGTCAGTCCGTGCGCGCCGGCTGCGACGATGGCCGCGTGGATGCGTTGTCGCAGGTTTCCAGCAGCGCCCGCGATGCGTCGCGCCGCCACTTCAGTCGTGCCGCTCGGAGCCGCGTGGTGAGCCGGCGCTGGGATGGATTGCGTAGAATTAGTTCGCCTTTCTGATTCGTGGACGTGTGCCCCGGTTGCCGCCGGGGTCGCGTCATTCTGGGGATTCGGTGGTCCCCATTCCCACAGGTGCGGCTCGCTCATGCCGTCACCGCCTTGCGCAGCACGTGCAAGATGCGTCCGCCATCGCCGGGTTCGTCTGGGCATCCGTGGGCAACCCACAATTCCAGCGCCGCACGCGGAAACAGACGCGACCGCCCGACCGTGGTCGAAGGGATCGCGTTGCTCGACACCAGACGTGCAAGCGTGCGGGGCGGGATGCCGTAGTGGTCGGTAACCTGCTTCGAGTTCAACAACGCGGGGAGCGTTCGGTCGGCGTCCAGTGCCATCGGGTCTCCTGTGCTTCGACGATGGCAAGGGGTACCCGAAAAATCCGCAAAAAACCCTCCGTCAAGCGGTGGGGTGTGCCCTGTCGGAAGCCGAATCCGATCTAAACGCCACGGACGAAACCACTTATACAGTCCTGTCGGTTGGTTAACTAGGGAAAGTGCTTAGTTAGATCGTGGTTGTGACGCGCCCCGAACCTACAATTGGTGGTTGACGCAGCGCGCCGCGTTGGGGGTCGGGGGGGCGGTCCGTCCGCTGGCCACCAGTTCGGCCGACCGTCACTTCCCGCTCGCCTCGACCATCGCAACCACGGCCCGCTTGATCGGCTCGGGCAAGCTCGCCCATTCCTCAACAACCACCGCCAAGTCGGCGTCCAGGTCGCCCGATTCGTGGCCGTTCTGGCCGCAACTGCTGGGGCATGCGCGGGGGGCGTCGGGCGTCGGCTCGCAAGTGCCGGTAGAATCAGGGGTTACGGCGTGGGGTTGCCAGCTTTGCAAGCTGGAAGTTGGGCGTTCGAGTCGCCTCCGCTCCATTGCCCTGCTTCCCGCTCGCTGCGTCCAGGCGGTTTGCACGTCTCGGACCACACGGACGCGCGGCCAAAGTCCACGCCGGCGAATCACTGGACGGCCATCGGCCCCTCTGGTCGATCTTCGTCGCTCAGGACGAGAGCACGCGTGCGACGTGCATGCCTCCGAGCGGGTCGAGCACTCCAGATCGGTCCGCGTCGACGCCACGACCGTCGGCACGCAAGGGGCCCGTGGCAAACCAACCCCGATGGAAGCCGGAATGCGTCCACGGATCCGTCGGATTGCCGTCCGCACCGATTGGCCACCGCTATAGTTGAGACTCTGTCTCAATAGGGTCTGCCCCAACGCGGCCGGCTTCGGCCTCGGCCTCGGCATCGCAGAAGGAGCCTCTCGTGACCGCACTGCTGTCCCTGGTGCTTGCCATCGCCCTCTCGTTCGGCCCCGGCAACACGCCCGAAGACGCGTCGTCGCAGGAAGTCGTCAACGTCTACTCGGCACGCCACTACGACACCGACGACGCCCTGTACGAGCGGTTCACCGCCGAAACCGGCATCAAGGTCAACCTCATCGAGGGCGGGAGCGACCAACTCCTCGCCCGCATCCAGCGAGAGGGCGATCTGAGCCCTGCCGACGTGTTCATCACCGTCGACGCGGCCCGCCTCGAACGAGCGTTGCAAGCCGGCGTGCTGGCATCGGTCGAGTCCGAAGAGCTCGAGCAGCGTGTGCCGGAGTACCTGCGCGATCCCGACGGCCGGTGGTTCGCGCTCACGCGGCGGGTGCGATTGATCGTGGCCTCGAACGACCGCGTGCCCGCCGGGGCGATCACGAGCTACGCCGACCTGGCCGACGAGCGTTGGCGCGATCGAGTCCTGATTCGCAGCTCGTCGAGCGTGTACAACCAGTCGCTGGTTGCTTCGCTCATCCATCGGCTTGGTGCCGAGGCGACGCAGGCGTGGTGCGAAAGCGTCGTCGCGAACCTTGCACGCACCCCGCAGGGCGGCGACCGAGACCAGGTCCGCGCGATCGCCGCCGGCGAGGGCGACGTGGCCGTCGTCAACCACTACTACGTCGCCCGCATGCTCGCCGGCGAGGGCGCCGATCGCGAGGCCGCCGAGTCGGTCCGCATCATCTTCCCCGATCAGGACTCGAGCGACACGCCCCTCGGTGGTGCCCACGTCAACATCAGCGGCGCGGGCGTCGTGAAGAACGCTCCGAACCGCGAGAACGCGATCCGCTTCATCGAGTTCCTGCTCAGCGATGCGGCCCAGGAGTCGCTCGCCAAGGGCAACTTCGAGTACCCCGTCGTCGAGGGCGTGGAGGTGGCCGACGTGCTGAAGCGGTTCGAGGCGTTCCGCCCGGCGGACGTCCCGGTGTCCGCCATGGCCGAGAAGAACCGAGAGGCCGTCGAGACCATGGACCGCGCCGGCTGGCGGTGACCCCGGCCATCCCTGAAACGCTGCAAAGGAGTCCGAGATGATGGAACGCCGTGAATTCATGATGGCTGGCGTCGCCGCGGCCGCGGGCGCCACCCTGGCTAGCCGAGGCCTGGCCGCGTCAGCGACTTCCGCACGCGCAACCCTGCGGCCGACGCCCGAGCACGAAAAGGCGGTCGCCGAGGGCATCGCCTACTTCCAAAAACGGTGTCAAGACCAAATGCCCCTGGTACGGGAGCTCGCGGCCGCTGTCGCCAGCGGCGACCTGCAGCGTGCGAAGCGGGCCTACGTCGAGTCGCGCCCGCCCTACGAGGAGATCGAGGTGCTCGCCGCGTCATTCGAGGAGAGTGACTCGGACATCGACGCGCGGCCGTACGCGTTCGAGCGCGGCGAGACCGATCCCGAGTTTCGCGGATTCCACAAGGTCGAGGCGCTGATCTTCGCGTACGAAGACCTCGCCGCTGCCAAGCCGTTTGCCGATCGCCTCGTCCTCAGTATCGAGCGCCTGGATCGAGAGCTGGGCGAGCTCGACCGATTCAGCGTCGAGGGTCAGTTCGGTGGCATGTACATGCTGACTAATGAGGTCGCCGCAAAGAAGGTCTCCAGCGAGGAAGAGACCTGGTCCGACCAGAGCCTGCTCATCTTCCGGCACAATTGGATTGGCGTGTACAGCCAGTTCAAGCCGTTCGCGAGCATCCTGGCCGAAGCGAACCAGTCACGCGTTGACGCTGTCGACCAGGCCTACCGCGCCGCGATGGCGACGCTCGAAGGCCACTTCCGTGAGGGCTCGGCCGCCGGCACGCCCTACAGCCGGATCGGCATCGCCGAGCGACGCACGATGGCCGATGCGAGCAATCGGTTCCGCGACGCCATCGCCGGCGCCGCCGCTGCGATCGGCGTCGACGTCCCGGCATGAGCGCACCCATCGGCCGGCTGTCGGCACTCGGCTGGACGGCGATCGCATGGGGCGTTGCGCTGACGGTCGTCGTCCCGCTTGCGGTCGTCGTGGCGAGCCTTGCCGGCGACAGCGACGGCATCTTCGGCCACATCGTCGAGACCCGGCTCGCCACGTACGCGGGCAATACGGCGTTGCTCTGCCTGGGCGTCGCCGCGCTGACGCTGTTGCTCGGCGTGCCACCGGCGTGGTTCGTGACCATGCATCGATTCACCGGACGTCGCATCCTGTCGATCCTCTTGCTGCTGCCCTTTGCCGTTCCGGCATACATCGCCTCGTATTCGGTGACCGACCTCTTGCAGCCCTCTGGCCCCTTGCAGCAACTGGCAATCGGTGAGGACGGCGTCCGCTGGTGGTGGCCAAGGATGCGTTCGCTGCCGGGCGCCGTGGTCATCCTCTCCTTCTGCCTCTATCCCTACGTCTATCTCGCCTCGCGGGCCGCGTTCCTCGCGCTGCCCGGTTCGCTGATGGATGCCGCCAAGACGCTCGGCTGTGGGCCGGCGAGCGTCCTATTCCGCGTGGTGCTCCCGATCTCCGCACCGACCATCGCGGGCGGCCTGTTGCTCGTCGTCATGGAGACCGTCGCGGACTTCGGCGCCGTCGATTACTGCGCCGTCGATACCTTCGCCACAGGCGTGTACCGAGCGTGGGCCACGCTCGGCTCGCCCGTCGCCGCGGCCCAACTCGGCTCGGTACTGCTCGGTGCGATGGCGGTTGCGCTCTTCGTGCTGGCCGTCGCCCGCGGTCGTCGTCGCTTCCATGCCTCGGACGCCAGCTCGCACACGCCGCACCCGACGCACCTGCACGGTCTTCGCGGCGTCATCGCGCTCGGCGTCTGCGCCCTCCCGATCATCGGCGGGTTCGTGCTCCCCGTCGGCTGGCTGACGGTCCTGACCATCACGAACGGCGATCGTCGCGCGGGCGAACTCTTGCTCGATCACGGGACCGCCACCATCGCGCTCTCGGCCTGTGCGGCCCTGCTCGTCGTCGTGACCAGCCTCCTGCTCGTTGAGGCCAGGCGAATGAACAAGACCTGGGCGACGCGGGCCTCGCTCAAGGCAAGCTACCTCGGGTATGCCGTCCCGGGCACCGTGCTCGCCGTCGGTCTGCTCATCCCGCTTGCGTGGCTCGACCACCGCCTCAACGACGCGTGGGCCTGGCTCGGCGGCGAGCGGCTCGGCCTCGTGCTCACTGGCACGGTCGTCGCCGTCCTCCTGGGCTACCAGGCCCGTTTCCTGGCCGTCGGAAGTGGCTTCCTGCGGTCCGGGCTCGACCGAGTCTCGCCCAGGCTCGACGAAGCAGCGCATTCGCTCGGCGGTTCACCGATTCGGATCTTCGGGCGCATCCACCTGCCGCTGCTGCTGCCTGCGATGTTCGCCGCGATGCTATTGGTCTTCGTCGACGCCGCGAAGGAACTGCCCATGACCCTCATGCTCCGACCGTTTGGCCTCGACACGCTGGCCGTCCGCGTATACCAACTCGCCAGCGACGAGCGCCTTGGCGAGGCCTCTTCGGGCGCCCTGGCGATCGTCGCCGTCGGGCTGGTGCCCGTGGTCGTGCTCTCGACGGCGATGGAGTCCCGCATGAACAAACTGGCGAGGTCGCCACGATGACGCGAGTAGATGCGACGGCCGATAGAAACGCCGGCGGCCTGGTGATCGAGGACCTGTGCTTCGCGTACGAGCGCGACGCGGAGGTCGTCTGCGGCCTCTCGCTCAACGTCGCGGCCGGCGAGGTACACGCCGTGCTCGGGCCTTCGGGCTGCGGCAAGTCGACGCTGTTGCGGCTGATCGCCGGGCTCGAGCGACCAAGGTCGGGCAGGATCGAAGTCGGTGGGCGATGCGTCGCGGGCGACGGCGTCTTCGTTCCAGCGGCCCGCCGCCGCGTGGGCGTGGTGTTCCAGGACTACGCGCTCTTTCCCACGATGACCGCGGCGGCCAACGTCCGCTTCGCCATGCGACACCGGCCGCGAAGCGAGCGGCACCAGAAGACGGCCGAACTGCTCGACCTCGTGGGCATGAACAGCTTTGCGCGCGCGATGCCCTTCACCCTCAGCGGCGGCCAGCAGCAGCGCATCGCCCTTGCCCGCGCCCTGGCGCGCGACCCGATCGTGATGCTGCTCGACGAGCCCTTCGCCAGCCTCGACCCCGAGCTTCGCCAAGATCTTGCGCCGCGCACGCTGTCCCTCCTCCGCGAGCGCGGCATCGCGACCGTGCTGGTAACCCACCACGCCTCCGAGGCCAACGCCGCCGATGCCCAGACGTTCATGCCAAGCGCAGCGCTTGCGGCGCAGACGTAGAGGCTCGAAGTGCGGCGCATTCGTGCCCGAAGGGCCGGGTGCCGCGGCTTCTACGCCGCCGCTTCGGGCGGGTCATCGTGCGTGCCAAGCCGTCCGATGACGCGCGTCCGGAACACCTCGAACAGGTCTCGGTCGAAGGCCGTGCCGCTGTCCTTTTCGAGGAGCTCGAGACAACGCTCGCTGGAGAGTCCCGCGCGATAGGGCCGGTCGCTCCTGAGTGCGTCGAACACGTCGGCAATCTGGATGAGCTGGCTGCAGAGCGAAGGCGTTCGATCACCGCGAGCGTGCGGATAGCCCTTGCCATCGATACGCATGTGGTGCTCGTAGGCCGCGACCACCGCCAGGTCGTTGACGCCCCGCACGCCAGCAAGGAGGGCCGCCCCCGAAGATGGGTGCTTTTGCATCTCGGTGCGCTCGGCGTTGGACAGCTTGCCCGGCTTGCCCAGCAGACGGATCGGCGTGAGTCGCTTGCCGACGTCGTGCAGCAGTGCCGCCTCGGTAATCTGGTGCAGCGTGTCGCCCGACAGCCCGGTTGCCTGCGCGAGGGCCGAGGCGATCAGTCCCACGTTGATGGCGTGGACGTAGGTGTATTCGTCGTGCGACTTCAGGGTGACCAGTGGCACCATCGCGTCGCTATTGGCGAGCATGGCCGCACTCATCCTGGCTGCGAGCTGCGCAACATCATCCCCGATTCGGCGTTCGCCCGCAAGCAGCGACGTCCAGGTCTCCTGCAACTGGTACGCACCGCCACCATCGGTGATGTCTGTGTCGTCACCAGGCCGACAGGCCTTGGGTGGCGCCGCGCCCGCGAGCGTGCCAGGGTCCGACCGGACGATGGTGCTGCGATGGATCCGCCCCGACGGACTCGATGACCACGCCGTACCGCTTCCTTGATCCAGCAGCCACGAAACGTCGGACTTGGTCAAGCCTCGATCAAAGGTAACGAGCTGGATGCCGCCCTGTGTAAGCTGCCGTGCGAAGGCTGCATTCTTCGCCCAGGGCTCGATGACGATGATCCTGTTGATGATCAGGCCAGTCCGCACCGAACTCAGCGAGATGCTCGCGTTGGCGGTAGCGGCGGTGACGTCGCCAAGGGCCCGCTCGATCGCTTGCTTCGTCAGCGCGTGCTCACGCCCGTAGAGCCGTTCGGCTTCTTCTGCCATCACCAGAGCCCGGATCGCCTGATTCGGAGAGATCGAAGTCACGCGGCGGTCCTCCTCTGCAGGGCATACTCGTGCTGATCTGGTGCGACTGCTCGGATTCGCAACCTTGCGGCCTGGAGCGCCAGCCTCGAAAGCCTGGTCTGGGGCCTGCGAGAAAGCACGCTGACGAGCGCGTTCAAGGCATCTGTCCGGAGACTGAATGCGAACCGGCGCAGCGTCCATCGAGCGATGTCGTTCGTCAGACTGTCCGACCTGTCGCGATCCATGATGAGGGCCAGCCGTCGCGCCTCCTCGATACCGGGCGCCGCGCTGCCCACGTCGCCGCGTAACCGCTCGATCAAGACGCCTACGTGGTGCGGGATGGCGGCTTGGGCTCCAATCAGTCGGATCTCGTCGTTCTCGTCGCTCAGCGCACGAATGATCAAGGCCCTCGGCCACGTGCCGCCCAGCCGCTCCATCAACCGGAACGCGTGCTCGCGGCTGGTCGCATCGGCACCCAACAACGCGCTGCGCAGGAGCGTCGGCATCTGATCCGCGTCGTGCTCCGCGACGAGGAACGCGAGCCGTACCGCGTCGGCCGGATCCGCGTCCGCCAGCAGGATGCACCGGTCGACGAGTTCGCCTGAGGGCATCTTTCTCGAAGCATCGATGACCGCGGCCCGAACGCCCGAACTCTGCGTCCGCCGAGCGACGTCGAGCAGAAAGTCGAGCGCATCTCCGCCGCGTTCGCGATGCAGCGCCAACTGTTCGGTCAGGATGAGCGCACTGGGACACCGGGCTAGCGCGTCGGCCAGCCACTGCTCCCTGCTGGCAATCTCGAGCAGCGCGTGCGCTGCCCGCCGCTGCTCCTTGGATGCGCCCTTCCGAGACGTCGCGGTCGCGAGCCTGATGATCCGCTGCAGGGTATCGAATCGGCCGTCCGACGCCAGCCGAGCGGCCCGGTGCGTCAGGATCTCGTAGAGATTGCTGACGTCGATATCGTCATCGGGCGGCGACTCGGCGAGGTCGCAGATGATCTCGGTCGCCAGCGCGGACAGCGAAGACTGCTCGTCCTCGAGCCGCAACCCGATCGGCGTGGGCGGCAGCGCTTCGCTCGACAGCATGCGATCCAAGAGGACCGAGTAGGACTCGGAACGGAACTCGCCCCTTGACTTGCGCTCCAGGATCTCTGCCGAAACGCGGGCCGCCCGCTCTTGTCCGGGCGTCGCCGCGCTCCCGTCGTCCAACCAGCGGGTGGCAATCGATGCCAGCGAACGGAGATCCGTCGACGATCCGACGGCGAGGTCGGCCAGGCGCCGCAAGAGGAGGAGCGACGTCTCGCTGATCTGCGAGTCCTTGCGGGCCAGCACCGCCATCGCGTCGGTCAGGTTCGTCAACGGCACTTGCGACAGCGCAAACGCCGCTTGCTCGTACGTGACCGAGTCCTGGGCCGAAAGGGCCTGGAGCAGCTGGCGTTGATGCGAACTCTCCATCTGATGGAACTGATGCTGGAACCACTGGATGGAGTCACCGGACTCGCCGCCGTCCGTCGGATCGCTCGCCTCGCTGGCGGACGCGCGGAGCCGTTCAAGAGTCTGCCGCACCTCGGAGGGCATCGACGCAACGGCTGCGCTCCGCGCCCCCCCGAACGAAACGGCCCGGTCGTCTCCGGTGTCGTCGGCGAGTCCATCATCCGCCGGGTGAGCCGCGGTTCGCTCTGACGGCTGGAACGCCCGAACGGCGCCCTCCGTGCAAGAGAAGACCTGCTCGATCACCTGCGAAGGAGTCAGGTCCTTCGAGCCCAGCACACGGACGAGGCCGACGAGCGCATCCCGCGAAGCTGGTCGGTGCAACGAAAGCCCCACGATGCTCCGCGATCGAAGCGTCCTTGCGAGGCCGCTGGCAATCTGCCGGTCTTCCGCGCCATCGATCGTGAGACCCGAATCCAGAACTCGGAAGATCAGCGGCTCCCGGACCCCTCGCATCGCATCCCGGCACTCTTGCAGGGCGTGCTCGAAGGATGGATGTCCCGGCTCATACAGGGCCGAACACTCCCAGAGTGCACCGATCGCCTGGGCAACGCGGATCGCACGATCAGAGCTCGCATCGACGCGATCGCGACGCGGGGCCTCATCACCGCAATGGTCGGTGGACGCGTGATCCATCACGCCCTCCGCACCGATTCGGGCCCGGAGTCCAGGTGCCAGTCGGACTTGCGACGCCGACGCAGGTCGTCTCCATCCGAGCCCGAGTCGAGACGCACGACGAGGCTCTTGCCCGTCGAGAACTTGGCCGAGTACATCGCGGCGTCCGCGTGCTGGAGCAGCACGTCGATCGACTCCAGCGGTCCAGCAACGCTGACGACGCCGATGCTTGCCGGACAATGGACGGCGTGGCCAGCGGGTCCGTAGGGTGCAGACAGCACATCGTACAGGTGCGTCGCAAACGCTTCGACCACGCTGGCATCGATGTCGACCAAGACGACGACGAACTCGTCGCCCCCGATGCGCGCCGCGAGCGGCATACCCGCCTCGCCCCGGAAGGTCGAACCAACGACGCCAACCAGGCGTTCGGCAAATTCGACGAGGACGGCATCGCCACGCTTATGGCCATGGGCGTCGTTGACTTCCTTGAAGCCGTTCAGATCGAGGTATGCCAGTGCGATATTCGGCGAAGGCTCCTTGACGCGCTCCAGCCTACGGGCATACGCCTCGAACTTGCGGCGATTGGCGAGCCCGGTCAGCATGTCGGTGTAGGCAAACGACCGCAGTTCTTCCTCAAGCTGGTGCCTCGCCGTGACGTCGCTGACACGAATGAGGGCCGTACTGCCCGAAGCGAACGCCCAGACCTCGAAGCGAGAGTCGTCGCCACCCGTATCGCTCGAGAACCGGGCCGGCGCGCCGGTTGAGCAAGCCTCGCGGACCGCGCCGAGGACGCACTCACGCAGCGAAAGCGGCGCGACGTCTTGCAGCGACGTCGCGCCGCGTAGCTCGCACAAGATCGACCCGTGTGCGTGCTCGGAGACGCGCACGAACTCGATCGCCAGAGGCATGGAACCGTCCTCGAGACCGTGGGCAACGATCAACGCGTCGGCGGTCGAATCAAGGAGCGCCGACAGGCTCTTGCCCGACATAGCCACCCCAAGATCGATGTCGATGAGTGCCTGATCCATCAGGCGGCGGCGGCGAGCGCCGTCTGCGATGAACGCCAAGGCGACCAGGCCCGCCACCGCCGTGAGCACGCCGAGCGCCTCGATCACCCTCGATACGGCCAGATTTCCTGGCAACGACAGCGAATCGCCCCAGGATGCCGAGCCATACACCACGCCCGCCAGTGCCAGCAGGAAGATTCCGACGGACGAAGAGAGCAATCCAAGCCACGCCGCCAGCTGACGACTGCGCCAGATCAGCGGTATGAGGCACCCCAGGGCGAGCAGCGAGATGCTCAGCCCGATGGCCTCGGTCGCTTGGAGTTGCGGCACCATGCTCGCTTGATCGGGGCATCTCACGGCTCGATTCGTCCGGGCAGTGCTCCGCCTGGTCAACGAGGCAGGTGCTTCCGCACATGACGCTTGTGCCGCGCACGAGACCGCAGTTATCAGGCCCCAGGGCAGCCCACACGCGTGCTCTGGGGCGGTGAATGCAGCAAACACGCCACGATCCGCGGCACAACGCCCGAAGATCTCGATCGACGGGAACAACGCCGGGAAGCGAGTGCTTTTCCGCCTTCGTGAGCCCGCGACAGTCCATCCAGCACTCCCCCCGATGCGACCGCCGGGACGCGAGCCAGGCCGAACTCAACGGCACGGGCCTCTCCCTCTTCTAGCGATCTGCTGCTGCCCGCGCGCCCAGGGTGCGCGCACGCTCCGTTCTTTCACGACCAACGAACACCACCAATGGCACGCGCATCACGATGCGCCGTGCCCGGAGATCGCACATGAACAGCACGCTCGTCATCGTCACCCTCGTCCTGACCGGGGCCGCCGCCATCGCCGGCGTCGGACTGGCCGACCAGTCCTCGACCGCCTCTCAGGACGCGGCGCCGCCGCGCTCGCCGGCCCACACCATCCCGCTCGGCGTGAGCGGGTACAGCCCCGTGTCGTACCTGACCAGGGGCAAGGCCGAGCCCGGCTCGCCCCGGCACGCCGCCAAGCACGAGGGCGTCACCTACTTCTTCACCGACGCCGGCCAGGCCAAGGCATTCAAGGCCGACCCCGAGCGCTACCTGCCGGCCTACGGCGGGTTCTGCGCCTTCGGCTGCTCGGTCGATTCCGATTTCGTGCCCGACCCCACGAGTTTCGAGATCATCGAAGGCCGCACGCACCTCTTCCTGAAGAACGAGGAGGTCGACGCCAAGGCCCTCTGGCGTGATGCCGAAGAGCGGGACGTCCGCTCGAAGGCCGACCGCTACTGGGAGCGCAAGCAGGCCCGGTAGACTCTCAGAATCCGTCCCGCCCACGCGAAAGCGTCGGCGGGGCCTTCTCGCCCGTCCAAAGGACTCGCCCATGCGCCTCACCGTGCTACTCGAAGAGGTCCGCAGCTGCACGCTGTGCGCCGAGCACCTGCCCCTCGGCCCCAAGCCGCTGGTGCAGGCGGCTGCCGGCGCGAGGGTCCTGATCATCGGCCAGGCCCCCGGCTCGGCCGCCCACGCCAGCGGCAAGCCCTGGGACGACCGCAGCGGCCAGCGACTCCGCGAGTGGCTTGGCGTCGACGAAAAGACCTTCTATGACCCCAAGTGCATCGCGCTCGTGCCGATGGGCTTCTGCTTCCCCGGCACCGGCGCCTCGGGAGACCTGCCCCCACGCCCCGAGTGCGCACCCGCATGGCACGCCAAGCTCCGCGCTTCCCTGAAGCGCATCGAGCTGACGATCCTCCTCGGGCGCTACGCCTTCGAGCACGAGCTCGGCGACCGCTACGGCACGCTCACCGAAGCCACGTGCGACTACCCGAACCTGCTGCCCAGCTCGATGGTGCTGCCACACCCCTCGCCGCGCAACAACCGCTGGCTCGCGAAGAATCCCTGGTTCCTGAAAGACGCGGCGCCCACGCTCCAGGCACGGATGCGAGAGCTCCTGGGCGAGTAGCCTGGTTCACTCCTCGCCGGCGACCTGGTCGACCTCTTCGAGGCTCGTCACGCCCTGGGCCGCCAGCCGCAGGCCGAAGCTCCGCAGCGTCGTGAACAGGTCCGCCTCGATGACCTTCTTGATCGCTTGGATCGAGGGCTCCTGCAGCACGATGTCGCGCAGGGCGTCGTTAAATTCGAGCAATTCGAAGATCGCCCGCCGGCCGACGAAACCCGTCCGCAGGCACCGGGCGCACCCGGTGGGCGTGTAGACGTGGTTCGCCTTGCTCGACGCGCCCGAGTGCTTGCTGAGCGTCGCGCCCAGCTTGCTGGCCTGCCCGGGGCTCAGCGGCACCTCGTGCCGGCAGCTCGTGCACAACACGCGTACCAGCCGCTGGGCGAGCACCAGGTCGAGCGCATTCGCGACGAGATAGGGCTCGACGCCCAGGTCAAGAAGCCGGAAGATCGCCGCCACCGTGTCCTTGGCGTGCACGGTCGAGAACACCAAGTGCCCGGTCATGGCCGCCTGCATGGCTGTCCGCGCCGTCTCCTCGTCGCGGATCTCGCCGACCAGGATCACGTCGGGATCCTGCCGCAGCACGCTGCGCAACAGCCCGCTGAAGCCCAGCCCCTGCTTCTCGTCGACGGGGATCTGCGTCACGCCCGACAGCTTGTACTCGACCGGATCCTCGATCGTGATGACGTTCTTGCGCTCGCGATCGATCTCGCGCACGCAGTTGTGCAGCGTGGTGGTCTTGCCGCTGCCCGTCGGCCCGCACACGAGCAGCATGCCGGCGTCCTTGCCCACGACCTTGCGGATGCGCGGATGCATGTACGGCGCGAGCCCCAGGCTATCGATCGAGTGCGGCACGCCCCGCCCGTCCAGCACGCGCATCACCAGCTTCTGCCCGCCAACGGCGGGCGTAAAGCTCACGCGATATTCCACGCGGCGGTCGCTGCCGCCCTCCCCGTCGCCGCCGAACATCGCCGACATCGTCCCGTCGTGCACGGCCTGCTTGCCCGACACTTCGAGCTCGCACGCGGTCTTGATCAGGTTGCACGCCAGATTGCCCGCGCTGCTGGGCAGCTCGGCCAGCGGCACCATCTGCCCGTCCACACGCAGCCGGGCCTGGTACGTCTCGCCCCGAGGCTCGAGGTGGATGTCCGTCGCCCGGCTCTTGTCGGCGCTGGCCAGCAGCAGCCGCACCGCCACCGGCCCGGGGCTCTCGCCCAGCAGCGCGCCCGAGCGCTCGCCCGACGCGTTCAGGATCGTCAGGTCCTCGACCATCCCGCCCGCGGGTGGCAGGCTCTCGATCGTCCGGCGGATCTCCTTGGCCCACGACGACCTCGTCGCCGATGCCGTCGATCCCTTCTTCTTGCGCCCCGTCCGCAGCGCGGTCGCCGTCGACGAGTCGCCGCCGTCGGCCTCCTCGTCGTCGCTGCCTTCGACCAGTTCGACCAGGAACTCGTGCCCGCCCACGCGGATGACGTCGCCCTCGTCGAGGTAGGTCTGCTGCACCTTCACCTCGTTCACGCGCGTGCCGTTCCGAGAGTCCAGGTCAACGACCAGGTAGCGGCCCGTCACGTCCGATCGCACCGCACAATGATGCCGGCTGGCCTTCTCGTCGGCTAGGCGAACCGTGTTCGACGGGTGCCGACCGATCGTCACCTCGCGGCCGTCGAGCGTGTGCGTCCGTCCCTGCCAGCCATGCGGCCGCAGGACGAGTCGTGGGGTAGCGGGGGCCATGATCCGGTGCTGCTCCTGGTGCCGGTGTCGGGGCCGGCCGCATCGCCCTCCCCGAGGGCTGGCTCTCCTACCAGTCTACAACGGGCAGGTTGCACGCGTGACGTTCGACCGCTTCGACCGCCACACGAAGTGGTCTTATGGGGCGAAGCAGGCGACAATGCACCGTGGATCTCCCGCCCATCGAACTTGAGAATGACCCGACCCCGCCGCTGCTCCGCGACACCGTCGCGTTCGAGGCCTCGACCGAAGAAGCGCTCGCCGCCCTCGCCAGCGACCTCACCCTCCAGGCGACCGCCTGCGTCCGGGAGTTCGGCAGCTTCCACCTGGGCGTCTCGGGCGGCGCCACGCTGAGCCTGCTCGAGCGACTCTGCCGAGAGCTCATGACCGACCCTGCCTACCGATCCCTGCCCTGGCGCGACACCCACCTCTGGGCCATCGACGAGGCCCCCGTCGCGCACGACCAGCCGCAGAGCGTGTACGGTGTGCTGCGAGACCTCATCATCGGCCACTCGGGAATCCCAAGAGACCAGGTCCACGGCATCTCTGCTTTCAGGCCCGCCGCCGACGACGAATACGAGCGCCAGCTCCAGAAGCACCTCGGCGCCCGGCCCACCGGCCACGACCGGCTGGACATGGCCGTGCTCGGGCTGGGTGGAGACGGCGTCGCCGGCCGGCTCGACCCCGAGCACGCCCGCCGCGAGGACCGCCTGGTCGTCCGCCTGCCCGACCAGTCGGTCACGCTCACCGAGCGCATGCTCGCGGGCAGTCGGTTCCTGGGCGTGCTCGCGGTGGGCAAGCAGGTACGCGGCGCCCTCGAAGCCATCGCCGACGGCGGGCAGTCGCCCGTTCCCGAACTCCTCGGCGGCCACACGCGCTGGTACGTCGACCACGACGCGACCGGCCAAGAGAGCTGGTAGGACGGGCCCGGGAACCACATGAACCTCAGCATCGAGCCCAACGAGCGCGTGACCTTCACGGTCTGCTACGAAGACGAGCACCTGCTGGTCGTCAACAAGAAGGCGCGCCTCGCCACGGTGCCGGGCAAGGCGCACGCCAGCGACACCCTGCTCAACGGCTTGTTCTGTCGGTACGGCGCGAAGCTCCAGAACGTCGGCAAGGCTCGCGAGTTCGGCATGATGCACCGCCTCGACAAGCCCACCAGCGGCTTGCTCCTGGTCGCCCTCTCGACCGAGAGCTACGACGCCCTGGCCGACCTCTTCCGCAACCGGGAACTGGCCAAGTTCTACTACGCCATCACCCGCCGAGCGCCCGCCAAGCTGCCGACCGGCACGATCAACCGCCCGATCCTCGAAGAACAGAAGGACAAGAAGCTCGCCCGCATCGCCAGCAGCGGCAAGCCCGCGCTCACGGCCTACCGGCTCGTCGAGCAGAACCCCGCGGCGGCGTTGCTCGAGTGCCGGGCCATTACCGGTCGCCTCCACCAGGTCCGCGTGCACCTTGCCTCCATCGGCTGCGCAATCCTGGGCGACGACCTCTACGCCAATCCGACCGTGGCCGACGCCGCCAGCCGCATGATGCTGCACGCCCACCGCCTGGCGTTCAAGCATCCCATGACCGGCCAGCAGGTGGACGTGCACGCGCCGCTTCCCAGAGACTTCGTCGCCACCCTCAAACGCATCGGCCTGGGCAAGCCGGGCACTTCCAGCCCGAATCCCTAGAGAAGCCCCATGAACTCGGCCGCGATCCCGTCGGCCAGCATCATGCCGCGGTCGGTCAGCCGCCAGCGATCACCGTCGATCTCTAGGTGGCCGCGCTCGTGCTGCCGCAGCGCCTCAGCGTGCAACCCACCGGGCAGTTCGCTCGCGTCGATGCCCTCGCGCAGCCGCAGGCCGGTCATGATCCGCTCGGCCATCGCGCGCCGGGCGTCCGGCTCTTCCACGTCGATCGCCGGCGGCACGCCGCGCGCGCTCGGAGCGCTGAGGTACGAATCGAGCCGCGGCACGTTCTTCCAGCGCCAGCCCGCGACGTGCCCGCTGGCCGACGGCCCCGCGGCGAGCCACTGCTCCTGCCGCCAGTACGCGAGGTTGTGGCTGCACTCGGCGCCGGGCCTGGCGTAGTTGCTGACCTCGTAGCGGTCGTATCCGCGCGCGCGGAGCGTGTCGAGCGTCAGCTGCAGCATGTCGGCCTCGAGGTCTTCGTCCGCGGGCTCGAACTGCCCGCGCTCCATCCGCGCGGTCATCGCCGTGTTGGGCTCGTAGGTCAGCGCATAGCAGCTGAGATGTTCCACGCCGAACATGACCGCCTCGTTGAGGTCGGCTTCCCAGTCGGCGAGCGTCTGGCCCGGGATGCCGAAGATCAGGTCCACCGATTGGCGCGCGATGCCGGCGCTCCGCGCCAGCTCGATCGCCCTGCCGACGTTCGCCGGGTCGTGCCAGCGCTCGAGCGTCTTGAGATGCCGGGGGTTAAACGACTGGGCCCCGATGCTGATGCGGTTGACGCCGCCGTTCGCGAGCGTCCCGAAGAGCTCGTCCGAGGCCGTTTCGGGGTTGCATTCGACCGTGAACTCGGCACCGCCCAGCTCGAACCGATCGTGCAACGTCGCCAGCAGACGGGCCCACAGATCAGTCCTGAGCAGCGTGGGCGTGCCACCCCCGACGAAGATGCTCGTGAGCGTACCGGCGAGCGGGGCGATGTGGGCGAGCTCGGCGATCAGGCGATCCGTGAACGGGCCCTGCCGATCACGGGTATCCACGATGCTGTAGAAGTCGCAGTAGTGGCACTTGTGAAAGCAAAACGGCACGTGGATGTACAGGGCCTGGACGGGTACCGACACCCCCCCGCGAGCGCGCAATGATTCCAGCGGATGGGCCACGCCCTGGCGTTGCCCGGCGACGGTGATGGGGGTACGGTCCACTTCTGTCACCCGGAGATGGCCCGGCGTCGGGCCAGACGCAATCGATGCGGCCCCATCCCGGAGGCCGATCGCAACAGGCTCGGGCCCGAAGGCGTGGCCGCAAGCGGGAGTGTACGCCGTGTCGATCGAACTCGTGCTCGTGACGTCAGACGGTGAGCAGCGCCCGTTCGCGGTCTCCCGGGCCCGCATCATCGGCCGCGAAGAAGACTGCGACCTCCGCGTCCCCGTGGCCGAGGTCTCACGCGAGCACTGCCGCGTCGAGCCCAACGAGCACGGCGGCCTCTCGGTCGAGGACCTCGGCTCGAGCAACGGCACCTTTATCAACGGTCTGCAGATCGAAGAAGCCGAGATGTCCCCCGGCGACGTCATGAAGATCGGCCCGGCATTCATGGTGCTCCGCGTCAACGGCGACCCCGCCAGCATCGATAACGACGCCGCCATCGAGAAGGGCACGCCCAGCGAGCTCGAGCAACCGACCAGCCAGCCGCAGGCCTCCAAGCAGGTCGGCCAGGGCTCGGTGCTCGAGGACGACGACGAGGACCTGTTCTCGGACTTCGACTTCGACGACGACGACGACGACGCACCGAAGCTCTGAGGCCGGAGCTCCGCCCTAGGCCGTCTTTCGAGGATTGGGTCCGTCGTCCGGCCGTTGCGCGGGGATGCGGATGGCCGTGCCGCAGGCCTTGCAGCGCACGGTCTTGCCACGCGCCGACGTCGGCACCGCCAGGATCTTCCGGCAGGTGAGGTTCGGGCACATGATGCTGAGGCCGTGGTCTTTCTTGTCTGCCATTGGTGCCCGTCCGTCCATATGGTTGAGTCTTGGGATCATCGGACCATTCGAGCGTCCGATCGAGCCGAAATCGCCGATCACCGCGAGCTTTCCGGAGCAGCATGTCAGGACAAACCCCAATTGCCCCCGACGCCGCGTCGGATCGCCAGTCGGCCCTGGCCCACACGCTCTGCCCCACGGGCCAAGCGGCCGCGGTGGTGGGGCTGCAGTGGGGCGATGAGGGCAAGGGCAAGTACGTCGACCTGCTCGCCCCGGGCTTCGACGCGGTGGCTCGGTACAACGGCGGGGCCAACGCCGGCCACACCATCGTCGTCGGCGGCCAGAAGTACGCCCTCCATCTCGTGCCCTCGGGCATCCTGCACCCGGGCACCAAGGCCGTCATCGGGAACGGCGCCGTCGTCGACCCGTTCCAACTCGTAAAGGAACTCGACGCGCTCGAGGCCCGCGGCATCGACACGGCGGCGCTCGTCGTTTCGAGCCGGGCGCACGTGGTGATGCCCTACCACAAGGCCATGGACGCGCGCCTCGAAGCAGCGATGGAGGCGCTCGCCCGCGAGCAGGGCGTGAGCACCACCGCGATCGGCACGACCAAGCGCGGCATCGGCCCGACCTACGCCGAGAAGGCGATGCGCATGACCGCGGTCCGCATGGGCGACCTCATCCGGGGCGGCGCGATCCTGGCCGATCGTGTGAAGCTCGCCGCGAGCCTGCACAACCAGTCGAGCGCGGCCTCGGGCGAAGCGCCGCTGGATCCCGAGGCGATGCTCCGCGAGCTTGCGCCCATTGCCGAGCGACTTCGCCCGAACGTCGCCGACTCGACCTACCTGCTGCACGAGACGCTCGCCGCCGGCGGACGCGTGCTGTTCGAGGGCGGCAACGCAACGTTGCTGGACATCGACCACGGCACGTATCCGTACGTCACCAGCTCCAATTGCTCGGCCCTCGGCATCGCCACGGGCAGCGGCGTGCCCGGGCGTATGCTCTCGGGCGTCATCGGCGTGATGAAGGCGTATACCACTCGCGTCGGGCTCGGCCCCATGCCCACCGAGATCGAGGGCGAGCTGGCCCAGCGCATCCGCGACCGCGGCGGCGAGTACGGCACGACCACCGGCCGGCCGCGACGCATCGGCTGGCTCGACCTCGTGGCCCTGCGTTACTCGGCCATGGTCAACGGCGTGACGCACGTGGCAATGACCATGCTCGACGTGCTGGGCGGCGTCGACGAGATCAAGGCCTGCACGGCCTACGACGTCGACGGCGTCAAGACCGATCGTTTCCTGCCAGACGCGGCCGACCTTGCGCACGCTAAGCCGCTGTACGAGACGCTGCCTGGGTTTTCGCAGGACGTCAGCGGCTGCCGGAGCATCTCGGACCTTCCGAGCGAGGCCCGGGCGTTCATCGAGCGCGTCGAATCGGCCCTGGGCGTGCCCGTGGCGTTCGTGGGCGTAGGGCCCGATCGCGCCCAGACGATCCTCAACCTGGAGCGGGGCGTAGCTTCGGCATGAGCGCGACCGCGACCACCACCGGCGAGCATCCGCTCGGGCTCGACCCCGCACGCGTCCCCAGGCACGTGGCGATCATCATGGACGGCAACGGCCGCTGGGCCGAGGCGCAGGGCCTGCCGCGCATCTGGGGCCACCGCGAGGGGGCCGTCCGCGTGCGCGAGGTCGTGGAGCGCGCGGGCGAGCTGGGCGTGACGCACCTGACGCTCTATGCCTTCTCGAGCGAGAATTGGCGGCGGCCTCAAGACGAGGTTGCCCAGCTCATGCTGCTCTGCGTGGCCTACCTCGACGGCGAGGCCGAGCGTCTCATCGAGGAGGGCATCCGCCTGCGCGTCATCGGCCGTCGCGAGGGCCTGCCGGACGAAGTTCGGTCGGCGATCGAAAGAGTCGAGGGCATCACGGCGCGTGGCACGCGAGCGAATCTGACCCTGGCACTCAACTACGGCGGTCGGGATGAGATCGTTGATGCGACGCGGGCCATCGCCGCGAAGGCCGCCGCTGGCGAGATCCGTCCGGAGGACATCGACCCGGCGATGATCGCCCGGCACCTCTACACCGCCGATCTGCCCGACCCCGACCTGCTCATCCGCACGGCGGGCGAGCGGCGCCTGAGCAACTACCTGCTGTGGCAGGTGAGCTATGCCGAGTTGTTCATCAGTGACGCCGCATGGCCCGAGTTCGGAGCGGAACGCTTCGATGAGGCGGTGCGGGACTATGCTGGGAGGGTGCGTCGGTTTGGGAAGACGGATGCGCAATTGCGCTAGGTCCGCGAGACTCCGACCAAAGCAATGAATACGCGTGGAGGCTAGAGACACTATGGAACCACCGACGCCGACCGCATTTCATATCACGCACTGGAAGGCTGGTAGCCAGTGGATCCGCAAGATCCTGAACAGGCTTGAACCCGATCGGATTGCGGATGAGCCCGGAGTTCCGTTTCTCGATAGCCTGACTATTACCCCCGGCCACATTTACACGCCGGTGTATCTTCCTCGCTATGGATTTGTTGAAGCTGCAGGCACTGATCCAAGTTACAAGTGCGCTGTGTTTATTCGCGATCTTCGTGATGCCATGGTTTCATGGTATTTCAGCATGCGTCATTCGCATCCACTCAATCCGAGCGTCGTTGAGTTCCGTGAAAAGCTCAACAGCGTTTCACTTGAGGATGGGCTGCTCTTTGCCTTGGAGAAGCCAGTTGCGGTGATGGCGCGGTGTCAACAGACTTGGCATGAAGCCGCGGCGGACGAACGAAAAATTGTTCGATACGAAGACGCAATCGCCGATCAGCAAGCCGTTCTCGGCGACATGCTAAAATACCTCGGCGTAGGAAGAGATGACGCGCATCGCCGCCAGGCGATCGAAGCAGAGTCGTTCGAACGCACTACAGGCCGCAAGCCTGGTCAAGAGGACGTCGGGCACCACAACAGGAAGGGCACCTCGGGCGATTGGAAGAATCACTTCACAGATCGAGTGACAGATGCGTTCAAGCAGCATCACGGACAATTGCTCATTACTCTCGGGTACGAGCAAGACCTTGACTGGTGACCGGCTTTTCGGGTCGAGACTTGCCGGAGTATTGGGCTCTCACGTGGGATATCGCGACTGCACTTTCTAGACCGTCCTGCGATCATACCCAAACATCTTCATATCATCGGCAAACTGTTCTTCGAAAAGGTCATCCAGCTCGGGTGAGACGTCTGACAGGTTTTGGCCTGAGCGGCCCTGGTTAATGAAGAACATGCCGTCCCTCAAACCCCCAAATTGTCCCTTCTCTCTCGCCTCGACTTCCGATTTACGGAGTCGCTCCATAGACGATTTTTCGGCAGCCTTATCAATGAGGTGTCGGTAGACCGGAAGTTCCAGGAACTCGCAGATCTTCACCAACTCTGTTTCCGTGTTCGATTTGAGGTCTTCATAGCGGACGACGCTCACAGGGAACTCGTCTTGATTCATCCAGCTCTTCGCGTGCTGGGACCAACTGCCATATCCCATACGGATCCAAGCAGGGTCTCCGCCACATTCCAGGTAGTTCCGGATATAGGATTCGTCGTCGCCGTTGTAGTCGCGAGTTAAGCGGGCATAGTGGAGCCCGCTAAGCAACACGTCGAGGGGGTCGCGAACAAGCAGTATGGCACGGCGCGTGTGCCCAGCAAACGTATGAGTTGGCGACCAAAGATCATGGCTCTTCACGAAGATCTGGTCGCCGATGGACGAAGCAGTTGGCTGGCCTGCGGCGACTTCTCGCAGTTTGTCAAGTGTCTGTGCCTCATCCCATCCGCGCTCTAGCATCATTTCTCTATAGAAATGCAGCTCGAACGCGAAGGCGTTGAGGCCACCTGTCCAATCGAACGGATGATCGCTAAGGCAGTTTGCGATCAGAAATCGCAGCCAAGTGTTTCCGCTGCGAGGATACGAGGCGATCCAAGAAACGCTTGCTGTCATGGTGAATTCTCTCTTGTACGCGGCCGAATCACCTAGATCCGATCGAAGAAGTCTCGCAGGCACTCCGGATAACCATTGCTGAGCCGATCTCGCTGAAGGTTACTCGTGTCGATCAGATACAGTACGTGCGCATCGTTGAGCGGTGACTTAAACGCTCGGACACGATTCACAGGTACGCCGAACAGATCGAGCACATGCATCAGGAGCCCTTCGCTCATCGTGCAGTGAGTAAAGCTGATGCGGCGATTGTTTGGGTCGCGGAAAGTCTGAAACCGAAACTGCTGCTCGGGCTTTGCAATCACGCCGGAGTTGTCGAACACGACTAACTCCTTGGCCAAATTGAGAACCCTCAGCAGCCCGTAGAACGGTAGCGGGAAGTGGTTGTGAACCTCTGAAAGAAACACAATGTCGTGAGGCTCGATAGAGCGGTCGAGAAGTGCATCGGTGCACCGGAACTCTACATGATCAAGTCCCTTCGTCTTCGCCGCCCATTGAGCCGCATCGACTTGACCTCGTAGGAGTTCTAGGCCCAATACTCGCTCTGCTCCCAGAGAGGCGAACGCTAGAGAAAAGAATCCGTTCGAACTTCCCAATTCAAGTACAGACTTGCCGGCCAGATCAGGAAGCAGGCGTTCAATGTACTTCCACTTGGGCATCGGCCGCAAGATGGATGCTTCATGAGGGGTAAGTCGCCCTCCGAGACGATTGAGACTGCCGGGAGATTCACGAACGCGGGGGTGATCGCTCGTCGTAGATACATGTCGATCGTCAAATGTGATTCGCTGATACCATCCGCCGAATGACCAAATCTCCCGACCGAAGTCGGATTCGATGGCTGCCCGAGTCTCGGGAGTCAAGTCGGCTGCCAGCAGCTCCCGAAGTTCCTCAGCCCAAGCATCGGCTTCCTCTTCTGTAAACAGTGTCTCATGCTTGGGACATGGCACTGCATCGTGATTGCCAATGACAAGGCGCTCGGCTGGCGGTGCGATCTCGACCGAACGTTGGCTAGTTGTCATGAGCACTTTCCTAGATGATGATTGGATGATTGCCACCTCGATCAGAATAGGCGAGGGGCCTGTAGGAAGAGCTGTACGCGGTCCACCGATCAGAAATCGGGCTACCATCGCCCCTTATGGCAGACCTGCTCAGCTTCATCTCCGCCCAGCTCATCGTCAGCGTCCTGGTCTACGCCGTCATGGTCCACGTGCTGCTGGCCGGGGCGGGGTACTTCACCTATGCCGAGCGGAAGATTTCGGCCTACATCCAGGACCGCCTGGGGCCCAACCGCACGGGCTTCGACCTGGGCCTGCCCTTCCTGAAGTTCCTCAAGGGCCCCCGGCTGCTCGGGCTGGGCCAGCCGCTGGCCGACGGCATCAAGTTCATGCTGAAGGAGGACTACACCCCCGGCAAGGTGGACAAGGTGTTGTTCACGCTGGCCCCGGGCATCGTGGTCATCCCGGCCCTCATCGGCTTTGCGATCATCCCCTGGGGCGGCCTGTGGGAGTGCCCGAGCTTCACGATTCCCTTCCTGAGCCTGCCCGTCGAGGGCGGCGTGGTGCAGATCGCCGCGTTACCCGTCAACGTGGGCGTGATCTACATGATCGCCATCGCGTCGCTGGGCGTGTACGGCATCACCCTGGGCGGCTGGGCCAGCAACAACAAGTACTCGTTCCTGGGCGGCCTGCGGGCGACGGCCCAGATGCTGGCGTACGAGCTGCCCCTGGGCATCAGCCTGCTGTGCGTGCTGGTGATGGTGGGTAGCTTGCTGCCGATGGACATCATCCGCTACCAGGAGACCAACGGCTGGCTGATCGCCAGCCAGCCCATCGCGGCCTTGATCTTCTTCATCGCCATGCTGGCCGAGGCCAACCGCACGCCGTTCGACAATGCCGAGGCCGAGAGCGAACTGGTTGGCGGATACCACACCGAGTACAACTCGATGCGGTTCGCCCTGTTCTTCCTGGCCGAGTACAGCCACGTGGCGGTGAGCGCGGCGTTCTTCGCCCTGCTCTTCCTGGGCGGGTTCACGCTCTCGCCCGTGCCGGGCATCAGCGACCCGCTGACGGCGACCGGGGCGACCGGGCTGCTGGCCGTGCTGGCCAAGCTTGGCGTCTACTTCGCCAAGGTCGGGGCCCTGGTGTTCCTGATCATGCTGGTGCGGTGGACGGTGCCGCGGCTGCGGTACGACCAGGTCATGAGCTCGGCGTGGCAGGGCATGATCCCGCTCGCCCTGGTCGTGCTCGTGCTGACGTCGGTCGCTGTCTACTTCGGTATCCCCCAGGGCTGGGCCCACCCGGTCATGATGTTCGGCGGCAACCTGGTGCTCATCGCCGCCCTGTGGTTCGTGGTCGGCCGCCTGCCGTCGTACAACCCCAACCGCAAGATTCAGATGCTCGGCTCGCGGTTCAACCCGCTGCCCGGCGAGCGGGTGACGCTGACGCCGAGCCACCCGATGGCCCGCGAGGATCGGCCCGTGCAGGGCACCGTCCAGCCGAGCTGAGTCCCGAGCTGAGCCGGGCACGCTGAAACGGATGGCGGCGGGGTTGCCCTATGCTCGGGCATGAGCGAGCCATCACGCCGGCACAAGGTCCTCCGCGAAGCCAGCTTCGATCCGAAGCTCTCGACCTACCACCTGATCAGCGGCACCATCGTGCTCGTCGTGTGCATCGTGACGATCCCCCTGGCGGTCGTGTACCTGCTGGTCGGCAAGATCCTGATCGACAAGTACATCGAGCGGATGAGCTGCACGCTGACCGAGCGGACGCTGGAGATCCGCAAGGGCTGGCTCAACCGCGTCGAGAGCACGATCCCCCTCGAGAAGATCACCGACCTGCAGATGATCCAGGGCCCCATCATGCGGGCGATGGGCCTGCACGGCTTCAAGGTCGAGACCGCCGGCCAGAGCTCGGGCCCGGGCGGGCATCTGGTGAGCCTCATTGGCATCGTCGACGCGCCGGGCTTCCGCGAGGCCGTGCTCGACCAGCGTGACGAGCTTTCCGAGGGGCGTTCACGGCGTTCGAGCGGCGGCCCCGAAGCTCCGGCGGCGGTGCCGGCCGAGTCGTCGGCGGCCCTGGACGACATCCGCGCGACGCTGCACCGGATCGAGAAACTGCTCCAGCACCGCCACGACATCTGAGCCGATGGGTCCCAAGCGGCGCACGAAAAAGCCCGGCCAGAGAGGCCGGGCTTTGCAATTGCGTGTCTGCCGGAAGCCGGATTAGCGGCGGCGGCGGGCGGCGGCCAGGCCACCGAGGCCCAGCAGGGCCAGGCTGGCGGGCGCCGGGATGGCGCGGATGCCGACGTCGTCGATGTACCAGCCGGTACGCTCGACAACGGTCGTGCTCGTGAAGTTGAAGGTGATGTCGACGCTGCTGAGGCCGTCGTAGGCGCTCAGGTCGAGGTTGACGGCGCGCCACGCGTCGCCGGAGTCACCATCGCTCAGGTAGAGCTGATCGCCGTTGACGATGACCGAGGCCATGTCGAAGGTCGAGCTGCCGCTGTCGCTCCACTCCTGGAAGGAGAGGGTGACGTCGGTGAGGCCGGAGAAGTCGAAGTTCTGGCTGAGCTGCTCGTCGCTGCCGACGCCGTGGTCGCCACCGATGACGGTGCCCCACACCCAGTCGCCACTGAAGCCACCGAGGGGCTCGGTGCTGCCGGAGCCACCGACGAAGCCGGTGCCGATGCCGCGCTCCCAGTCGCCGTTGACGCCGCTGGCGGTCCAGCCGCCACCGTCGGCCTCGAAGTCGGAGAAATACACCGTCGACTGGGCGGCGGCCACCGAAGCGGCGCCGGCCAGAGCGACAACAGTCATTGCGTTACGCATGTCTTCTACCCTCTTCCTAGGAAATGGACGCCCCTTCTGGGCCGCCCTCACGAGGAACAACACCGGACCCGATTGCTGCCGGATCCGCACTCACATTACGGTAACGGGAATGTTCACCCATTGCGAGCTTTTTCTGAGACAAATGCCAGACTTTTTGGCTTTCGGACTTGCGAAGGTCCATTTTCGAGTTCTGTGAGGCAAGATTATTGGACCTGGCTCGGGCGTCAGCCGACGGGCCCCAGCAGGTCCTGCTTCAGCGCGCGCTCGAGGTAGTGGATGTCCACGGCGTCTTCCTGGAAGGCGCTGTGCTCGAGCAGCCGGAGATGGAGCGGTATGACCGTCTTGATCGGCGCAACCCGGAACTCGCGGAGCGCCCTGGCCATGCGCGTGATGCACGCGCGGCGGTCGGATGCGTGGGCGATGAGCTTGCCGATCATCGAGTCGTAGGTTGGGGGCACCATGTACCCCGGCACCACGTGGGTGTCCATGCGGATGCCCGGCCCGCCGGGCATCTCCCAGGTCTCGATCCGGCCGGGACTGGGCATGAAGTTGCGGGCGGGGTCCTCCGCGTTGATGCGGCACTCCATCGCGTGGCCGTTGACCGAGACGTCCTTCTGGCGCAAGCCGAGCTTCTCGCCGGCGGCGATCAGGATCGAGTTCTTCACGATGTCCACGCCGGTGATCATCTCGGTGACGGGGTGCTCGACCTGGACGCGGGTGTTGACCTCGAGCATGTAGAAGTTCTGCTCGTCGTCCATCAGGAACTCGACGGTCGCGGCGCCGGCGTACCCCGTGTTGCGGATGAGCTTGGCCGCGTTCTCGCAGACGGAGGTGATCTTCTTGCGATCGACGCCGGGGGCCGGGGCCTCTTCGATGAGCTTCTGGTGGCGGCGCTGCATGGAGCAATCGCGTTCGAAGAGGTGCACGGAGTGGCCGTGCTTGTCGCCCAAAACCTGGACCTCGACGTGTCGTGCGTGCTCGAGGAACTTCTCGATGAAGACGCTGCCGTCTCCGAAGGCGGCCTTGGCCTCTTGCTGGGCCTTCTTGATGTTCTGGCGGAGGGTGGCCTCGTTGTGGCAGACGCGCATGCCGCGGCCGCCGCCACCGGCCGCCGCCTTGATGATGACCGGGAAGCCGATCTCGCGGGCGACCTCGACGGCCTCGTCCTCTTCCTCGATAGCGCCCTCCGAGCCGGGGAAGATCGGGACCTTGGCCGCCTTGGCGGCACGCTTGGCCTGGACCTTGTCGCCCAGCTGGCCCATGGCCTCGGGGCTGGGGCCGATGAACTCGATCTTGCACTCGCGGCAGATCTGCGAGAAGTCGGCCCGCTCGGAGAGGAAGCCGTAGCCTGGGTGGATGGCGTCGGCATCGCTGACTTCGGCGGCGGCGATGATTCGCGGGATGTTGAGGTAGCTGTCCTTGCTTGGCCCGGCTCCGATGCAGATGGCGCGGTCAGCCAGCCGAAGGTACGGCGCGTCCTTGTCGGCCTGCGAGTAGACGCAGACGGCCTCGATGCCAAGCTCTCGGCAGGCGCGGATGATGCGGAGCGCGATCTCGCCCCGGTTCGCGATCAGGATGCGCTTGAACATGGGCTAGGCCGGCCTCACCATGAACAGCGGCTGGCCGAACTCGACGGCGTCGCCATTCTTCACGCAGACGCGTTCAACGGTCCCCGCCATCTCGGCCTTGATCTCGTTGAAGACCTTCATGGCCTCGACCAGGCACACCACGCTGTCGGGCGAGATCGACGCGCCCGAGCTGACGAACTCGGGCGAGTCGGGATCGGGCGCCGAGTAGAACGTGCCCACCATGGGCGACTCGATGGCCACCAGGCCGTCGTCTGCAGGGGCCGCGCCCGAGGCAGGGGCGGCGGCCTGCGGCGCGGGGGCGGCCTGGGGCGCGAACGCCTGCGGCTGGGGCGAGACCTGGAACGCGCCCCCCGTGCCGCGCTTGATGGTGATGGACTGGTCTTCGTCGCTCACGTCGACCTCGGTCAGGTCGTGCTCCACCATCAGGTCCACGAGTTGGCGAAGCCGGTCGATATCGATCATGAGGGCGCATCTCCACAAGAAGCAATCGGGGCGGCCGGCGGGGAGGGGACGGCCTGGTACGTCTCGAGGTGCGATGATACCGACCGGCCACCGACTGGGCGCTGTCCGATGGACCTCAAGCCCGGTCGAGCAGCCGGTACTGGACCGCCTCGGCGACGTGCTGGACGTCCAAGCCCTCGGCGCCCTCGAGGTCGGCGACGGTGCGAGCGACCCGGCGGACCTTGTCGTACGCGCGAGCCGACAGGCCGAGCTCGGCGATCGCCTGGCCGAGCAACGCGCGGGCGGGCTCGCTCATCGGGGCGAGGGTGTCGAGTTGCTTGCCCCGCAGGCGGCCGTTGAGCGCGCCTTCGCCCTGGCGCGAGGCCTGGACCTTGCGGGCCCGCAGCACGCGGTCGCGCATCATCGCCGAGTCGGTCGTGCCGTTCGCGCTCGTCGCCGAAAGCTCCTTCCACGGGACGGCGGGCGCCTCGACGTGGATGTCGATGCGGTCGAGCAGCGGGCCGCTGATGCGGGCCCGGTACCGCTCGGCGGCCTTGATGCCCGCGGCCGACGTGCCGGCCGAGCCGCCGGGGGCGGGATTCATCGCCGCGACGAACAGGAAGTCGGCCGGGAAGCGAACCGTGCCGCGTGACCTGGAGATCGTGACCTGGTGGTCTTCGAGCGGCTGGCGGAGGGTCTCGAGGACCGACCGGGGAAACTCGGGCAGCTCGTCCATGAAAAGGATGCCGTGGGTAGCCAGCGAGACCTCGCCCGGCCTTGGGACCACGCCGCCGCCCACGATGGAGGCCGCCGATGCGGTGTGGTGCGGCGTGCGGACCGGCCGGCTGGCGACGAGGCCCTGGCCCGGCGGGAGCTCGCCCGCGGCGGAGTGAATGCGCGTGATCTCGATGGCCTCGCCCGAGCTCATCGGTGGCAGCACGCCCGGCAGGGCGCGCGCCATCATGGTCTTGCCCGTGCCCGCCGGCCCGAGCATCACGACGTTGTGCCCGCCCGCCGCCGCGATCACGATCGCCCGCTTGACGGCCTCCTGGCCTCGCACTTCGGCGAAGTCGATGGGCGCCTGGGCGGCGTGGAGCATCGACTCGAGGTCGGGCGGGCTCTGCGGCTCGATGTCGAGCACGCCGTTGAGCAGTCCGACGACTTCCGCAAGGGTGCGCACGCCGTAGGTGGTGGGGCCGGCGACGGCGGCCTCGGCGGCGTTCTCGGCCGGGACGATGACGGCGTCGAGGTTCTCCTGCCGGGCAAGATCGGCCATGGCGATGACGCCACGAACGGGCCGAACACGCCCGTCGAGCGCGAGCTCGCCGGCGATCATGCAGTGGTGCATCCTCGGCGGGCTGTCGTCGGGGGTGTGGCCTCGAAGCACCCCGGTGGCGTGGAGCAGCGCAATGGCGATGGGGAGGTCGTAGATCGGCCCCTCCTTGCGGAGGTGGGCGGGCGCGAGATTAATGACGAGCCGGCCGTTCGGGAACTGATAGCCCGTATTGGTCATGGCCGCCCGGACGCGCTCGATCGACTCTCGGATCGCCGCATCGGGAAGGCCGACGATCGTTTCCTTCGCCAGGGCCGCATCGTCGAGGTCGACCTCGACCTCACAGGGCGTGGCATCGACGCCCTGGAGCAGGAATGATCGGGTCTTGGACGGCATCGGCCCACAGGATAGCCCGATATCGCGGTGGGGAATCGTTGGATTGGATGGGACGTGCGGGTTGAGACGGTTATTCGGAACATCCCGATAATGCCGGTTTTTTTGCCAATTTTGCTTGCATTCTCGAAAATGGGTTGATCCGCATAGCCATTTTGTGGTATCTTTGGCCCAGGAAGAGACAATCCCTGGTTCCAACGTCAGGAGAGACGAGACATGACCGCAACCAAGATCGCCGCTTTCGCGGGCGCTGCGCTGGGTCTGGCCGCCATGGCCAGCGCCACCGTTCAGCCCAACACGTATGAGATCCGCGTGAGCAACGTGGTCAGCCCCGGCACGCCTTCGGCAACCGTCGAAGTGTGGGCCGATTGGGACTCCGACCTGTTCTACGCGTTTGCTGCTGCCGAGTGGAGCCTCCGGGGCGACGGTACCGGCGACTTCTCCGGCCCGTCCTCGGCGTTCACCGATCCCGGTCAGGACGACGGCACCCCCTCGGGTGGCGATGTCCTGGACATCGTGACCGGCCAGCTCCAGTTCCCCTCGGGCGGCATCTTCGCCGACACGAGCGACCCGATCCTCATCTGGTCGGCCACCTGGAGCACGACGGACTTCACGGCCCGCACTGTTGACCTGGCCACCGAGACCGCTCGCTACAACCTGTATCTCGACGATACCGGCCTGAGCAGCGAAGTGACCGCCACGGTCCTCGAGGGTGCTGGCCGGATCGAGGTCATCCCGGCTCCGGCGTCGCTGGCCCTTCTGGGCTTGGGCGGCCTGGCCGCTGCTCGTCGCCGCCGCTAATCCGGCGATCGGGCTCCTGAACTGAAATCTGCTGCCCGCGTGGTTGCACGGGCAGCTTTTTCGTGCGCGCTCGCAGATTTTCGTAACGCTATCGGACCTTGATTGAAGTTGGCCTTCCTATCGGTCGATGAATCTGCGTGGCCGCGTCGACGCAGCAAAACCTTGAAGCAGCGAAGACCCTCACCGGGCTCACCAAGGCGATGGTGCCTCCCGCCTTTGCGCCCAAGGACGCCGGGCCGCGCCGCACGTTCCAGGCCACAAGCCCCGCAACGGGAACGCCCGCCGGCCCGAAGGTCGAGGCCTCGACGCCGCAGGAGGTGAGCGGCGCCGCGATGGCGGCCTGGGCGGCGTATCACGGCATGATGGAGATCGATGCGAGCGAGCGTGCGGCGATGCTCGAGGCGATCGCCGACGCGGTCCATGGCTTGGGCGACGATCTCGTGAAACTCGCGGCCAACGAGACGGGGTTCAGCGCGGTTCGGATCGTGGCGGAGCGCGAGCGGCTGATGCTGGTGCTCAGGATGTTTGCGGCCGCAGTACGCGACCGGGCGTTTGATCACTCGAGCATCGACACCGCCGAGCCGAGCCGCCGGCCGCTTCCGAAGCCCGATCTGCGGCGGTTCCGTCGTGGCATCGGGCCGGTGGCCATCTTCGGCCCGGCGAATCAACCGCTGACAGGCGGGGCGCTCGGGGCCGACGCGGTCTCGGCGCTCGCGGCCGGCTGCCCGATCGTGTGCAAGAGCCATCCCGAGCATCCGCTGACCGACGCGATGATCGCACGCGTGGCGATGATGGCCTGCTCGGCGAAGGGGGCGCCGCCCGGGCTGATCACGCTCGTCCATGCCGACGCAGAGGGCGAGGCGGCGTTGCTCGAGACGCTGGTCGAGCACCCGTGCATGCGAGGCTTGTCGTTCGTGGGATCGAAGCAGGCCGCCGACGAGATCGCCGGCGCCGTCTCGTGCCGGTCTCCCGGCATGGTGTTCTCGGCCTCCATCGGCACGATCAACCCGGTGTTCGTGCTGCCCGGCGCCCTCGAAACGAACGGGCCGACGATCGCGGAGCGGTTGTTCCAGTCTTGCGTGAACGTGGCGGGGCAGACGTGCACGCGACCGAGCGTCGTGGTGCTGCAGCGCGGGGCCGAGGCGGAGGTCTTCGCCAAGCAACTCGCGTCGATGTTCGACCAGATGCCGGCGGCGAAGATGCGCGGGCCGCGCATCCGGTCGAGGTTCATGCAGGACGTCGCGGCGCTGCTCGATACCAAGGGCGTGCGTCTCGAAGGCGGCGCCTTCCACGCCGCCGACCAGGAAGCCGGCAAGGCCGCGATCGTGAACGGGTGCCTGCTCCGGTGCGCCGGCGACGTGTTCGTGCGCGAGTCGATCGTGCGGCAGGAGGTGTTCGGGCCGGCGATGGTGCTGGTGATGGCCGACGATGCCGCCGGCGTGCTCGCTGCGGCGAGCGCCGTGGGCGGTGCGCTCACCGGCTCGATCTGGATGGGAACGACCGACGGGAACGTGGGCCGCCGGCTGGCCGGCACGCTGGAGCACCGCGTGGGTCGCCTGGTCTTCAACGCTACGCCGACCGGATTGGAACTCTGCCCGTCGCTGGTGCATGGCGGCCCCTACCCCGCCAGCCAGGGCGTGCCGGCGACGTCGGTCGGGACCGATGCGGCCGGTCGCTGGCTTCGCGACGTGTCGTACCAGAACGCGCCCGAGGCCGTGCTTCCCAAGGAGCTCCGCTCGGCCAACCCGCTCGGGGTCGCTCGGCTCGAGGACGGGGTGCTGGTCGACGGCTCGCAGGACGACGAGCCGGTTGGCGATGAGCTTTCCGAGCCGCACGAGCCGACGAAGGCGGCCTAGCCGACCCCGCCCCTCGGGCGGGCCTCAGAGGTGGGGCATTCCTGCCGCGCCGGGGCCCGGCGAGCCGATACCGTTGGTCCTATGGCATCTCGGGTCACGGATGACGAAGGGGCGGCGCTGGCGCCCGTGCTGCGCTGGGTTGCGTGGCTGGTGGTCAGCGCGCTGTGGCTGTTCATCGCGGCCAGCCTCGTCGGGTTCGACGCGGCCGATGCTCCGGGCTTCGCGGCCTGGCCGGCCAACGACCCGGCGGCCAACTGGATGGGCGGCATCGGGGCGCTGATCGCCTACTGGTCGTACTACACGGTCGGGCTGGGGGCGTGGGTGTTCCTGGCCGGGCTGGCGCTGCTCATCGGGCTGCACTTCGGCGGGGCTCGGGTCGACCACCCGCTCATCCGCATCGTGGGCGTGGTCGTCATCGCCATCGCGGGAGCGGGCGTGCAGGCCGTCCTGCTGCCGTCGACGGCCCGATTGCCCGACCTGCCCGGCGGCGTGATCGGCTTCGTGGGCTCGGCCGAGCTTCGCGAGCACTTCAACGTCGCGGGCACCTTGCTCTGGATGCTGGTTGCCTGCGTGATCGGCGTCATCGTGGCGTACGACCGGTGGATCGTGCCCGCGGGCGCGGGACTGCTGCGGCAGGCGGGCTGGCTCGGCCGTACGGCCGGCGGTGGCGCGAGCTCGGTGCGAGGCGTGCTGCCCGCGATCGGTGCGTGGTTCGCCGACCTCGGCGAGAGGCTGAAGCCCGTGAAGCGCGCGCCGGTTCGCGTCAACGACCTGGACGACGACGAGCGGATGCGCCCGAAGGTCCAGAGGCGCAAGAAGGCCGAGGCACGCGCCAAGCGCATCGAGAAGGACATCGCCACCGACGAGGGCGAGCTGGACGAAGACGAGCTCGAGGACGAGTACGAAGAGGAATACGAGGACGAGGAAGAAGACGAGGCGTACGAAGAGGACGAGTACGAAGACGAGGAAGACGAAGAAGAGCCCGAGGAAGAGGAGCTCGAGGAAGAAGACGACGAGGTCGGAGCGCCCCAGGTGTTCAGCGAGGATCGCCTGCGCGAGAAGATCCAGAAGATGCCCGTGCTCTTCGCCAATCAGAACCGCTCGGTGGCCAAGGAAGAGGACCTGCGCGACCTCCAGGGCGTCGAGCTCGAGGGCTACAGGTTCCCCGGCCTCGACCTGCTCGAAGAGCCCGAGGAAGACTTCAACGACAAGCTCGACGAGATGGTGCGCGAGGGGGCCGAGGCGCTCGAGCGTGCCCTGCACGAGTACCGCATCAAGGGCGAGGTCGTGGGCATCGAGAGCGGGCCGGTCATTACCTTGTACGACGTACGGCTGGCGCCGGGCACGAAGGTCAATCAGCTCAACGCCGTGAGTAGCGACATCGCGCGGGCGCTCAAGGCCGTCAACGTACGCATCGTGGCCAACCAGGTCGGCCGTGACACGGTGGGCATCGAGGTGCCCAACCCCACCAAGGAGAAGGTGCGCCTGAAGGAGCTCATGGGCCGGCCCGAGAAGTTCCAGGGCATGAAGCTGCCGATGTTCCTGGGCAAGGACGCGTCGGGCGAGCCGCTCATCGCCGACCTGACCAAGATGCCCCACGTGCTGATCGCCGGCACGACGGGAAGCGGCAAGTCGGTGTGCATGAACACGATCATCATGTCGTTCCTGTACACCAAGAAGCCCAACGAACTGCGGCTCGTCTTGGTCGACCCGAAGATGGTCGAGATGAGCCAGTTCAAGGACATCCCGCACCTGATGTGCCCGGTGGTCACCGAGATGCACAAGGCCGCGGCGATCCTCGAGTGGGCCGTCACGAAGATGGACGAGCGGTACGAGTTGCTCGCCGAGGCCGGCTGCCGCGACATCTCGAGCTACAACGATCTCGACTGGGAGGAGATCAAGGAGCGCCTCGGCCACGAGACCGACGAGCAGGCCGCGCGTGTGCCGCGCAAGCTGCCGTATATGGTTTTTATCATCGACGAGCTGGCCGACCTGATGATGACCAACAAGGAGGTCGAAGGCGCCATCGTCCGCATCGCGCAGAAGGCCCGCGCGGTCGGCATCCACCTCATCCTCGCGACGCAGCGCCCGCAGGCCAACGTCGTCACGGGCCTGATCAAGGGCAACATGCCCTGCCGGATCACGTTCAAGGTCGCCAGCGGTCTCGACAGCCGGATCATTCTCGACCAGAAGGGCGGCGAGCTGCTGCTGGGCCAGGGCGACATGCTCTTCCTGAGCCCGAGCAACCACAAGCTGATGAGGAGTCAAGGCACGCTGGTGGACGACATCGAGATCCGCCGCGTCGTGAAGTTCGTGCGCGAGGTCGCGGGGCCGAGCTTCGAGCGGCAGATCATGCAGCTCGGCCAGCCCGAGGGCGGCCTGAGCGACGACGACCGCCTGCTCCAGAGCGCCAACAACAACTCCGCCAGCCTACGCCGTGCGTTGAAGGACCCGCTCTTCGACCGCGCCGTCGAGATCGTGCTGGAGACCAAGCGTGGCAGCGTGAGCCTCTTGCAGCGTCGCCTGGCCATCGGCTACACGCGGGCGAGCCGGCTGATCGACCTCATGGGCATCGCCGGGGTCATCAGCGACCACAAGGGCAGCGTCGCGCGCGACGTCAAGATCTCGCCCGAGGAGTGGGCGGCCATGAAGGACCTGGCCGCGAAGGACGCAGCGGCGGATCCGGACGACAGCGATCTTGCTGGATACGAAGACGAGCCGTTCGATGATGAGGCGAGCGTCGAGGTCGAGGTCGTCGGCACGCTCGACGGTGAAGAGGAAGCGGCCGAGCCCGAGGCTCGCGATGGCGTCGACGAAGAAGATGATGAAGACGTCGAGGAAGACGAAGAAGACGAGGACGTAGAGGAAGAAGACGACGAGCTCGAAGAGGACGAGGACGAGCTCGACGACGAGGAAGCTGACGAAGAAGAGGACGACGAGGAAGAAGACGAAGAGGAGTACGAGGAAGACGAAGACGGCGACGAAGAGGAAGAGGAAGAGGAGTACGAAGACGACGACGAGGAATACGAGGAAGACGACGACGAGGAATACGAGGAAGAGGACGAGGAGGAGTATGAGGAAGACGGCGACGAAGAGGCCGCCGACGAAGAAGATGTTGAAGACGAAGAAGAACTCGAAGAAGAAGAGGACGAGGAAGAGCCCCCCTTCGAGCCCGACCCGCCACGCGTCGTGAGCAAGCCCGCGGCGAGCGCGTCGAAGCGCCGGCGGCGCTAAGCTCCCCGCTTCATGCCAGTTTCTCCGCCCGAAGCCCAGCTCGAACATGCGACCGAGTCAGCGCCCGACGCCCCGGACCTTCTTCCCTCCCAACCGGCGCAGCCGAGCCCTTTTTACGGCCCCGTCATCGCCGCGGCGTGCACCATCGCCCTGGTCGCCACCGCGCCCGGGCAGACGGTCGTCGTCAGCCAGTTCAACGATTCCTTCACGACGACGCTCGGCCTGAGCGCGACGCAGCTCAGCACGGCCTACCTCGTCGGCACCGTCACGGCCGCGATGCCGCTGACCTTCGTCGGTGCCATTGCAGATAAGTTCGGCCCGCGCCGCGTGATGTTCGTCATCGCCCTGCTCTTCGGCGGCGCCTGCATCGCCGCGGGCCAGGCCCGCTCGCTGCCCGTGCTGACCCTGTGCTTCTTCGGCCTGCGCTTCCTGGGCCAGGGTTCCCTTTCCATGCTCAGCGGGCACATACTCGCGCTGTGGTACGAGCGCAAGCTCGGCACGATCAACGGCCTGAAGATGGTCTTCGCCCAGGGTGGCTTCGCGCTCACGCCGCTCATCGCCATCGGGCTCATCCAATGGATCGGCTGGCGCTGGGCCTACGCGGCGCTGGGTGTCCTTGTCTGGCTCATCGTCCTGCCGCTCGCCGCGTTCGTCCTTCGCGACCGCCCCGAAGAGAAGGGCCAGCAGATCGACGGTGACGCTGCGCCGTACGAGCCCGATGAGTCTGCGACTCCCGAGAAGCCAAAGCACCCCGATCCAGCGTTCACGCTGAAGCAGACCGTCTCGACGCGCGCCTTCTGGATCCTCGCGGGCGCGATGGTCCTCAGCGGCTTCACGGGCACGGCGCTCCTGTTCCACGCCCAGCCGATCCTGATCGCCCGCGGCCTCGACCCCGCGCTCTCGGCGGCGATGAGCATGAGCTGGGCCCTGGCCGTCGCCGCGCTCGTCCTGCCCGTCGGCTACCTGGCCGACCGCGTGCCCCCGCGCGGCCTGCTCGCGCTCGCCGCGTTGCTCATGGCCGCCAGCCCCGGGCTGGTCATCGTCGCCGACTCGGCCGTGCTGCTGTGCGCCGCGATGGCGCTGTACGGCATGGCGATGGCGATCGGCTCGGCGGTGGGGGTGCCAACGGTCGCCCGCTACTTCGGCCGCCGCCACCACGGCAGCATCCGCGGGTTTCTGACTTTTCTCGGCGTCGCCGGCACGGGCCTCGGCCCGGTGGTGCTGGGCGTGAGCCTGGACTACTTCGGCGGCTTTGCCGCCGGGCTGGCGCTCTGCGCCGCGCTCGCGGTCGCGCTCGCGTTCGCGAGCATGACGCTGCGGCGCCCGCTGGGGGCCACCGAGGTCGCCCGCACGTAGCTCCGATCGTGCCGTTTGACGGACGATTCAGATTGCGCAACTTTTCTAGCTTGTCACATGAGTACCCGCGTGATTCCGCGCTCCCGGTATCAGCCCGCCCCGAGACATCGACGAGGACCCGCGGCCGCGTCGGCCGCGGCATGCATCCCGGGGCGCGATACAGGAGGCGAATCATGGACCGCATTCCAAACCGTTTCTCCGCCCGCAGCGCCCTGGCGCTCGCCCTCGCGGCGGGCGCGTGCGCCACGGCCACCACCAGCGCCCTGGCCGACGATTGCTGCCGCTGGGAGCTGCGCATCGAGCGCACGGCGATCCTGTCGGACAACTTCACCGTCGAGCTCTACGCCCACTTCCCCAGCGACGGGTTCGCGTTCGCCAGCGGGTCGCTCGACATCCTGTCGGACGACATCGACTGGGTCAGCTGGGACTGGTGCGGCGTCACCGACGGCCCGGGCATCTCCGCCGGCGTGCCCACGGCGACCGGCGACATCGAGGACATCTTCCTGGGCCAGATCCACTTCCCGATCGCCGGCATCATCGCCGACGACGACAACCCCGCGCTGGTCTGGTGCGGCGAGTTCGAGGCCAGCGGCGACGGCTACCGCACGCTCACGACCGATTCGTTCGGCATGACCTTCTACGAGTCGGCCGACACCGCCGTGAGCCGGACGTGCTCGCGCGTGCTCGAGAGCGTGCGCACCGTCTTCGTCGGCCCGCTGGTCATCGATGAGTGGCTCGCGTCGCCCTTCCCGGGCACCATCGGCCGCTCGACCGGCGACGAGCTGGTGCTGCGCAGCGACCCCGCCGGCCCGGGCGGCGTCGGCGCCGCCATCACCGCCGAGGGCGCCGCGTGGGCCCCCGACACGCGCTTCGAGCACCACGTCGACCTGGGCGACCTGCAGCCGGGCGCTCCGGTCGACCTGACCTGGTTCCCCTGGTGGAACTGCGGCGACTTCGTGGCCGAGAGCCTCTCGGCAACGATGACGCGCACGTCGGCCGCCGGCGAGCCGCCCACCGTGTCGCTGAGCCTGAACTTCGAGGAGGTGGGCGCGCCCCGCGTGCCGCTGACGCTCATGCTCGACGGCGAGCGCATCGCCGCGCCGATCCTCGGCTCGGGCCAGTCCTTCCGCCTGTTCGACCCCTGCTTCGAGCTGACCTGGTGCTACGTGCTGAACAGCAACGACCAGCTCGTCCTCGTGCTCAAGTGCGAGAACCCCTTCGAGATCGAGGTCGGCGGCGAGCGCTACCGCGTCGACACGGTCATGATGGACCCGGGCATCGGCAGCAGCGGCGTCGACGGCCTCGACCGCGTCGAGATCCGCTCGCGTGAAGCGCGGTCGCTGACCATCGGCGGCCAGGGCTTCGTCGACGGCAGCACGAAGTGCCGGGCCGACTGCGACGGCAACGGCCGGCTGGACATCTTCGACTTCCTGTGCTTCCAGAACTTGTTTGCGAGTGGTGATCTGGCCGCCGACCTGGACGGCGACGGCCGGCTGTCGATCTTCGACTTCCTGGAATTCCAGAACCAGTTCGCGGCCGGCTGCGACTGAGGCGCCGCCGCGTTCCGACGATTCCGACGATTTCGAACCGGCCGCGTGAGCGGCCGGTTCGTTGTCGTCGACGCGCGGGCTTCAATCACCGAGCGTGGGCCATCGGCACGCGTTCGGGATGCACCCTACGCAGAGCCCCGCAATCCGATTCGGTGCCGTTACGACACGCGCTGCAACGACGTGGCGACTTGCCGCATAGCTTGCAGGCGGGGCGCGTCGCGCCCGTCCATCCCGAAGGAGGCACACCATGACCCAGACGACCGCACCTTCCGCAACCCTCGGCGGCGACGCCGGCGATCGCGGACCCTACAAGGCGACCTACGGAAACTTCATCGGTGGCACGTGGGTCCCGGCGGCCGACGGCCGCACGTTCGACAACACCTCGCCCGTACACGGAAAAGTTCTCTGCCAGATCGCGCGTTCGGGCGCGCAGGACGTCGAGGCGGCGCTCGATGCGGCGCACGCGGCCAAGGCCGGCTGGGCCGCGACGACCACGACCGAGCGGGCGATGATCCTCAACAGGATCGCCGATCGCATGGAAGAGAACCTCGAGCTGCTCGCCCAGGCCGAGACGCTGGACAACGGCAAGCCCATCCGCGAGACGCGGCTGGCCGACATCCCGCTCGCGATCGACCACTACCGCTACTTCGCCGGCTGCATCCGTGCCCAGGAGGGCACGATGAGCCAGATCGACGAGGACACCGTCGCGTACCACTTCCACGAGCCCATCGGCGTCGTCGGCCAGATCATCCCCTGGAACTTCCCGATCCTGATGGCCACGTGGAAGCTCGCGCCGGCGCTGGCCGCGGGCTGCTGCGTCGTGCTCAAGCCCGCCGAGCAGACGCCCGCGTCGGTGCTCGTGCTGATGGAGCTCATCCAGGACCTGCTGCCCCCCGGCGTGGTCAACGTCGTGAACGGCTTCGGTCTTGAGGCTGGCAAGCCGCTGGCGTCCAGCCCGCGCGTCGCCAAGGTCGCCTTCACGGGCGAGACGACCACGGGCCGCATGGTCATGCAGTACGCCGCCGAGAACACGATCCCCGTGACGCTCGAGCTGGGCGGCAAGAGCCCCAACATCTTCTTCGAGGACGTGCTCGAGGCCGACGACGCGTTCTTCGACAAGTGCCTCGAGGGCTTCACGATGTTCGCGCTCAACCAGGGCGAGGTGTGCACCTGCCCCAGCCGCGCGCTCATCGCCGAGAGCATCTATGACCGGTTCATGGAGCGGGCCCTCAAGCGCGTCGAGGCCATCGTGCAGGGCGACCCGCGCGCCGAGAACACGATGATCGGTGCGCAAGCATCAAGCGAGCAGAAGGAGAAGATCCTCTCCTACTTCGACATCGCGAGCCAGGAGGGCGCCGAGGTGCTCACGGGCGGCGCGGCCGCCGACCACGGCGGCGAGCTCTCGGGCGGGTACTACGTGCAGCCGACGGTCCTCAAGGGCCACAACAAGATGCGCGTGTTCCAGGAGGAGATCTTCGGCCCGGTTGTCTCGGTCACCACGTTCAAGACGCCCGAGGAGGCCCTCGAGATCGCCAACGACACGCTGTACGGCCTGGGCGCGGGCGTGTGGAGCCGCGATGCGAACACGTGCTATCGATTTGGTCGCGCGATCGAGGCCGGCCGCGTGTGGACCAATTGCTACCACCTGTACCCGGCCCACGCGGCGTTCGGCGGCTACAAGCAGTCGGGCATCGGCCGCGAGAACCACCTCATGATGCTGCGGCACTACCAGCAGACCAAGAACATGCTGGTGAGCTACAACCCCAACGCGATGGGCTTCTTCTAAGCTGAGCGTTGAAGGCCTCGGAGAATCGAACGTCCGCGCGGCTCTAGCGGGCCGCGCGGGCCTTATGACCGACACGACTCCCGCTTCCACTTCCGCTTCCACTTCGAAGGGCGCCCCGCCGCGCGTCGTCGCGACCGAGGCCGCCGAGGCGCTCATCGCCGAGATCCGCGCCGAGCACCCCGAGATCCTGTTCCACCAGTCGGGCGGCTGCTGCGACGGCTCGTCGCCCATGTGCTACCCGTCGACCGAGTTCCGCGTGGGCGCCTCGGACGTCAAGCTCGGCGAGGTCGCCGGCGTGTCGGTCTACATCTCGGGCCGCCAGTTCGAGGCGTGGAAGCACACGCAGCTCGTCCTCGACGTCGTGCCCGGCCGCGGCGGCATGTTCAGCCTGGACAACGGCCGCGAGGTCCGCTTCCACACGCGCAGCCGCGCGTTCACCCAGGACGAGCTGCGGGCGCTGGACTCCGCGTCGCCGGACGCGGGCTGACCGGGCCGGTCGCTCGAGCGGCTGCGCCGGAAACCGAACACCCGCCAACCCATGCCGAACCGATGCCGTATCGATGCGCGGCCGACGCCTTCCAAGTCAAGGCCCGGAAGGCCCGGGCCTTGATCCGGACGCCTGGGAGCTCGATCCGAGGGGCCCATGGCTTGATCCGGACCGTCGCGGGCTTCAACCGAAACGCCCGGGCCCAGGCGCACGAGCCCCGGGGCCTGGATCGGAGGGTCCGGGTCCTGATCCGCAGCCCCGCGGGCCTGGTCGCGGGGGCTCGGGGCGTGACCTGGAGGACTCCGGGCTTGCTTGAAGGGCCTCCGAACGAGCCCAAATCCCCTCCGGGCTTGCTCGCGAGGGTTCTGGGGGCGTCCGAGGGCATGGGGGTGTTGCCTCCCTCTCCCCGCGCGCGGGGAGAGGGCCGGGGTGAGGGGCTCTTTCCTTCGACGCTCCGCCCGTGCGACTCGACCGCCCACGCAGCCCCGCCGCCCGCATCGGTCTCTCGGGCTGGGTCTCGCGGCGGTTCCTGGGTACGTTCGTAGTGATGGTGGTGGTTGTGGTAGTGCTGGCGGCGATGGTCTCTTGAAGTGGCGGAGGCTGCTCCAGCGATCCCTCGTCCTGAGAAGGGTGTCAGGCGTTCGCGGCGCGGTCTGAAACGGCGTGTGGATGAGAAACGGGCCCGCGAAAGCGGACCCGCATCGAACCAAGCCAAGATGCAGCGATTAATCCTTCTGTTCGTCGTACGCGTCATTGTAGATGATCGCGTCGGTCGAGTCGGTCGTGCCGTCGGTGTTCATGTCCACGCGGCGGGCACCGGTCGAGTAGTAGTCGTTGAACATGGCCATGTCTAGCAGGTCGACACCGCCGTCGCCATTGAGATTGGCGTTGTTGCAGTTGATAACGGTTTCGAAGAACCAGATGTCACGCTTGTCATTGACCGTCAGGTCGTCTTCATGAACGAGCGTGTGGGTCGACCAGAACACGCAATCATTGCTCGGGTCGGCCTGCATGTCGGCAAAGTCGGCCCAGCCGATTCGGTGCTCGGGGTCGGTGGTGAAATACTCGTTTGCAACGCCGCCCTGGACGGTCACCTCGCTGTTCGGCACGATGTCGGTATACGCGTTGTTGAGCTGCACGCGTCGGACCTCGGGCCAAACGGTCGAACTCGTGTACGTAAACTCGATGTATGCGACGCCCTGCTTCGTAACGCCGATCACCGGGTGGATCCGGTCGCCGTCGTCGTCGTCGAGCCGACCCATCGCGACGATCTGGGGATCCCAACTCGACGACGGGGTGGTTCCGGTAGTACCGGAGATCGAACGGAATTTCGCCAGATCCGGGTCAATGACGTACCACTGGACCACCCAGCGGTCTTCCGGCACTGCGGGATTCTGCGAGTCGTCCATCGGCCGGACGTGATGCACGGCGAAGATGCACTCATCGCTGTTCCCGTCCTTCACGAGGACGGCCGATGGAAAGAAGGTACCTCCCGTGCGGATCTCCCAGTCGCCCGCGGCCGTGTCGGGCGTCACTGCCCGGTAGGACCCATCGGTGCTAAACTCGAGTCCCGGGTTGAGATCCATGTCGTCAGGCGTTGTGGACGTATCCGTCGCAACTCGCTGCGAGTAGTGCCATCGCGGTGCGATCGGGTCATCGTCGTACCACAAACCACCGAGGCGAATGGTGTCTTGGTCGTCACCGCCAGGCCCGCTGACGAAGAACTGTGCGTTCGAGACCTGATCGTACGGCTCCTGCACCGCATAGTGGCGATTGTGGCCGTCGACCGCCGGCAGTTCGTTCATGCGGATGAACGTAAGGTCGTCGTAATCGGGCTTATCCCCGTCGTAGATCGACAGGCCGCTGCCGTGCGACGTCGGGATGATGAGCAGGGTGCCGTTGATGTTCTCCGTCGAGTCAATCGAGCCACCCGTCGTAGCAATGTACACTGCCTGCTCGTCGACGGCCATGTGCGGCTTGTCGACGAGGCTGTTGGGTCCGTCAGGAAACGTCGTGTGCGGGCCGCCATCGGGATACTCGGCAATGTCGTCGTTCTGGAGGTCGAAGTACGCGCCCCCGTTGCCGATGCCGGTGGTGGCCACGCTCTTGCCTGTGTAGTACCACCAGTAGTCGTCGTCGAACGTGTCCAGCGTGCCGCCGACGGGGAAGAAGGCGGGATCCTTGTTCACTGCCAGGTGCAGGGCCGAGATGTCGTTGTCGCCGGTGCCGAACGACTCGCCGCTGCCGCTCGTGTTGTTCTCCGAGTAGACGATCCAGAGTCGCCCCTCCTCGGGGTCGTACACGGTCTGTGGATCGAAGAAGCGGCTCGGGAAGTCGCCCGAGCCGGTACCCACGAAGTCATCGACACGGATGAAGGGGAACGTCGCGTCCGTCACGCCATGGTCCTCTTGTACCACGCCCGACTTGTTGAGAATCGAGATGTGCATGTTCTGCGTGCACACGACGGCCGAACTGCCGACGCTTATGCCGGCATCGGTGTTCCAGGCGCCGAAGTCGTCATCGTCGTCCGTCGTCCAAACCACGTCCGCGATCTGCGCGCTGGCCGCTGAGGCCGCGAGCCCGGACGCCACGACGATGGCGGCGACAATATTCAGGTTTCGTCTCACAATGCACTCCAATCTCAAGCAGTCCATTCAATCGATACGTGCGACGGCCGCATACACAAGCCACTCGAGTGAACCATACCGCGGGTGCGAACGAAAGCAATGAGGGAATGTGCTCGGTCGGGCACGTGTTCAAACAACGTTTGGAGCAAACCACGCCTATCTCTGTGCAAATGTTGTTGAGGAAAATCAATGCTCGATGTATGATTGTCGTATGAGAAATGCAACGCTGAATGTTCCGATTGCCGCTCTCACCTGCGTGGGGTTGGTGACGACCTCGTGCCTCGCCCAGTGCGAGCCAGAGCGCATCGTGTCGCCCTCTGCCGAGGCGAGGGACTTCGGCTTTGGCGTCGGCATGACCGAGCGGCACTTGATTGTCGGCGATCGCCATGATTGGTCGCTATGCCCTACGAACCCCGAGTGCTCGAATGGATGGGCCCATGCGTATCGCCGCACGCCGGATGGTGGTTGGGAGTGGGCGCAAGACCTCGTGCCGGCCTCACTCGCACCGGGATTTGCATTCGGCAGCGCAGTCGTGCTCGATGGCGATCGGGCTATCGTGACGGCGTCGCTGAGCACGGCGGGGCCGGGGCTGGGCGTACCCTACGTATTCGATTTTGATGGCGAGCGATGGGTCGAAACCGGGGCGCTGTTCCCGCCCGACGCACGCGGCATCCACGGCGAACGCCTAGCGCTTCATGGTGATACGGCGATCGTTGGTAAGGCTGGGAGCAGGGTTCTCGTCTATCACAAGCAAGGCGACGATTGGGCGGTAACCCACGATTTATTCAACGAAGATGCGATTGGAACCAGGAGTGACTTCGGCTGGGGATTCGATCTCAACGACGAGTGGATCGTCATCGGCTCGCCTCTCGAGCGGACGATCGCCGGCAATGGCGGCGCCGCCTATGTCTATGAGCGACTGTCGGGCGGCGATTTGCGGCTGGTACAGAAGCTGCTTGCCCCCGACGTCCTTGAGGGCCCCCGCTTTGGCTACTCGGTCGCCATCGACGGAGACACCCTTGCCATCGGGGGCATCAACTCCGATAGCCCCGCGACGGCCCAGGGGGCCGTGTACATCTATGAGCGCAACGATGGGCACTTGCAGACCGACGGGCCTTGGCGACTCGCGCAGACCGTGACGCACGCCGACGGAGGGCCTGGTGACCAATTGGGTGTCTCTCTCGCGCTGTCGGGAGATCTACTCGCGGTCGGCTCCATCCGTGTTCGAACTGCAATGAGTGGTGGCGCTGCCTACTTGTTCCAACGAGGCATCGATGGTCGCTGGCAACAGGTCGCTGATTTATTGCCAGCGGAGCTGCGCGTGGAATTCGGGTATCGCATGGCCATGGCGGACGGGATGGTTGCAATCGGTGCGGCGGACACCCCGATCGACGGCTTGGACCGTGGCGCGGTAGACATCTTTGATCTTTCCTGCTTTGTGTGCGTTGCCGACCTCGACCTCGACGGCACCCTCACCATCTTCGACTTCCTCGCCTTCGCCAACCTCTTCCAGGACGGCGACGCCCAAGCCGATTTCGACGGCGACGGCGAGCTGACCATCTTCGACTTCCTGGCGTTCCAGACGGCGTTCGACGCGGGATGCTGAAGAGAGGCACCGAGGCACGAAGGCACGCAGGCACGAAGGGTTGGGATGGCGAACCCTTCGTGCCTGCGTGCCTGGGTGCCTGAGTGCCTTCGTGCCTTCCCAGTTACCCCCCCTCACGCCCCGCCAGCCCGCACCGCCCACGTAATCGGACCCCAACACAAGATCGATGGCGGAATCTTCTGGCCCACCACTGAAGTGGCCCGCAGAACCCACCGATGAACCCCTCGGCCGCGGCAGTTCGCCGCGGCCGCCAGCGGCGGGCGAACGCCGGACGAAGGCATAGAGCAATGGCACGACTCCCCAACCGGGAAGAAGCGTTCCTCACCTGGACCCAGCAGCACCTGGCCCTGTGGGCCGCCACCGGCGTGCCGCCGACCATCGGCTTGACCGATGAACAGGTGGCCTCGGCGCAGGCAAAGCTGGATTCGGCCCAGGCGCTGCGCAGCTCGGCGATCGCCGCGCGGCTGGCCTCGGTCACGCGCACTTCCGAGAAGGACGCGATCGTCGGCGAGCTGCGGAGCGTCATGGGCGGCCTCGTCGGCCAGGTCGACGGCTTCGCCCGCGCCACCGAGGACGAGAGCGTCTACGACAAGGCCAGCATCCCCAAGCCCAAGGACCCCGAGCCCCGCACCGAGGCGCCCGTGCCCGCCATGCTCGCGCTCCGCAGCACGACCAACGGCAACCTCGTGCTCACCTTCGAGGCCAACAAGGGCCAGGGCTCGGTCTTCGTCATCCAGCGGCGCTACGAGACCGTCGATGGCGTGGCCAGCGACTTCCAGTACCAGGACACGACCGGCGAGAAGGCCTGGACCGACACCAGCGTGCCCGGCGGGCTCAAGTGGATCGGCTATCAGGTCGCCACCCGCCTGACCAACAACGTCCTGAGCGACTGGAGCGACGAGAAGCAGTTCAACTTCGGAACGATCGGGTCCGAGAGCCCCGTAACGGGCGGGGGCGAAGAGTCGCTGACCATCGAGGACGCCCAGGCCCTTAAGGACGCCCAGACCGCCAAGGGCGCCGACAAAGCCGGCTGAGCCTTCCAGACAGATCGAAACACACAAAAAGGCCTGGGGCGGATTCGTCCCGGGCCTGTTTGATTGCTTGCTTATGCAGTGGCGATCAGCAGCCCGCGTCGAACTCGTCCTGGAACGCGAGGAAGTCGAAGATGGTGAGCTCACCATCGCCGTCGAAGTCGGCGCTGGGCAGGCCGGCGTCGAACAGGTTGGTGAAGGCAAGGAAGTCGAAGATTGTCAATTCGCCGTCGCTATCGAGGTCGGCTCGGCAGGTGAGGCAGCCGGGCCATCGCGGCAGGAGGCCGACGAATTCGCCGCCGATGAACTCCGACCCGCCCACGGCATACAGCCCGCGCAGATCGCCGTCGTCCCAGCCCTCGATCACGACCACGCTGCCTCCGACGGATTCCTCGAAGGGCCGCCAGGCCACGCCATCCCAGCGTGCGATACCCTCGATCGGCTGCCCGCCGATCTCCTCGAACCAGCCGGCCGCGTAGAGCGCGGGCCGGTCGCCGCGATCGAACGACGTGAGCGAGAGCACGTCTTGCTCAAATCCCTCGCCGAGAACGGTCCAGGTGCTGCCATCCCATCTGGCAACACCCGCGTCGTACGAACCAGGGAAGCCCAAGCGGCCGCCAACATACAATGCCTCGCCATCGCCGTCATCGAATACCAGCATGTCTCGGACGACGTAGGGTGGTGATCCTTCGACGGTCGAGAACGAATCGCCGTCCCACCGGATCATGCCGCGTTCGACCGTTGGATCATCGGGCCTGATGCCATCGCCAGCGAGGTACAGAGCGGGGCCGTTGCCATCGTCGAACACCTCTAAGTCGTGCACGAGCCCAAGTACGCCGTCGAACCGACCGGTCGCGCCGAAACCGGCCCACGCACCATCCTCGAGTCTCGCGACGCCGTTGACGCGCTGGTCATCGATGGAGGTGCTGATGTCGCCCGCCGCGTAGAGCATGGGGCCCGAACCGTCGTCAAACGCGACCAGCCATCGCGCGACGCCGTCGAGTTCCGGCCCGAACGGCACCCACGTATCGCCATCGAGAACGTGGATTGTTGAAGATGACGAATCACTGACGGCCGCGTAGAGGCGCGTGCCGTCGCCTAGATCGAGCGTGTCCAGCGCCGAGATCCAGGCTTCACCAAGATCACCGACGGCCGACCAGGAGTTGCCGTCGAATCGGCCGATGGAACCGAAATACTCGCCACCGGCCCTCAACGTACCGGCCGACACGTACAGGGCCGGGCCGCTGCCGTCGTCATACACGACCAATTGCCGACGCCACTCCGCGTATGGGCGCACGGAGGCATCGATGCTCTCCCAGCCGCAGTCCTGGGCCAGCGCCACCCCAGCACCGAGCCCCGGCAGCGCCAGCCCGCCCGCGGCCGCCACCAGCGTCCCGATCGTCTTCGTATTCGCTCGCATGATCGAAACTCCTCGTTCGAGATGTCCGCCCCGATCGTGCGTGCGCACGCGTCGGGGTCGTCCCGCGGCCGGGGGACGAAATGAATGTTGGCGGGTCCGGGGAATCAATGGCAACATGCATGGGACCCGATGGCCGCACGTATCGATACGAGCCGTTGAGATGGCTGTTCTGGCGAGGAACGGATCTTCGCGCTTGCGGAAAGCGGCGTTTTCTGGAGCTCTCAGACCCGACCCTCGAATTCGCGGTCCCTTTCGGACGGTTGAGGATGCCCCGGCGAAGGCCCGTTCCTACCCTGCTCGCCTTCCAACCGACCGCACCCCTGGCACACCAGACGGAGACCGAGCATGACCAGCCCCACGCCCAAGATGAACACCAGCCGCCCCAAGATCAGCATCATCGGGGCGGGCAACGTCGGCGCGACGTGCGCCCACTGGGCGGCGGCCAAGGAGCTGGGCGACGTCGTCGTGCTCGACATTCCCGATAAGGTCGGCGTGGCCCAGGGCAAGATGCTCGACCTGGCTTGCTGCGGTCCCATCGAGCGCTTCGACAGCAACATCATCGGCACCAGCGACTACGCCGACATCGCGGGCAGCGACGTCGTGGTCGTGACGGCGGGCCTGCCGCGCAAGCCGGGCATGAGCCGCGACGACCTGATCGAGACCAACGTGAAGATCGTCAAGAGTGTCAGCGAGAACATCAAGCAGCACGCCCCCGACAGCATCGTCATCGTCGTGAGCAACCCGCTCGACGCGATGGTCTACACGGCGTGGAAGGCCACCGGCTTCCCGACTAACCGCATCATGGGCCAGGCCGGCGCGCTCGACGTCGCGCGCTACCGCACGTTCCTGGCGTGGGAGATCGGCTGCTCGGTCGAGGACGTGCAGGCGCTGCTCTTGGGCGGCCACGGCGACGACATGGTGCCCCTGCCGCGCCTGACCAGCGTGCACGGCATCCCGGTGACCAGCTTGCTGAGCGAGGACAAGATCACCGCGTGCGTCGAGCGCGCCAAGGTCGGCGGCGGCGAGGTCGTCAAGCTCATGGGCACCAGCGCGTACTACGCGCCCGCCAGCGGCACCATCCAGATGGTCGAGGCCATCATCAAGGACAAGAAGCGCATCATCCCGAGCGCGGTCTACTGCGATAGCGAGTTCGGCGGCGCGGCCAAGGGCTACTTCGTCGGCGTGCCCGCGCTGCTGGGCAAGGGCGGCGTCGAGAAGGTCGTCGACTTCGAGTTCGAGGGCGGCGAGAAGGCCCTGTTCGACGAGAGCGTCAGCCACGTGCAGGATCTGGTGGGCATCGTCCAGAAGATGTTCCCCGAGCTGGCGTAAGCGGCCGAGCGGGGCGACGCCTTGGCGGTCGGCGGCGACGGACCGTAGAATGTCCCGTTGCGACCCGAGGAGTGCCCCCATGCCCCGAATCTGTGCCCTGACGTTCGCCACGCTGGCGGCCCTGCTGGCCCCGGCGTGGCTCGCGTGCGCCCAGCCGGCGCCGGCCCCGAGCGGCAACTTCGACGAAGAGGAGAACGAGCCCGCGCCGAGGCCCAGCCTGTTCGTCGGCCAGCCCATCGATGCGGACATCAGCCGCCTGACGTCCATGCTCGAGGGCAGCTGGAAGACGATGAGCTCCGTGGGCGAGGGCGAGGACGCCGGCGTGCTCTGGATGCACATGCTGCCCTTCGAGACCGAGCTGCTCGGCCGGGCGATCTACGTCGAGGTGCACGCCGACGACACGCCGTGGGAGCCGGTGCGGCAGGCGATCTTCCGCGTGTACCGCTACGGCGACGCGTTGCGCCTGCGGACGTACGAGTTCCGCGACCCCGAGCGGGCGCGGATGCTCACGTCGCTGTGGCTGACGCCCGACCACATGCCGCTCGAGGAGATCCGCCTCGAAGAGCTGCTGGCGACCAAGGACCTGCGCTTCGATCGTGCCACCGGCGGCTACGCTGGCGAGACCATCCAGGCCTACCCGACGCCCGACTCGGGCTCGGTCGAGATGACCAGCGCGATGCGCGTGCGACCCGACCGAATCGTCTCGGAAGATACCTTCTACGGCGTCGACGCCACGCCCATCCCGGGCACCGGCGCGATCACGTGGGAACGCGGCACCTCGCTCGTGACGGCCAGCGTCGGCGAGGATGGCCTGGCCGTGATTACCTACGACGCGGGCAAGACCGACGACCCGCCCACCGACGAGGGCGACATGGTGCTGCTCAACTACGAGGCGTGGCGGACCGACGGCACGATCTTCGATTCGACGTTCGAGCGCGGGCTGGCGATGCGGGTGGCCTACCCGCTGCGCGTCGTCGGCGGCTTCAAGAAGGGCATCGAGCCACTCTTCGAGGGCGTGCGCCGCAAGATCGTCATCCCGCCCGAGTTGGGCTTCGGCGACGTGGTCATGCAGAACCTGCCCGCGGGCTCGACGCTGGTCTTCCACATCCACATCATCCGCGTCGAGCAGACCGACCCCATCCCGATGGAAGAGCGCGTGAAGCGACAGGAGCGGCCCTGAACCGCATCGTGACCCAGACCGGTGAACGCGATGGCTGATCGCGACTACTACGACGTGCTTGGCGTGAAGCGATCGGCCACGCAGGACGAGATCCGCGCCGCCTACCGCAAGCTCGCGCGAGAGCTGCACCCGGACGTCAACAAGGCGGCCGACGCGGCCGAAAAGTTCGCCGAGGTGCAGACGGCCTACGACGTGCTGGGCGAGCCCGACAAGCGCGCCCAGTACGATCGGTTCGGCCGGGCCGGCGCGGCGGCCGCGGCCGGCGCCGGCGCGGGCGGGGCGCACTACTCATGGAGCAACGTGGGCGGTCGCGGCGGCACGGGATCGTCGGACTTCGACCTGGACGACCTGGGTTCGATGTTCGACGCGTTCTTCGGCGGCGGTGGCGGTGGGGCGGGGCCGACGCCGCGCAATGCCCGGGCCCAGCGCGGTCGGGCACGCGAGCGGACGCGGCAGGCGGCGCAGGCCGAGCTCGACGTCTCGTTCATGACCATGGCCCGCGGCGGCACCGAGCGCGTGCCCGTCCGCCGCGGCGGCAAGGCGACGACCATCGAGGTGAGCATCCCCAAGGCCATCGCCGACGGCGCGAAGCTGCGCGTGGCCGGCGGGCGGGGCGAGCCCGATCTCATCTTGACCATCCGCGTGGGCAAGCACCCGCTGTACAAACGTGAGGGCGTGCTCGATCTGGCCATCGACCTGCCGCTCACGTACGCCGAGGCGGCCCTCGGGAAGGAAGTCGGCGTACCGACGCTCGAGGGCGAGGTGTTCATCACCGTGCCCGCGGGCACGCGCAGCGGCAAGCGGCTCCGACTCCGCGGCCGGGGACTGACCGACGCCAAGGGTGCGAGTGGCGACCTGTTCGCGGTGGTCCAGATCGTCCCACCCGAGGCGGAGGCGCTGAGCGACACGGACAGGGCCGGCCTGGAGCGCCTCGGCGAGCACACGCCAACCGTGCGACCCAGCCCGCCGTGGCCCGAGCCGCAGGGCTGACCGCGGAATCCGTCGGCCGGCGGGCTTGCTGGAGCGAATCGACGGATCGGAACCGATAAACTGTCCGAAGAGGCGCCGTAGAGGGCAACCCGGCGCGGCACGGAAGGGGAGCACGAGGGCGTGCTGAAGCAACAGCATCAATTCCTGCTGGTCCTGCTGGCGATCGCCGACGCGGTGGTGGTGCTGGCGGCGGCCGCCCTGGCGTGGCTGGGCCGCAAGCTGCTGGTCGTGCCGATCTCAGAGGGCGATCTGGAGTCCCCGCGGACGCTGTCCCAGGTCTTGGTCGACCCCTGGAGCGCCTACCAGCGGGACCACCCGTTCTGGCCCCAAGCCTGGGAAGACTACTTCAAGCAGCCCTTGCTCTTGGCGGCACTCCTGTGCTGCATGATCAGCTTCTATGCGTTCAAGCTCTACCGCCCCCGGCGCGACCGCTCCCTGGCGGGCGAGCTGACGCAGGTGGGCAAGGCGACGGCGGCGTCGGTCGTCGCGATGGTGGTCGTGCTCTGGGGCGTGGGCAGCAGCCAGCTCGCCGGCGGCGACATCCCGAGCCGGCACCTGATGCTGCTGGGCTTCGAGCTCGACGCCAGCCGCGTGCAGATGATCCTCTTCGCCGTCCTGCTGCTGGGCATGATGTCGGCCCACCGGGCGGGCTTCCGGATCTTCCTGCGGTGGCTCCGTCGTCGCGGGTACAACCTGCGGCACGTGGCGATCATCGGGGTCGGGCGCACGGGCCGCATCGCCGCCCAGACGCTCGACCGCAACAGCTGGACGGGCCTGCGCGTGGCCTACTTCATCAGCCACAAGCACGAGAACCGGCTCGCCGAGTGCATGGGCAAGCCCGTGTTCGGCGGGCTGCGCGACCTCGAGCAGACCATGGGCGCGTGCAAGGTCGACGCGGTCTACCTGGCCTTGCCCAGCCGCGAGACGCCCATCACCGGGCGCATCCTGCGGCGGCTCGAACGCTTCCCCGTCGAAGTGCGCATCATCCCAGACGTCAACCCCCGGTACGTGCAGCAGTCGATGGCCGTGCACGAGCTGGACGGCATGCCCGTCCTGAGCTACCGCGAGTCTCCCGCGCACGGCGTGGGCGGGGCGCTCAAGCGCGGGCTCGATTTGGCCGGCGGCGCCATCGCGCTGCTGCTGCTCAGCCCGATCATGCTCGTGTGCGCGGTCGCGGTGGCCATCAGCGGGCCGGGGCCGATCATCTTCCGCCAGCGCCGCGTGGGCCTGGGCGGCGAGGTGTTCTGGATGTACAAGTTCCGCACGATGGCGCAGGCCAGCGACGAGGCGGCCGAGCTCGAGCAGACCGCCCAGCGCTCGGGTGCCGACGACGCCGGCGGCGGCGAGGCGGGCTGGACGAGGCGCAACGACCCGCGCATCACGCCCGTCGGCCGCGTCCTTCGCAGCACGAGCCTCGACGAATTGCCCCAGCTGCTCAACGTGCTGCGTGGCGAGATGAGCCTCGTGGGCCCCAGGCCCGAGCGGCCCGAGCTGATCGACAAGTTCCGCGAGGACTGGCGCGGCTACATGCTCCGCCAGCACGTCAAGGCCGGCATGACCGGCTGGGCCCAGGTCAACGGCCTGCGCGGCGACACGAGCCTGCGCCGCCGCCTGCGCTACGACATCTACTACGTCCGCCACTGGTCGCTGCTGTTCGACCTGCGCATCCTCATGATGACGCCGCTTCGCGGATTCGTGCACCGCAACGCGCATTAGGCTGGTCGCCTCGCCGGCGGGGCCGCGGGCTTCGCCCTTGCGCACGCGAGCGTGCGAGTTTTTTCTTGTCGCCTCGCCGGCGGGGCCGCGCCCTTCGGGCTTGCGCCCGGGGACGGGCGGGGTTCGTTTCGTCGCCGCGCGGCGTCGTCGATCTCGGGCTTGCGGGCGCGGCGGCGCGCGTTGGACCGTTCGGACCACGCCCGCTCAGGCCGCGCGCTCGCCCTCGCCGGCCGGCTGCGTTGCCGCGCCCGGCTCGGCTGCGCGCAGCGGGCCGTAGGGCACGCCGTGGGGGGGCGTCCAGTCGCTCGTCTTGCCGTTGGTCAGCCGCGTGCGGACGCGGTACCAGGCCATGGCGATGCCGCGGGGGGTGCCCGTGTCCACGTGCGTCTTGCTGGCGGTCGCGGCGACGAACTCGAAGGGGCCCGTCCGGCCCTCCAGGCCCTGGGACGCCCGCTCGATCTCGAAGATCGCCGAGCCGCCGGTCGTCGCCTCGATCGTGATCTGGATCTGTCCGGCCCGGTTCATCCGCATCTCGGCGATGCGGGGCGTCTCTGGCGCCGGCCGGGTGCCCGGCGTGCCGGGGGCCTCGAGCAGTGCCCGCGAGTACACCGAGGGGTCGTGCGTGAGCGACGCGTGCGTGTCGATGGCGGCGATGAGCCCGGTCAGCAGGCCGCGTAGCTCGGCCCGCACGTCGTCCTTCTTCTGCCGCGTGCTGCGGGCCGCGGCCTCGGCGGCCAGGTGCTGCTTGAGCGCGGCGGCGAACGCGCCCGCACGCTGGCCCAGCAGCGCGGTCTGCTCTTCGGTCAGCCCGATGTTCGTCGCGCCCTGCCACACGCCGGCCTGGCGCACGGCCCACTCGGCGAGCTGCTGCTGCGGTCTGGGATAGCGTGCCATCGTGCGGGCTCCGTGGTGCCTGGTCCGTGTCCATGGTGGCTATCGGCGGGTTCCGGGCGCGCCTTGAGCGCGAGCGGGCGGGCCATATCGAGTTTCTGCACGCCCGGATCGGGCGGTGGCGGGGCCATGCCGGCGTTGGGTCCGGCCAGACCGAGGGCTGATCCGGCCGGACGGGGGCTCGGTTCGGCTGCGACGGGGGCCCGTCCGGCCGCGCACGGGGCCGGTCGCGCCCGATCCGCAGCCGGCGCGGCTCCCATAGAGCGTGGTGCGGGAAGCCCGGAGGCCATGGCGCCCGCGCCCGTCCTGGTGTGCCGCCACCGCTCCCGGCATGCCGGGCACGGGGCGGGGCGGCAAGCGACGCGCGGCCCGGCGTCGCCCGGTGCAACCACCCGTTGGCCCGCCGGTACACGCAAGAGACCATGCACAGGGGAGGACACGATGACCAGACGATCCCGCCGCCCGACCATCCGCGCCGTCGCCGCCATCCTCGGAGCCGTCGCCGCCACGGCCGCCGCCCATGGTCAGACCGTCTGCGGCGCGTGGGAGCCCCTGGTTGCCGATCTGCTGGGCGACATCGGCGGAACCCGCACTCGCGTGTCGGACCTGATCGTCTTCGACGCGGGCGACGGACCGATGCTGTACATGGCCGGGAACTTCGAAGCGGTAGTCGATCCCGTGTTCGGCGAGGTCCGCGCGCCAGGGCTGGCGCGGTTCGACGGCGAGCGATGGGAGGCGGTGCCGGGGCTCGATGGGCCGGGGCTCGAGCTCGATCGTCGAGCGATCGAGATGCACGTATTTGATGATGGCTCCGGACCTGCGCTCTTCGTGGGCGGCGAGTTCACGATGGCGGGCGGGCAGCCGGCGACCGGCATCGCGCGGTGGGACGGCGTCACGTGGAGCGGATTGGGTGGGCCCGGTGTGCCCGGCGGCCTGACGCGAATCTACGACATCCACCACCACGACTTCGGCGATGGTCCGATGCTCTACGCCGGCGGGCTGGTCTTCAAGGGGGACGGCCTGCCCTTGGAGTTCATATGGCGATGGGACGGCTCGGCGTGGTCGCAACCGGGCGATGGGCAACCCTTTAACGATGAGGTCTACGAGTTGGCCAGCTTCGATGGCCATCTGTTCGCCAGCGGAAGGTTCCAGAGCATCGGCGGCGAGCCCGTCCCGGGAATCGCTCGATTCGATGGGACGATGTGGAGCCTGCCCCTCGGTTCCGACCAGCGCATCTCGGCGAATCGATTCTGGCCCCTGCTGCCGACCGAACTGGACGGTCAGGAGGTGCTGCTCGCCGCTGGGCAGTTCAGTATCGATGAGGGCGGCACGCTGATCGCGTTCAACTTGGCCTGTTGGGATGGGCAACGCTGGGACTCGCCGACCACGGAGCCCGCCTTTAGCGTCCGCACGCCGACGACGCTCGCGACCTTCGATGATGGATCCGGTTCGGACCTGTTCGTCGCGGGCGGCCAACTCGTCGGCCGCTCGAACGTCAACCGCTTGCTCGACCGCGAGCTCTCGCCGACGACGCCACTCGGGATCGATATCGTCTACGAGTTGTTCGTATATGACGACGGAACGGGCCCGGCATTGCTCGCCGGCGGAGAGGACCAGGTCGCCGGGAGGGGGCTCCCCTTCCTTGCACGCTGGAATCCCGCCGCGCCGTGCCCGGCCGACGCCAGCGGCGATTGCGTGCTCGACGTGTTCGACTTCCTCGCCTTCCAGGACCTGTTCATGGCGGGCGACCCCGCCGCCGACTTCGACGGCGACGGCGTGTTCACGATCTTCGACTTCCTGGCCTTCCAGAACGCCTTCGACACCGGTTGCCCCTGACACCCCGGCGTTCAGGAACCGTGAAGAGTTGGTCAGCAACGCGCAGCACGCGTGAGGGCGTTCGGTGGCCTCTCTACCTTCGGGCCGAGCCGGGGCGGCAGCGGATGCCGCGCGGCGTTCGTTGGCATCGAAGAGGAGAGCCCGGATATGTTGAAGAGCATGCTTGCCGCCTGCGGCCTGGCCATCGCGACCACCGCCGCGCCCGCCGTGGCCCAGAGCCTCGAACTCGAGTTCCTCGGCCGCTACGAGACCGGGGCGTTCGACGAGGGCGCCGCCGAGATCGTCGCGTACGACACCGACAGCGGCCTCGCGTTCGTCACCAACGCGAACGCCAACACGGTCGATGCGCTCGACATCGGCAACCCGGCGAACCCCGTCCTCGCGTTTACGATCGATCTCTCGCCCTACGGCGCGGGCGTCAACTCGGTGGCGGTCTCGCGCGGCCGCGTCGCGGTCGCCGTCGAGGCCGACGTGAAGCAGGACAACGGCACGGTCGCGTTCTTCGATCGCCAAGGCGAGTTCGAGTCGGCCGTCGAGGTGGGCGCCCTGCCCGACATGGTCACGTTCACGCCCGACGGCCGCTACCTGCTCGTCGCCAACGAGGGCGAGCCCAACGACGACTACACGGTCGACCCCGAGGGCAGCGTCAGCGTGATCCGCATCCGCCCGTGGCGAAGCGTCCGCCAGCGCGACGTGCGCACGATTGACCTCGGCGGCATCGACCGCGGCGACCTCGACCGCAGCGTCCGCATCTTCGGCCCGGGCGCGACCATCGCCCAGGACCTCGAGCCCGAGTACATCGCCGTCGATCCCGACAGCCGCACGGCCTTCGTGGCCTGCCAGGAGAACAACGCCATCCTGGTGATCGACGTGCGTCGCGCCCGCGTCACGGACGTCTGGGGCCTGGGCGTCAAGAACCACGCCCGCCGCGACAACGCGCTGGACGCCAGCAACCGCGACGGCGGCATCAGCATCGAGAATTGGCCGGTCTTCGGCCTCCCGCTGCCCGACTCGATCGCCGCGTACGAGGCCGGCGGGCAGACGCTGATCGTGACCGCCAACGAGGGCGACGCCCGCGACTACGACGGCTTCAGCGAGGAAGAGCGCATCGGCGACCTCGTGCTCGACCCGGACGCCTTCCCCGACGCCGCGCGCCTCCAGCTCGACGAGAACCTCGGCCGCCTGAAGATCACGACCACCGCCGGCGACACCGACGGCGACGGCGACTACGACCGCCTCTTCAGCTACGGCGCCCGCAGCTTCAGCATCTATACCACCGATGGCGACCTGGTCTTCGACTCGGGCGACGACTTCGAGCAGATCACCGGCTGCCTGCTGCCCGACAACTTCAACAGCACCAACGACGAGAACGGAAGCTTCGACGACCGCAGCGACGACAAGGGCCCCGAGCCCGAGGCCCTCACGCTCGGCGCCATCGGCGACAAGACCTACGCGTTCATCGGGGCCGAGCGCGTGGGCGGCATCTTCGTCTACGACGTCACCGACCCGCGCGAGCCGGTCTTCGAGAGCTACGCGACCAGCCGCGACTTCTCGGGCGATCCGGCCGCGGGCACCGCCGGCGACCTCGCGCCCGAGGGCCTGGTCTTCATTCCCGCCGAGGACAGCCCGACCGGCGACGTCCTGCTGCTGGCGGCCCACGAGGTCTCGGGCACGACGGCGATCTACCGCGTCGTCGGCGGCTGCAGCGTCTTCGGCGACGTCACGGGCGACTGCCAGGTCGACGTCCACGACCTGCTGGCCGTTCTGCATGCTCTGGGCCCCTGCGCCGGCTGCCCCGAGGATCTCAACGACGACGGCCGCGTCGACCTGATCGACGTGCTGCTCGTGCTGCGGGCGATCCGGGATCGGTAAGCCAATCAGGGCTTCCGAGCCTCGACAACCTGACGCGAGGATGGCGCCCGCGTGCGAGGAGTAAACTCCCTCGTCCACGGGCGCTCCGTGTTCCTGAGCGTCGCGAGCCGACGCCGTCGAGTTGCTGACCACGAGGGAGCGAGCATGACCAGCACCAGGCGCGGCGCTTCACGCCTCGTCATCGTGGCCCTCTGCGTGGCGGCGATCGTGGTCGCCGGCGCCATCTATGCCGCGAACCGCTTCCTCTACTTCGGACCGGCACTGCCGCAGCGGGACTACCTCGCCGACTACACCCTGCACGGGCTCGACGCCTCCGGCAAGTCCATCGAGGAAGCTCAAGCCGCGAGCGCGAAGCTCATCGAGATCGAGCAGATCCTGCGCAGCGAGATCTTGCCGGCGTTGCACGACGCGGACGCACACCTGGGCATGCTGAACACCGAGGCGGAACACGAGGACGACTGGCCCGAGACCGAGCCCGTCGTGCTTGCTTCGCTGCAAGAGGCCGAGCGGCTGGGTCTCCGGCAGCTCACCGACGAATTGACCGATCTGGGCGTGTTCATCGATCCCAACATCATCAAGGTCGAGGGCAGGGACCAGATGGGGCCGCCACGCATCGCCACCCTCAGGCGACTAGGTCACATGGAATCTGACTTCCTCGTGCTCGCCGCCCGCGCGGGCGACGCCGAAGGCGTGATCGAGGCGTACACGCGCATCGCGCGGCTCGCCGATCTGGCGGCCTCGAGCGGCGGCGGCATCCTGGTGCATCTCGTCGCGATCGCGCTCCGGTCGCATGGCATCGAGGCCTTGCTGGACGCCCTTTGCGAGCGTCGACACGATCGGGCCTTCCTCGATGCGGTGTGGGCCGTTTGCATGACTGAGGATGACTGGCCCGAGATCTCCGTCGTGTTCGAGGGCGAGCTCATCACCTCGCGGCACCTGTCGTCGCCACTGGGCAACCCACCGCTCAAGACGATCAACCCGGCGTACCAGATCGAGGTGATGTCTGAGAACTACCGGACGGCCTTGGATCTGTGGAGTAGCCACCCGGTGGGCCCGGTCGCCGGACTGCGTGCATTCCGAGAGCAGACTGCCGACGCCGGAGGGCCGGGCTTGCTGGCCGACATGCTCCTGCCCTCGACAGAACGCTACCTGGCCGCGGTCACGCAACTCGAATTGCTTCGCACGGCAGAGCGCACGGTGCTGGCCATCGAGCGGCACCGAGCGACGACCGGCGCGTTGCCCGGCTCGCTCGACGAACTCGTGCCCGAGTTCCTCCCCGCGCCGCCCTCCGATCCCTTCTCCGGACAAACGCTCGTTTACGCGGTCGAGCCGTCCGCCCCCGAGGGCTACCGGCTGTACGCGCCCGGCGCCGACGGAACGGACGACGGGGGCCTGTTCGACCGGCGGAGCAGGTCCCAGGGCACTTCTCTGGATGCCCAAGGCGTCGACATCCCGATCGTACCCAGGGCCAATTAGCGGCCGCGAGCGAGTACGCCCGCCTACCATCTCGACCCGCCTGCGGGCCCGGCCAGTGCCGGAACCAGCCCCCGACCAGCAGGCGTGTTCAGACAACCAGACCCAAAGGAGCATCCAGTGGTCCGGATCCGCATGCAGCGCCTCGGGCGCACCCATCGTCCCTTCTACCGCATCGCCGCCGCCGAAAAGCGGGTCAAGCGCGATGGCAAGGTCCTCGAGAACCTGGGGTGGTACAACCCCGTCGAGAAGGACCCAGAGAAGCAGCTCAAGCTCGAATCCGAGCGCATCAAGTACTGGCTGAGCGTCGGCGCCCAGCCCAGCGACACCATGATGGACATCCTGGGCCGCAACGACCTGCTGACCCCCAAGCTCAAGGAGAAGTGGGAGGCCAAGCGTGAGGCCGACCGCAACCGCGTGGGCTGCAAGGTGGGCCTGGCGACCGCCGAGAAGGCCCAGGAGCAGATCGGCGAGCTCTCCAGCAGCGACGACGCCGAGGGCGTCGATCTCGCCGGCTACGCCTCGAGCATCAGTGAGGCCGTAAACGAGGCCCGGGCCGCGGTGTCCGCCGCCGACCCCAAGGCCGCCGACGCTGCCAAGGCCAAGGCCGAGGGCGCGCTGACCGAGGCCAAGAGCGCGATCGAGCAGGCCCAGGCCGCCAAGAAGGCCGCCGCCGAAGCCGAAGCAGCCGCCGAGGCCAAGAAGAAGGCCGAGGAAGAGGCCGCTGCCGCCGAGGCTCCCGCCGAAGAGTCCGCCGAGGGTGGCGAAGAAAAGAGCGAGTAAGCTCGCAATTTGAATCTGATCGAACGAACCCACATCGAGAGGTGTGGGTTTTTCATAGGCTACCCAATGCGATTCGACGTCCTCACGACCTTCCCCGAGATGTTCGGCCACGAGCCGCCGGCGGCGATGGCCGTCAGCATCCCGGGCCGGGCGCGGGCTGCCGGGCTGGTCGACTGGCACGCCATCGACATCCGCGAGTACGCCGGCAACAAGCACAACAAGACCGACGATCGCCCCTTCGGCGGCGGCCCGGGAATGGTCATGACCTGCCAGCCCGTGTACGACGCCGTGATGGCGGCCGAAGCGATGGATGATCGCCCGGCCCACCGCGTGTTGCTCTCGCCCCAGGGCCGCCAACTCACACAAGCCACCGTCGAACGGCTGGCATCCATGCCCCGCCTGCTCCTGATCTGCGGCCACTACGAGGGCCTCGACGAGCGCGTCATCGAAAAGCTCGAACCCGAAGAGATCAGCCTGGGCGACTACGTCCTCAGCGGCGGCGAACTCGGGGCGATGGTGCTCATGGATGCCGTCATCCGCCAGCTCCCCGGCGTGCTGGGCCACGAGGAGTCCGCGGGCCAGGACAGCTTCGGCCCTGCGCCCGACAAGGACCCGAACGGCGACCCGCTCGATGCAAGGCTCGCCGTCGAGTTGGGCATCCCCGAGGACGCCCGATTGCTCGACTGCCCGCACTACACCCGGCCCCGAGAGTGGATGGGCATGGCCGTGCCGGACGTACTGCTGGGCGGCGACCACGCCGCCGTCGCCCGGTGGCGGCTCGAGCAGCGGCTGGCCCGCACCCGAGCGCGGCGGCCCGACCTGCTCGAGCCCGCAGGCCCCGATGACACGGGCTCCCTTGCAGGCGAGGGCCCCGACGCCTAACATCTCGACCCGCCTCGTTCGCGGCGGATCTGTCTATTGATCGCTGGAGTGCCCTCGATGTCGCTTTCCAACCCCAAGAGCCAACAGGCCATCCTGGAGTCGATCGCCCAGGACCACGTCAAGACCGACGTCCCCCGCATGGACATCGGCGACACCATCCAGGTGCACGTCCGGATCGTCGAGGGCGAGCGTGAGCGCACGCAGGTCTACACGGGCGTCATCATCGGCCGCAAGGGCCGCGGCGTCAACGAGAGCATCACGGTCCGTCGCGTGGTCGACGACATCGGCATCGAGCGTACCTGGCCCCTGAACAGCCCGCTGATCGCCAAGTTCGAGGTCGTCCGCCGCGCCGACGCCCGCCGCGCCAAGCTCTACTTCCTTCGCGATCGCGTCGGCAAGAAGCGTCGCCTCCGCGACCGCCGCCGCGGCATGAAGCACGTCGAGGGCTTGAAGACGGTGCAGAAGTAGGGCTCGACTATCTTGGACGAGCGTTCGAGCGACGAGGCCGCCTCTTTCGGGCGGCCTTCTTCTTTGGCTGGTCAGGCCGGTCATCGTCGCAGTTGACATACTTGATGGGATTCGCCGCCCCGCGCGGGAAGTAGGCCGAGACGTTGCGATCGACGTATTGCCGGCGAATCTTGTCATCGGCAATCGTGCCGACGAACTCGTACCGACGCTCGGGTTCCGTGTCGCGATTGCGATCAGCGTCATCCACGCGCAGGGTCGAGCCATCGGGAAGCCAGGCCGCGATTGCGTACACCTCGCGGACGACGCCCCTGTAGATCGCCATCGCATAGTCCGCACGCCGAGCACTGGCGAGGCTGACGACCCACGCGCTGCGGGTGACGTCGTATAACTCCGCAGCGCTCATGCCGTAGCGGTGCGTCTTGGTGATGTTGATCAAGACCGCCGAGTCCTTGGGATCGATCTCGACCGGGCTCGCGCTGAGCGTCGCTATCAGTTGCTCGACGCCTGAGCGAGATCCGACCCGGCTGCCGTGCCCGCGCACGCCGTTGGTCAGGTTGTCGACCTCCAGCAGATCGATTGCCGTCGCTTCGACCAGCAGCGCCTGCTGTTCGTTCAGCCCGTATTTGAGCACCTCGATGCGTGGCTCGAGCCGCGCCTTGCGGATCTCGGCGATGCGAGCGGCCTCGTCGTTCTCGCGAACGTCCTTCAAGTGGTGGAAGCACCGATTGCCCGTCCCCTTGCCGACGTAGAAGACCTCTTCGTTGCGCGGGTCGATGTAGAGATACACGTAGAATTTCAGTTGCTTGCGTGCCCGTTCGGCGAACATCTTCATGGTCGTTGCCTCCCGGCCGACAGCGTATGCCGGGTCTACCGTGGGCCATGAACGCCCTCGTCTGCACCGCACAGTCCAAGACCGTAGCCCCAAACATCGAACACCAGACCGACTGGCCCGACCTCGAGCCCACGCCCGCCGGTCACGCGAAGCTGCGCACGCTGTGCAGCGCGCTCAACCACATGGATTTGTGGGTTGGCATGGGCATCCCGGGCGTCGATCTCACTTGGCCCCGTGTCAGCGGCTGCGACGCGTGCGCGGTCGTTGAGGAAGTGGGGGAGGGCGTCGATCCCGCCTGGGTTGGCCGCCGCGTCATCGTCAACGCCGCCGTCGAAGTCCCGCCGCGTGAGCGGCCGAGCGATCCGCCCGGCAGCACGCTCGCGCCCGACTACGAGCTCATCGGCGAGCACCACCACGGCATGCACCGCCAGTTCTTCCACGCCCCGGCTACGCATCTGGCTGATCTTGGCCCCAACGACACGAGCGACATTGATCCTGTGCAGGCCGCCGCGTTCGGCCTCACCGCGCTCACGGCGTGGAGCATGATGGTCACCAAGGGTGGCCTTCGCGCAGGCCAGTCGGTGCTCGTCACCGGCATCGGCGGCGGCGTGGCGACGAGTGCGATGCAGATCGCCAAGCACTTCGGCTGTCCCGTCGTCGTCACCAGCCGCCACCAGTGGAAGATCGACAAGGCCCTGGAGATGGGCGCCGACCACGGCGTCTTGGACAAGGGCGATGACTGGTCGCGCGACGTCCGATCCTGGACCGGCAAGCGCGGCGTCGACATGGCCGTCGACAGCATCGGCAAGGCCACCCACCTGCCCTGCATCAAGAGCCTCGCCCGCGGCGGCGCCTACGTCACCCCCGGCTGCACCACCGGCCCCGACGCCACCACCGACCTCGCCCGCATCTTCTGGAACCAGCTCCGCGTCCTCGGCTCGACCATGGGCACCCCCGCCGAGTTCCGCGAGGTCGCGAGCCTCTTCAAGGCCGGTGCGCTGAAGCCAGTGGTCGATCAGGTCTTCAAGGCCACCGACGGCCGCGCGGCGTACGAGCGGCTGGAGGCGCAGGAGCAGCTCGGCAAGATTGTGATCGACTGGCGGTAATCACCGGATCGGCGGCCAGGTGTTGTCGCCATCGGGTCCGTGCCGGCCCTTGAGCACCTGCACGACGTCTGGGCCCTCGAGCCTGTTCATAAAAAGGTACCCCATGGGACGCTTGCTGTAGACGAGCCACGGGGCGATCGGCTCCGGCGGTTCCGAGGGCAGTGGCTGGGGTTGTGGCATCGGATTGCGCCGGCCGTAGTGCGATCGCAGAATCGCTTCGAGACCGCCATGTTCGTAATCGGCACTCTTCGCGCTCCACCAGTGCCGCTGCGAACGCCCATCAAGATTGAGACGCACGCGTGCGGCGACCCACCCCGCAGCACTGGGCTCCACGACGTATCCAACATCGCCGATCTCGGCCGTGTGGTCCATCGTCTCGCGCAACCAATCGAGGCGCTCTCGCGAAGCGGCCTCTCGCAGTTTGGGCAGTAGATTCCGCCGCTCGCAATCGAGGATCATGTGAGCCGCCATGCCTCGGACACATCGATGCTGGTCATCCAGCCCCTGGCTCAGGAGTTCGTCGGTCAACGAGCTTGGGTGATCGCTCCGCAGCGTCTCGAGTGCGGTCGCTCGGAGGATCCACTCGGGCCGATCGAGCATCCACCGAAGGGTCGCCGATGCCAGTGATTCATGATGCACAAGCACAGCGAGTAGCGAGTGGCCAACCCAACGGATGTCACGCTCTTTGTCGGGCCTTCCACAGCACCAGATCATCGGGGCCATCATCGACGGGGTCGCTGGCTGCCGATCGACGACCATCGCCCTGCCGTTAGCGATCGATGCAACGGCAGCAGAGCCGTATGCCACCATCGCCTTACGCCAATCCGGCTTGATACGCTCGTCCGTCTCGACGGCGGGTAACGCGTCGATCGATGCCTCGAACTCGGCGAGTGCGGAGGCAAGGTCGTCCATCGCGAGGCACCTCGCAAGCCTAGTCCAATCCAGGCTCAGTCCAACCAATCCTCCGCCGCCAGCCGCTCGGGCACGTACGTCTCGGTGACGTAGCTGATGTCGATGTTGATGAGCGCCTCGACCTCGAGCTTGAAGCCGTTCTTCAAGAGCTTGGCGATCTCCTTCTGCCAGCCCTTGTGGTCCTTGAACCACGGGTAGGCGGCGATCTGCTTCGCGCGGGCGATGTCGCGATCGTTCAGCGAGATCTGGACGCTGTCGCTCAGGTTGCACCGCTCGAAGTCATTGGAACGAATGCCCAGGAACTTCGCGTCGGGGATCGCCAGCCGCTCGCTCTCGAAGGCGAGCGAGATGCTGCCCTGCTTGATGACGCTGTAGATGTAGTGCCCCCACGGGTCGCAGTCGAGCAGGCAGATGATCGGCAGGCCGAGTTCCTTGTTGAGGCGGTGCAGCAGGCGGCGCACGCCGCGGGGGGGCTGGCCGCTGCCCTCGGTCAGGATGCAGTTGTGCGTCTTCCAGAAGCGGTCCTCGTTGAAGCGCTGCCACACGGTGTCCTTCTCGACGTGCAGCACGAAGTCGGCCTCGCACGTGCCGAACTTCACGCGGTCGGGCTCGCAGATGCTGGGGATCGCGTAGCCGCCGCTGCCCATCTTGCGGCAGTCGATCGTGTCGCCGCTGTCCTCGATGGTGATGTTGCCGACCATGGCGCCGCGCTTCTTAGCAAAAATGTGCAGCTCTTCTCTGAGCGCACCGAGCGTGACCTCCAGGTCCTCGAGGATCGAATCGCTCTCGGTCTGGTCGTCGAAAGTCTTCTCGCCGGTCTTCTTGCCGCCCGCGTCGTGCACGTCGCCCAGCCCGGTATAGAACATGCCGCGGAGGCTGGTCGTCTTGTCCTGGTCGATGAGGCGGCTGATGCCGTGGGCGTGGCGCAGGCTCTGCATGAACTTGCGGGCCTGGCCGAGGTTGAAGATCTGCCGCGTGCTGGCCGCGCTGCCCATCTGCAGGATGCCGCGCTTCTTGTTCCAGGTGGTATTGCTCGACGAGCGCGTGGGCACGTCGAACGTCGGCTCGACGCCCGAGAGCGCGCTCTTGGCGATGCCGCCGGCCAACGCCTTCAGCGACTCCTGCGTCTTGGCGTCACGCTCCTTGGCCTCGGTCGAGCGCTTGCGCGGGGCGGAGCGGACTTTCTTGGTGGTCTTCTTGGCCATTGTGTTAGTCCTGATTGATCGGAGGGGTGTCGTAGGGACCCACGATGATTGAGTTGGTCTTGTGTTCCGTGGGCGGATTGCTGCGGAAGTACTTGTCATATCGATGCCGCATAGCCGAGAAATCGAGGCCCTCTAAACTCTTTAGCCACTGGTAGAGACGAAATGAACCCCGGTCGACTCGTTCGCTACATCCGTCCGCGGAAAGAAGTGCGCTGATTGCCCACGGCCATTGTTGCGCATTGAGAACAACGCGCTGTGCAAGATCGAGTTGATCGCTAGTGGGCATTCCTTCCTCAAATAACTCGGTCAACGCTCCCGTAATCGCCCAAACGAGTTCGCCATGAGCAATCGGATGAAGAAAATCGACATCCAAATAGCATCGACACGCCTCTTCGAGCGCCACGTCGCAGGACCCAATGCCATATGGGTGCTCCCAAACATCGACGCCGAACCGCAGATGAAGGTACGCCTGAGAACAGGAGTACCAACCGCCGGAGTCCCGCAGATCATCCGTTGGAACGCTCACTTCCGGCTCACACTTGTTTTCTTCCCGACCTTCTTGCCCGTCTTCTTCCCGTTCTTCTTCCGCCGCACCGGCACGCTCTCCTCATCACCTCCGAAGAGCCCGCGGCCCGCGTCGGACTCGGCGGCTTTCGTTGCTTGGCCGTTCGACTTCGCTTCCACCTGCGACGGCCTCGACTCGCTGTCGACGATGATCACGCCGTCGTCGTCCGAGGCACCCTTGTCCTTCTTCACGAAGTTGCCGTCCTCGTCGAGCTCGGCGTCGGCGATGGCCGTCCGGGCCTGGGCTTGCTTCAGCAATGCGTCGAGCAACGCGCCCTCGTCCTCGCCCGTGAGGGCCGACGTCGAGCGCGCGATCTCGGCGATGTATCGCGCGAACACGTCGCGCCGTTGGCCCTCGCGCCGCATCTTCTGCCGGCGGCGGAGGTACGTCCCCAGCTTCCGCCCGCACTCCTGCAGCGCCAGCCGCATCTCCTTACGGATCTCGTCGTAGTCGGCGATCGCCTCCTTGCTCTCGCTCGTGAAGGGCACCCACACGCTGGCCATGTGCACCATGATGACCATCGGGCCCACCGGCAGCGCCCCGCGCGGCTGGCTGAGGCTGTAGTTCTTCCAGCCCGTCTCGACGACGGCCTTGAACGAGCAGCATGCGCTCTGCTGATACAGCAGCGGCACGCGGTTGGCAAAGCGGATGACGCGGGCCGGCTCGTCGCCCGGCAGGTCGCCCCCGAACGCGATCGCCGCCTCGATCTGGAACGGGTTGCCGCGGTACACCGCCGGGTCGCGGGTGCTCGCCGCGTAAAACTCGGCCTTCACGCCCTTGAGCAGCCCGCTGAGCATCTGCCGCACGCCGATGGGCGCGAGGCAGTCCGTCGGCGGCGCCCGCAGCTTGCTGTCCTGCAGCGCCCGGTACAACCGCTCGGCCGCGTCGTGGTCGACGGTCTTGACGTACGTCTGCCCGGTGAGCGTCTTGCCCTTGGTCGTTGCCTTGGCCGTGACGTCCTTCACGATGGCCGGCGGCACGCGGCTGAACTCGTTCTTGAAGAAGCCGGTCAGCTGCTTCTCGTTCGTGCTCTTGAGCATCCGCAAGAAGTTGCCGAGCTCAACGCCATACGGGTGAGGCTTGATCTCCTCGGTCTCGGGCGGCAGTTCCTCGACGGCCCGCGGGAAAACGTACCGATCGGCAAGCTCGGTGGTGTGGCTAAGCTCGGTCGAGACGTCGTCAACCTCGAGCGCCGGCCCGCCCGCCGCCTTCTCGGGCGGGATGAACGTGATCTGCGCGTGCGGGTTCGCGATGGCCGTCTGCTCGAGGTACGCCTCGACGCTGGTCTTGCCGCGCTGGTAGCGGGCCTCCATCTCGATGCGGACGCGCGTGCCTGTGCCGCTCGACGTCTCGGGGAAGTCATCCGTCTCGACGTCGATGGTCACCTCGGGCTTGTTCTTCGTGGTGTCCATCGCCAGCTCGAGGTGGTGTGCCGCCTTGCGCTTGCCCGGCTTGGTCGTGATGACCATGGGCTTGCCCGTCGTCATCAACCCATACATGCCCGCCGCCGAGATGCCGATGCCCTGCTGGCCGCGACTCATCTTCATGCGGTGGAACTTGCTGCCGTAGAGCAGCCGGCCGAAGATGTTCTCGACCTGCTTGCGGACGATGCCCGGCCCGTTGTCGGTGATGGTGACGGCATACCGCCCGGGCTTGCTCGTGCTCGGTGGGGCCGAAAGCTCCTCGATGAGGACCTCGATGTCCGGCAGGATGCCCGCTTCTTCGCAGGCGTCCAGCGCGTTATCCACGGCCTCCTTGACGGTGGTCAGCAGCGCCTTGCGCGGGTTGTCGAAGCCCAGCAGGTGGCGGTTCTTGGCGAAGAACTCGCTGACGGAGATGTCGCGCTGCTTGCCCGCCATGGTTTCGGCAGTGGCGCGAGACCTGCTGGCTGGCTTGCTGGGAGTCTTCTTCGTCGCCAACATGCCCCTCCATGATGGCATAGGCCCGGCCGGGCCGGTTGCGTGCTTCCGGGCGCTGCAGGATAGCTCCTCGAATCGGTCGCGGACCGCCCGTCGCTCCAGCAAGCTGGGCAAGTGAGGCGAGGCTGGCATAGCGACTACGTAGAAATGGCGGTCAAATCGCTGCGCCGTCTTGCCCGGTTTCCCGCATCGGCTTACAAACTCGCCCGGAGAGTGAACCAACACACAGGAGAGAGCCAATGCGTTACGCCAGAATCGCCGCCAGCCTCGCCACCACAGCCGGCCTTGCCGCTTTCGCCCAAGCCCAGACCCAGTGCAGCAGCGAGGACGCCAAGGTTACGCCGGCCTCCGTCGCCACCGATGATGACTTCGGGGCGTCGTTCGATGCCGCGGCCGCCGGCTTCGGCGTCGTTGGAGCACCAATCGGTGGCGCCGATGGCGCGGGCCGGGCCTTCATCTACGCGATCAACCCCACCGTGCCCCAGCTCCAGTTCACGCTCGCGCCGAACGACGGCGAAAATGCCGACCGATTCGGTGCGGACGTGGCCGCCGACAACGCCCTCGCGCTCGTCGGCGCGCCGTTCGAGAACGAACTGGGTCCGGCCGCTGGTGCCGCCTACCTCTTCCTTCGCTCCACGGGCGCCCAGATCGACAAGCTGACCGCTAGCGATGGCAGGGGCCTCGACCTCTTCGGCGGCGCCGTCGACATCGACTTCGATCGCGCGGTTGTCGGTGCATCGGATAAGAGCAGTTCCACCGGCGCGGTGTACGTCTTTGAGATCGTTGGCTTGGATGCGGTCGAGCGGTTCAAGCTGACCGCGTCCGATGCGGCCGCCGTCGACCGCTTTGGCAGCTCGGTCGCGATCGATGGCGGCGGCGTGACGGCCGGCGAAGTGGGCTACGCGCTCATCGGCGCGATCGGCAACGACGACATGGGCGCGAGTTCGGGGTCGGCGTACCTCTTCAACATCGAGACGGGCCTCGAGACCGCCAAGATCGTGCCCGCCGATGCGACGACCGGCAACAACTTCGGCTTCGTCGTCGATTTGTTGATCGAAGGCGACGTCGCCCTGGCCGCCATCGCCTCGGACACCAGCAACCCCGACGGCAGTACCGGTTCGGTCTACCTCTATGACGTGAGCGATCGGGCCAACCCGGTCCAATTGTCGAAGGTCCTTCCGACCGATCCCATCGGGGTCGGCGGCTTCGGCATCTCGGTCTCGCTGACCGAGGACCTACTGCTCGTGGGTGCCAGCTCCGGCGAGACCACGCTCGCTGGCACGGCCTACGCGTTTGACATCAGCGACCCGGCCAACCCGGTACAGACCTCGATCATTCGACCAGCCGACGCAATCCCGTTCGCCCGATTCGGTACGTCCTCGGCGTTGTACCAAAGCCCGAGCGGACTGCGCGTGCTCGCGGGTGCGCCCTCGGCCAACAGCGGAGATCCGGTCCCGGGCACGCCCAATACCGGCGCTCTCTATGCACTGACCGTCAGCGGATGCCGCCCGGACATCGACGGCGACTGCCTGCTCACGATCTTCGACTTCCTGGGCTTCCAGAACCTGTTCGACGCGGGCGACCTCGCGGCGGACTTCGACGGCGACGGCTCGCTCACCATCTTCGACTTCCTCGCGTTCCAGAACGCCTTCGACGCGGGCTGCGGGGGCTGATCGGCAACGTCCCTTCCCTTGTTCTGGTGATCCATGAAATTGGGCTTGCTTTGCGAGCCCAATTTCGTTAGATTGTGCGTGCAGCGGTCGGCGAGCCCGCCGCATGGGGTCTCTGGGGCAGCGCCCACTCGGCGCATTGTGAAGATGGGAGCGGGCGGCATGGTTGGTGCATTCATCGGGGCCCTCATCGGCGGTGCGGTCGGGGCAGCGATCTGGGCGGTCGTCGGGTTCTACACCGGGGCCGAGATCGGCTGGATCGCCTGGGGCGTCGGCGTGCTCGCCGGGGCCGGAGCCATGGTGGGGGCCAACCTCGTCGGAGGCGGGGCAAGCACCGGCTCGGGCATCGTCGCGGCGGTCGTCGCGATCGCGGCTGTTGCCGCAGGAAAGCTCGCCGTCATCGAACTGATCTACCAAGACGATCGCGATCTTGCCGTAGCCTCGCAGTTCTCCAACGAGATCCTCATGTGCTACGTCGCCGACCAGGTCGTCGAGCATTGGGAAGACGAGGGCTACGACATCGACTGGCCCGAGCTGCCCGAAGGCCAGTACTTCCGCTGGCGCGAAGCTGATTACCCGCCCGACCTCTGGGCCGCCACCCTCGAATACTGGGACGACCAGACGCCCGAACACCAGCAAGCCGTTCGCAAGGCCTACCGAGAGCAGCACGAGACCAACGTCGCGATGGTCGAAGAGGAGTACGCCAGCATGAGCGGCGAAAACTTCCTCAGCGGCTACGACGCCATCTGGATCCTGCTCGCCGTCGGCTCGGCCTTCGGGCTCGGCCAGGGCGGCAAGGACGAATGACCGACGAGTCGTCCCGCCTGCGCCTTACCGCTCGATCCGGTCGGCCGCCATCCACAGCCAGCCATCCCGGGCCGTGAGCGTCCCCGTGACGACCACGGGCTCGGCGATCAGGCTCGTGTCCTCGTCGCGCATGGGCTCGCCGCCGGCGGTCGTCAGTAGCGCATAATGCCTGACGCCCGCCGCATCGCTCCACGAGATCATGGGCGGGATGCCGCCGCGCACGCAGAGGATCGCGCATGCCTGGTGGCCCTCGCCGCTGCCGGGCTTCATCGCGCCCAGGTAGCACTTGCTGTCGAGAATCTCGGTTGCAATCGCATGCTCGCCACGATCCGCGGGAGTCCGTGCAATCGGCCCGCCCGAGCCCTCGCCCGCGCTCGTCGACTGCACCTCGAGCATTCGCATGCCGTCGCGCTCCAGGCGATAGCCCGTGACGCTCGCGCTGCTGCCAATCAGATCGAGCACCTCCTGCGGCGGGCCGACCTTGCCCACGCCCACCAGCAGCACGCCGGCCGCGCCATCGTCAGGCAGCAGCATCGGATACGGCTCGGCCACGATCGTGCCCGAGAGCGTGATGGCGCTCGACGTATCCCACACGCCCGTTCCTGGATCGCGCTGGCCCAGCGCGGCCGCCGCGGCGGTGCCCAGCATCAGCCCCGCCAGCGCACCGACGGCCGCCAGCACGAGCGTCAGCATGGCCGCCGGCAGCGGCCGATAGATCACGTAGATGCCCGGCCGACCGCTCACGACGCACCCCCTTCGGTGATGCTTACCGGCGTGGTCGGCGTGCCGGGCTCGTTCGGCCTGGGGTTCACCTCCACGCGCCCGCCGCGCACGCGCAGCTCGTACGTCGGAATCTTCTCGGTGTAGGGCGGCGGGCTCTGGCCGTTCTCCGTGTGGTACTGGTACCCGTGCCACGGGCAGGTCGCGCAGCCGTCGAGGATCTCGCCCTCGCCCAGCGGCCCCCCCTGGTGCGCACACACGTTGCTCAGGGCCGACAGCCGATCGCCATCCCGGAACACCGCCACGCGATTGCCCGACCCCAGGCACACGACGCGCGCCCGCTTGTCGGGAATCTCGTGCGGATCGCCGACGTCGATCCAGCCATCCTCAGATTCGTCCGACGATGCCGCATCGCGCCGCCACTCGCGGCCCCCGGCAACCAGGTGCAAGCCACCGAGCACCAACGCACCACCAAGGAGCAGCAAAGGAAACACGAGCGACTTCTCGCTCCGCAGCACGCCGAACACCACGTGCGCGACCACCAGCGCATACGCCACGTACACGGCCATGTGCATCGCCTTCCACACGCCGTGCCCGAGGAGCGCCAGCCAGAAGTCGTGGCTCGTCGCCGCCATCACCAGCAGCACGAGCAGCGCGAGAAAACCGACGAACTCGAAGCCCACGCTCCCGTCGGGCCGTACGAGCACCGCGAGCACCGGGTTCTCGACGCCGAAGCCGCCGTAGAACCCGTACACCACGAACGCATGCAGCCCGGCCACCAGGAACGTCGCGACGCCCAGGTGCCGGCGGTTTGCCAGCAGGAACGTCGTGCGTGGCCAGAGCCTCGCCAGCGGTCCGATCGCCAGCACCACGTGCAGCAGCACGATCGCCAGCGTCCCGAGCGCCCGCATCACCAGGATCGGCGGCGACACCTCGTTCGGCGGCGGGTGCACCACCATGCTCATCACCATGAACACGCCGACGAACGCGACGCACGCGCCCGCGAGCACCAGGTCGTACACGACCTTGTGCCGCGTCCAATTCACGGCCCGGTACTGCACGCTCACGGCGCCGGCTCCGCCGAGACGCTCGGCCCCGGCTCGACGTCACCCGAGCGCTTCATCGCGCCGGCAACGATGATCGCCAGCGTGCCAACGAGCACGAGCACCCACATCACCACGTGCATGCGCCGATGCCCGGCCTTCACGCCTTGCCCCGCTTCAGCCACCGCCCGAGCACGACCGGCCAGAGCACCATCACGCCCGGGATGGAAAGCACGCGGAAGCCCCACGTGCCCGCGGCCGCCGCCGGGTCGAGCCGGCCGAGCCCTACGAGGCACATCGGGATCGCCACCAGCAGGCCAAGGCCCGCATACCCGAAGACGATCGCGATGACGGCGATGGCCATGCCGCGATGATACCGCACCAAGGGCGACACGCCCCTATCCTGCGCCGTGAGCGAGAACCCCGACATCCGGCTGTCCCCGACCGCCCTGGAGCCCACCGCGGGCCTCGAGTCCGCCGTCGCCCACGGCGCACCCCGGCGGCAGGCGATCCTGCTCACCGGCGCGGGCGGCGAGGTCGGCCACGGCCTCATCCACCGCCTCAGCGAGTCGACCGACACGCCCATCGTCGCCTTCGACCTGCGCCCCATCCACGACGAACTCGCCAGCCGATGCCACGCCGTCTTCACCGGCGACGTGCGCGATCCCTTCGCCATCGCTTCCATCCTCGCCCACTACGAGATCACCGAGGTCTACCACCTCGCCGCGCTGCTCAGCTCGACGGGCGAGCGCAACCCTTCCCTCGCCCACGAGGTGAACACCCAGGGCACCATGAACCTCCTGCGGCTGCTCGCCGAGCAGGCTCGCGCCACGACGCGCCCGGTGAGGTTCATCTACCCCAGTTCCATCGCCGTGTACGGCTTGCCCAGCGAGGCCGAGAAGCAGCGAGCCGGCGCCGTCGCCGAAGACGACTACCTCAACCCCATCACCATGTACGGCGTCAACAAGCTGTGCTGCGAGCACCTGGGCCGCTACTACGCCGAGCACTTCCAGTTGCTCGATCGCGGCGACGCGCCCGCGACCATCGACTTCCGCTGCGTGCGATACCCAGGCCTGATCAGTCCGCACACGGCGCCCAGCGGCGGCACGAGCGACTACGGCCCCCTGATGCTCCACGCCGCGGCCAAGGGCGACGAGGCCGTCTGCTTCGTGCCCGAGCACGCCAGGCTGCCGTTCATGCTCATGGCCGACGCCGTCGACGCGACCCTCGCCCTGGCCCGAGCCGACGGCCTGTCGCGCAGGGTCTACAACGTCGCGAGCTTCGCGCCCACGGCTGGGGAGATCGCCGTCGCCATCGCCGCCCACTTCCCGGGCTTCCGCCCGCGGTACGACATCCACCCCGGCCGGGCCCGCATCGTCGCGAGCTGGCCCGGCGACGTGGATCGCTCGGCCGCGGCGCGAGACCTGGGCGTCCAGACCCACCGCGACTTCGCCGAGACGCTCCGGGACGACCTGCTGCCGGCCGTACAGGAAATGTATGGTAGGTAAGAACGGTTATGCGGACCGTTTGTGGTGATCCCGCGCCGGAATTGCCGACCTAGCCCGCGAGCTATCATTGAGACTAGCTCGGAGTCCGGGCCCGGCTGCGTCGTTCGACGCGTCGTGCCAACAGAGGATCCCCACTGATGGGCGAAACCCAGCCTCGCGTGCGATTCGGTGACTACACCATCACGCGCGAACTCCCCGAATCGCCGATCGCCCGACGCCTACTCGCGATGGAGCCCGGCGGTCGCGACGCGAAGGTCCTGCACCTGTTTCCGATCCGACCCGACGACGCCCAGGTGGCGGTGCTGCGGCGCGCGGTCGACAACATCCGCATGATCGACAACCGGCACGTGCTGCCGGTCCAGAAGCTGCTGCTGGGCATCGTCCACCAGCCCTGCGCCGTCACGCCCTACACCGGGCACCAGGACGGCCTGATCGACCTCGACTCGCTGCTCGCCGAAAAGGGCGGCCACATGGAACCGGGCGAGACCGATCGCCTGCTGCGTCAGGTCCTCGACGGCCTCGACGCCGCCCACGAGAAGCTCGTGCACCACGGCACCGTCCGGGCCCGCGACGTCCTGGTCGACCGCCGGGGCAGCGCCACCATCGAGATGCTCGGCGTCGCGCGCACGCTCGAGGGGCTTCGCGGCTTTTCGACCGAGATGCAGCGCGACGAGATCCGCAGCGTCGTCGAGCTGGGTTTTACCTGTCTCACCGGTCACGACGCCGCAACCGTGGGCCTGCCCGCCAGCAAGCTCGTGCGTCGGCTCGACCCGGCGTGGGACGAGTTCTTTGCCCAGGGGCTCGATCCGATCAACGGCTTCGACACGGCGGCCGAGGCCATCGAGGCCCTGCCCAGCGCGAGCTTCGACCGCGAGCCCGAGGCCCAGCGTTCGGCCCGGCCCGGCCTGCTCACCGGCTTCCGTCGCACCGGAGTCGATCGTTCCTGACGCCCAGCCGAGCGCGGTAGCCGCGATGCCCCCGGGTGCGAACACTTGAACGTGCCCGACCCATCCGAATCGACGCGTCAGCCCGAGCCAGCGCCCCAGGGGCCACCGCCCAAGGGGCCCATGGCCGTCGACCTAGCCGGCCTCGAACTCCAGAGCCCCATCATCCTCGCCGCGGGCACCGCCGGCTATGCCGACGAGATCCTCGACGTGCTGCCGTCACGGGTCTTGGGCGCTGTCACCAGCAAGTCGATCACCGCCCAGCCGCGCGAGGGCCACCCGACGTGGCGCATGGTGCCCCTGCGTGGCGGCATGCTCAACGCCATCGGGCTGGCCAACACCGGCATCGATCGGTTTGCCGAGCACGTCGCGCCCAGCCACAAGCTCGCGCGAAACGACGTCCGGCTCATCGGCTCGGTCGCCGGCGACACCATCGACGGATACGTCCGCGTCGTCGCCGAGATGGACGGGCTCGACGGCGTCGACGCGGTCGAGCTCAACGTCTCGTGCCCCAACGTGCACGGCGGCGCCGACTTCGGCGTCGATCCGGCAGCGCTGTCCGACCTCGTCGCCGCCGCACGCGCCGCGCTGCCCAGCAAGCCGCTCATCGTTAAGCTGCCGCCGATCGCCGCCGGCATGCCGGGCATCGTGGCCGTCGCGAGGTCAGCGATCGAGGCCCTCGGCCGACCCGGAGGGCCGAATGAACGCCCGGGTGCCGACGTGCTGTGCCTTGCGAACACGACCCCAGCGATGGCGATCGACGTGCAAACGCGCAGGCCGCGCATCACGAACACCACCGGCGGGCTGTCGGGGCCCGCGGTGCACGCCATCGTCGTCAAGCTCATCCACGACGCCTACCGGTCCATCGCCAGAGACGAGGGCGTGCCCATCATCGGGCTGGGCGGCGTCACGAATTGGCGCGAGGCCGCCGAGTTCGTGCTCGCCGGTGCCTCGGCCGTTGGCGTCGGCACGGGCGCGATGGCCGATCCGAGCTGCCCGGCTCGCATCTACAAGGGCCTGCAGCGCTGGACCGAGCGCATGGGCGCCATCAAGCTCACCGAACTGGTCGGAGCCGTCGAACTCGATTGAGTTTGAGGACGCGTCAGGACGACGCGGGATCGGGGCCGTTTCGCCGGCTCGGCGGTGGGGGTTCGCGACGCGAGTCACGCGACGGCCTCGTCTCGGTCTCGCGCATCGGGATCCTGCCGGTCAGGTGCGCGCGGAAGCGATCCACGTCCGAGCGGAGCGCGGCGGCCTCGTCCTGTCCGGGCAGCATGCTCGGAGCCTGATCGCCTGCGTTGGCAAACGAAGAACCGTTGAACCGTGCGTTGCCGCCATCAACTTCGTAGAAGCGATTCGCGAGGCCGTCGGCCCACGGCTGCCATGCTTCGGTGCCGCCCATGAAGTGCACGGCGGCCGACACGATCATCGCGATGACCGCGGCGGCAGCCAGCGGCGGACGCAGCGAGAATTCGAGCTTGCGGTTCGACCACCGACCATCGCGGTACATCGTGACGCGTTCGCCCCGGGCATCGGCCTGCCGCTGGGCGGCCAGGTTCGACATCACTCCGGCCCGCACCCGCAGCGGCGCCTTCTCGCTGGGCCAGCCCTTCGGGTCGCGCAGCAGCGACTCGATCCGACGGCTCACGGCCTTGTGCCGGTGACGGCTGGGAGATGCGGAATGGTGCTTCGGGCGGCTCACGAGATCGATGCTACTCCTGCTCAGTATTCGCTCCATCGGGGTCGAGCGTAACGCGGGTTCCTCCTGAATCGGAGTTTCCGCGACGCTCCCACGATTCAGTGCGAATTCTTTGCGGGAATGTCCTTATGGGGCGACGCGATGTCGACCGCACGCTCACGGAGGGCCTCGCCCAAGACGTTCCGCGAACGCAGCAGCATGACCCGGACCGCCACGCCCGACTTGTCCATCACGCGGGCGATCTGTGCGGGGCTCAGGCCCTCGACGTACCGGAGCCACACGGCCGTGAGCTGGTCGCGATTCAGCACCGATTCGGCGATCTTCCAGATCCGCTTGCGATCGTGACCCGCGTCGGGATTGGCCGGCTCGAGGCTCGGAGCCGCGGCATCGACGTAGCCGATGGCCGACTCGGGCGCGACGCGCACGCGGGCGCGGCGTCGAGCCGCCGACGCGGCCAACCGAGCGGCGATCGTCAGCAGCCACGGCGCCAGCGGGCGCTCGGGCTCGTAGGTGTGCAGCTTCTGCCAGGCACGCAGGAACGTGTCCTGGGCGACGTCCTCGGCCTCGGCCGACGAGCCCGTCCGCCGGAGCAGGAAGCGATAGACGCGGTCCTGATAGCGGGTCACGAGCACGTTGTACGCAGCGACCGACCCTTCCTTGGCCAGTTCAGACAGCTCCTGATCGCTCAGGTTGTCGACCGGTACGCCGGGCCGCCCGTGCAGCGGGGCTTCGAACGGAATGGGGCCAGCAACGGACGCGGACATTGCCATCAGGTTAACGCATCCGTGCCAAAATCCCAAGCGGTTGCATGCTTGGGGTTATCCTTAAATTTCCGTTCATACCGACGGCGTCCACCCAGGAATGGGCTTATCGGTCGTTGGGCATCGAGCCCTCCGGCTCGTCGGAAACGCCCGCGAGTCGCTCGTCGCCGTCGTCCTCTTCAGGTTCCGGCGGGGCCGAAGTCGCCGCGATCGCGTTCTGCATCGCCAGCTCCACGGTCCGGCCGTCGCGCGACACGGTGCCCGAGCCGACCAGGTCGACCATGGCCTGCAGAGCCGGGGCCTCGGCGGCCATCCGGCGGGCGCCGTGCGTCCAGAATTCGACCATGTTGTTGAGCGACACGACCATGCGATCGCCGTCGGCCTGCTCGCCCCCATCGACCCGCAGCCGGGCGAAGACCACGGTCCGATCGGCCTCTTGGCGATACCCCAGATAGCCGTGGATCGCGCTGGCTGACGCGAGCAATGCCGAACTCAGCGGTGGGTGGGCACAGTCAAGATCGTTGGCTCGCACCACGATGACGCACCCGGGCGGGCTCTCATCGCCCGCCGACGCGACCTCGTCGGCTTTCTCTGGGCTCGGCGGCTCTTCGCGCGAGCCTCGAATGACGAGATCGATGCAGGCCTGCAGCCGGTCGGAATGGTCCGAGAGCACCGCGACGAGCTCGCCCGAACCGGTAGATCCCACGGGCACGAGTGCCACGTGCACCGAAAGCGACTCGATCGTCCACGCGGAGATTCCCCGGCCGTCGGTCTTACGGGCAGGACGCAAGAGCAAGGGAAATCCATCGTGATCGGCAACGTGCTGCTGGATCGCGTCGCGCAGCGCAGATCCGCCCTGGAGCATGGTCGTGGTCTGGCCCTTCGCGTCGGGCCCGCGGGTGATGGTGCCGAACATCGTGATGTCGGTCAGGTCCATCCGCGCGTCGATGCCCATGTCGCTCAGCGTCGCGCCCCAGGCCGAGGAGACCAACGCATCGAAGATGGGCTGGAGCGCTTCGGCCTCTCGGAGCCGCTCGGCATCGACGTGCACGACCCAGTCGCACCCATCGGCCACCCAGTGCTCGGGAAGCGGGCCGGCGGTCGCTCGCGATGCAGATGCAAGGACGGCGACCATGCCGAGGACGACGGCCCAGGCTCCGAGGAGCTTCGACGACGTCTGGATGAAGGCACTCGTAGACACCGCAGGGCTCCCCGTGCCTGCATAGGGGTCGCACCGGCGCGGCGTTTCGGCCGGGCCGCGAATCGCCCCCGCGATCGTGGGACGTCCGGCGAGGCAGCCCAGACGCCCTCGGGCGGTACCATCAGCCCCCGAGGGGGGTTGCACCCGCATGCTTGCGCTGTACGCCATCGCCATCTTCGTAGCAGCCGCCCTGCTCTTCTGCGTGCAGCCCATGCTCGCCCGCATGCTGCTGCCTCGCCTGGGCGGCAGCCCGGCGGTATGGACGGCGGCCATGCTCTTCTTTCAATCCGGGCTGTTGCTGGGCTACCTCTCGGCCCACCTTTTGGGTCTGGCCGGGCATCGGGCCCCGCGTCTGGCAATCGGGGTGCACGTCGTGCTGGCGGCGCTGGCGGTCCTTGCGTTGCCATTGGTGCTGCCCTCGGGCACGCCCGACGGCCCGCCGGCATTGTGGGTCATGGCCGCCCTCGCCCTGGCCGTGGGCGCACCCTATCTCGTGCTGTCGTCGGTGTCGCCGCTCGTGCAGAAGTGGATCTCCAGAACGGACCACCCGCTCGCGGCCGACCCCTACCCCCTGTATGCCGCGAGCAACGCGGGCAGCATGCTCGGGCTGCTCGCCTATCCCTTCGTGCTCGAGCCGCTGCTGAGCCTCGAGCAGCAGCGCACGTGGTGGTCCGCCGGCTACGTCGCGCTCGTCGTGCTGCTCGGCATCGGCGGCGCGTTCGCGGCTCGGCGCACGCGTGGGCCGCGGGTTGAGTCGAGCGAAGCGCCCGTCGAGCCGATCGCCTGGCCTCGCCGACTGGCCTGGGTCGGTCTCGCGTTCGTGCCGTCGAGCCTCATGCTGGGCGTGACGCAGCACCTGACGACGGACGTGGCCGCCGCGCCGCTGCTGTGGGTCGTACCGCTGGCGCTCTATCTGCTCACGTTCATCGTTGCCTTCGGCGTGCGCAGGCCCGGCCTCGACCGCTGGGTAGCCAGGCTGACGCCCATCGCGGTCGTCGGCGTCGTGGTCGCCATTCTGCTGCATGCGCGCCAGCCGCTGGTCGCTGTCGCCGGAGCGCACGTCGCCGCGTTCACGCTCGCCGCGCTGCTGTGCCACCAGCGGCTGGCCTCGCTGCGCCCGCACGCGGGCCACCTCACCGAGTTCTACCTGCTCGTGGCGCTCGGCGGGGTGCTGGGCGGCGCATTCAACGCCTTGCTCGCGCCGATGGTGTTCGACCGCGTGCTCGAGTACCCCATCGCGATCGCCTTGGCCATGCTGGCGCTCCCCGGGCTGCCATCACGGACCGCCTCGGACAAGGACGCGGGCCTCGATCGCCCGGCCACGCAGATCGCGGTCGGGTTCGCAATCATCGCGGGGTTCGTGTGCATCCTGGTCGTATTGGGGGCGCTGGGCTTCCAGCCGCTGTCCTCGTCGGCTGCCTGGTGGGAGCGGGCGCTTGCCGTGGGCTTGCCCGCCGTAGCGCTGTACGTCGTTCACGCGCGCGCGGCGGCGTTCGCGCTCGCCGTCGGCGGCGTGCTGCTGACCGCCAGCTTCTGGCGCGGGCCGGCGGACGTCGTGTACATCGAACGCACCTTCTTCGGCGTGCACACGGTCGAGGAGATCCGAACCCGCTGGCGTGACGGCTCGATCGCCACGCTGCACCAGCTCCGCCACGGTTCGACGGCCCACGGCCTGCAACGCGTCGACCGCGGCGGCGTGCCCGTGCCCCTGGCCTACTACCACGACCTGAGCCCGATCGCCGACGTGTTTGCCCTCATCGATGGCCAGGCCGCCCAGACGCAGCACCGCGCCCTCGACCGCGTTGCGCTCGTCGGTCTCGGCACCGGCGCCCTGGCCGCGTACGGGCGACCGGGCATGACCATGCACGCCTACGAGATCGATCCCGCGGTCGTGCGTATTGCCACAGATCCGCGGTACTTCACCTTCCTGAGCGAGAGCCGAGCGGACGACATCGAATACTTCGTCGGCGACGGCCGGCTGCTGCTCGAGGCCCACGAGGGCGAGCCGTACGACCTAATCGTGCTCGACGCATTCAGCTCCGACGCCATCCCCGTGCACCTGCTGACGCTCGAGGCATTCGAGAGCTACCTCGAGCACCTGTCCGACGGCGGCGTGCTGGCGGTGCACATCTCGAACGTGTACCTCGACCTGGAGCCGGTGGTGGCCAGGGCGGCCGAGGAGCTCGGCCTCTTCGCCACGATGCGTTTCGACGTGCGAGACCCGCAGGAGAGCCTGGAGACCGGGCGGTACACGAGCACGTGGGTCATGCTCGCTCGCGATGCGGCCGACCTCGAGCCGCTGGCCCGCCGCTCGCTGTGGCGCCCGCCCCGGGCGCCCGAGGGCTTCCGACTCTGGACCGACGATCGCAGCAACATCCTCTCGGTGCTCGGCGCGCCGCCGCAGGGCTAGGGCCCACATACCATCTTCGATGCCGACACTCGACTACCAGACCGCCGGAGAGAGCCACGGCCCGGGCATGCTCACGATCGTGACGGGGATGCCCGCGGGCGTGCCGATCGATACCGACGCGATCAACCGAGAGCTCGCACGGCGTCAGGGCGGCTACGGACGTGGCGGGCGGCAGCGCATCGAGACCGACACCATCGAGTTCTTGAGCGGCGTCCGCATGGGCACGACGCTGGGCTCGCCCATCGCGATGCGCGTGGCCAACAAGGACTCGCGCATGGACGACGCCGAGCGCACGCCGCCGGTCTATCGCCCAAGGCCCGGCCACGCCGACCTGGCGGGCTCGCTCAAGTGGCTGACGACCGATTGCCGGGGAACGCTGGAGCGCGCGAGCGCCCGCGAGACGGCGGCGCGCGTGGCGGCGGGGGCGCTCGCCCGCGGCCTGCTGGGGTTCTTCGGCATCTCCGTGTTCGGCTTCGTCCGCAGCGTCGGCACGGCGCGCACCGAGGCGGCGATCCGACCGGAGGATCACGCGGCGCTGCTCGAGGCCCGCGACGCGAGCGAGACGTATTGCCCTGATGCCGAGGCAACGAAGTTGCAGATCGACATCATCCGTCAGGCCAAGGTCGACAAGGACACCGCCGGCGGGCTGTGCGAGGTGCACGTCTTCGGCATGCCTCCGGGGCTGGGCAGTTGTGTTGATTGGCGGCTGAAGCTCGATGCCCGGATCGCCTACGCCGTCATGGGCATCCAGGCGTTCAAGAGCGTCGAGATGGGTATGGGCCGCCGCGTAAGCGAGTTGCCCGGCTCGCAGGTGCACGACCCGATCCGCTTCGACCGGTCGAAGGCCGACGGGCCCTCGCTGGGTTTCGTGCGAGACACGAACAACGCGGGCGGAATCGAGGGCGGCATGACCAACGGCCAGCCGGTGGTCGTGACGGGTGCGATGAAGCCGATCTCCACGCTCCTGCGCGGCATGCCGTCCATCGACCTGAACACCAAGGAAGCCCAGCAGAGCGACTACGAGCGCAGCGACGTGTGCGCCGTCTCGGCCGCCAGCGTCGTGATGGAGAACGTCGTCGCCTTCGAGATCGCCCGCGCGTTCCTCGACAAGACCGGGGGCGATTCGCTCACCGAGGTGCAGGCGCACCACGAGGCGTACATGGACTTGGTGAAGATCCTGCCGATCGAGCCGCCGATCACGACGATCGCGCGCGACGACTGATCACGCCGCCTCGCCCGATCCAGCCTGCCGCATCAGCGACTTCCAGGATTCGGCGTCGACCTCATAGTGGCGGCGCAGGCCCTCGCCGAGCTGGTCGGTCTCGCAGAGCGCCAGCGTGCACTCGGCGCCGAACGTCGACGAGGCGAACCGCAGCGCTCGGGGCAGCTGCTCGCGTGTGGTGACCAGGACGAGCGACCGGCCGTCGTAGCGGATCGGGATGAGCGCGAACTGCGCAGCCTGGCGTCCGGAGAGCACGCACAGGACGTGGTCAGGAATGTCCACGAGTGCGGGGTCGAGCCACTCGGCGATGGCGCCGTACTGCTCGGCCCAGACCGTCTCGATCTCTTGTTGGCGCACGCCGAACATCTTCTCGGCGAGTTCGCCGAACGGGCGATTCGTGCCACGCTGGGCCTGCAGCACCTGGTCGCGCTGCGTGTCGCTCAGGATGCCTCGGTCGACCAGGATCTCGCCCATTGGCTTGGACATGCCAACACCCTCCGGCGCGGCCGATTCGCAGGGCCGCGTCGGTGGTGACATCGGGCGATCAACGTTGGAGGCCGAGCGTCGCTTCCGGCCTGGCGTTGCCGGCGTGACGCAGATACTCGCGCAGGCGGCGCCGCCGTTGCGATCGCTACCGATGGCGTCTTATCCGGACGCGTTCGTCTAGCCTACTTGCCCACGCAGAAGCTGGCGAAGATCCGTCCCAGCACCTCGTCGGGCGAGACCCTTCCACCAAGCTCTCCAAGGGCGTCCAGGGCCAGGCGCATCTCGGCCGCCACCAGCTCGCCTTCGGCGGGCAGGCCGTCGGGCGGATCGGCCGCGACCGACGCGATCGCCCGCCCGAGCGAGTCAACGGCGGCACTCGCGAGCGCGTGGTGCCGCGGCAGCAGGCCGGCGCCGGCGTCCTGGCGGGCGTGGTCGATGGTTTCGGCCATCGCCAGGCGGAGCGAGTCGAGGTTCAGCCCGGAGCGCACACTGACGGCGATGGTTCCTCCGGCCTCCACATCGACCTCGTCCGCCTTCGTGCGCACGAGCATCGCTTGCGGCGCGGTGTCGGGCCCGTTGAACAAGCCCTCGGGATCGCACCACAACACGAGATCCGCCCGCTCCAACGCCGCGTCGATGACCGACTGCACGCTGGCTCCCTCGTCGGCGTCGAGTTCGATGACGGATCGATCCTGCAGGCCGGGCAGGTCGGCCAGCTCGCAATCGATGGTGCCGATCGATGGATGCTCGAGGCGGAGCGGCTCGACGACGGCGTCGCGCGTGGCGTGCTCCATTTCGGAGACCACCGAACGCGTGCGCCCGAGCAGGGCGTTGAACAGGCTGGTCTTACCCGCGTTGGGCGCGCCCGCGAGCACGACCAGCGGCCTTGCCGACTGGCTCTCCTTGCCACGCTTGCCGGTACGTTCGGCCTCGAGCTCGTCGCGCAGCGAACGCAATCGATCGTGCAGCGTGCCGGCGGCGATGGGCACGACGTGTTCTTCCTCGCTGAAGTCGGCCGCCGCCTCGACCAGCGCGAGCAGCGATGCCAGCTCGTCGACCATCTCGGCGTATCGGCGTCCCGATTGGCCCGAGAGCAGGCGGTGGGAGGCCTCCAGCTGGGCGTCGGTGCCAGCAGCGATCGTGGCCGCCACGCCTTCGGCCTGTTCCAGTGTTAGCCGGCCGTTGAGGTAGGCCCGGGCGCTGAACTCGCCGGCCTCGGCGTGGCGCACGCCGGGTTGCCCAAGCAGCAGCCGGGCGATCATCGCCACGAGCGTGGGCGAGCCAGGGGGCAACAGCTCGACGGTGTCTTCGCCGGTGTACGAGCGCGGGCCGGGCAGGCGGACGGCGAGCGTGGGCAGCGCTCCGGTCGGCAGTTTCAGACGGATCGGGCCGACGCCCCGGCGGCGGTCGATCGGGGAGACAGCGATCGCATCGATGGCGTCGAACGCGCCGCGCCCCGAGAGGCGCACGACCGCGCGTGCGCCGGAGGCCATGGGCGTTGCCGGGGCCACGATGGTCGACGTCGTGTCCATCGTGCGGAGTCGACGCCCGTCAGGGCCGGCGGCCCTTTCGGCGGTTTTCGGTCTTCTTTCGCCGGGCGCCCAGCGCGCCGCTGGTCGGGCCCTTGGCGGGCCCCTGGCCTCGGGCGGCCTGCATCATCTCCTGGCGCTGCTGGGCGCGTTCCATGAGGCGCTGCATGTAGGTCTTCTTGCCCGGGTCGCGCTGCTTGGGGGTGAGCAGGTCGTTCTTGTTGATGTGGGCGCGGATGTAGCGCATTTCGATGATGCCCAGGGCCGAGTTGGCGATGAAGTAGACCGCCAGGCCGCTGGGCGCGTTGTACATGAAGATCGGGAACATCACGACCATCATGACCTTCATCATGCGCTGCTGGGCCAGCTGCTCGGGCGTCATGGTGGCGCTGGGCGGCGGCATCATGTACTTCTGCTGCACGAAGAACACCACGCCCAGCAGCAGCGGCAGCACGTTGATCGCCGTGATCGTGCCCATCAGCGGCAGGGAGAAGTGCACCGCCTGGGGCAGCGGGATGGCGCTGTCTGGCTGGGCGAGGTCGGCCAGGAAGGGCCAGCCGCCGATCATCTGGAAGACGCCGAAGAAGGCCGCCTCGTGGCGCAGCTCAATGGCGAAGTAGAGCGAGGCATACAGCGCGATCCACACGGGCGTCTGCAGGAACATGGGCAGGCAGCCCAGCATGCCGGCGGGGTTGATGCCCTCCTCGCGCCAGAGCTTGGCCATCTCGGCCTGCATGCGCTTGGGATCGCTCTTGTACTTCTCCTGGATCTTCTTCTGCTTGGGCGCCATCTGCTGCATCTGGTGGCTGAACCGCTGCACGCGGATCTGGCTCCACTTGGTCACCGGATGCAGCACCGTTCGGACGATCAGCACGAGGATGATGATGGCCAGCGCCCAGTCGAGCGTGACGTAGTCGTGGATGAGGTTCAGCAGCCACACCAGGATGTGGGCCAGCCACGGGAACGTGCAGAAGCCGCAGGGACCGCCGAACGTGTACTGCACGAGCTGCCGGAGCATGACGGCGTTCGCCGACGGGTTCGACGTGATGAGCGAGCGGGAGAGGGGGCCCGCGTAGATGCCGATCTGGTGCGCCGATGCCTCTCCCGCAGGCACCTCGTAGGCCGGGCTGGTGACTTCGAGACCCAGCACGTAGTTGGGCTCATTGGGGCGGGCGGCCGTATCGAGCAGCACGCGCGATACCGACTCGACCGGCGTCAGCAGCGGGATCGAGCCCGCAGAGGCATCGCCCTCGGCCACGCCGTGCATCGCCACGCCGAAGTAGCGATTGGTCAGGCCGGCCCAGGCGAGCCGGTTCCCGTTGTTCTCGGCCTGGGTCGTGGGCCAGAGCCTGCGAGAGGCTTCGTAGCGCCCGGTCTGCTTGTCGCGCTTGCCCGAGACGGCCGCGATCGTCTCCATGTAGTCGCCGCCGACGACGAAGTTGGGGTTGCCTGGCTCGACGAAACCGAAGCGCACGCGCCGCTTGTCGCCGCCGTAGCCCTGGCTCTCTTGGTAGAGCTGGGCGGGGCCGAAGGTGATCCAGCGGACGTCGAGGGGCTGGTCGGTCAGGTTGCGGGCCGAGTGGCGGAGCGTGAAGTCGTGGCTCGTGCCGTCGGCCTGGTAGTGGCGCTCCAGCGTGAGCACGGGCGTGCCCTGGGCGTCCACGATGGTTGCGTCGAATCGGCCGGGCCCGACCTCGTTCCACGCGGGCTGCACCACGCCGGCATCGTCGAGGGCCGTGTAGATCGGGACGCGTTGGCCGTCGATCTCGACGGCGACGGCGGCGAAGGGCACGATGCGAACGGTGCCACCGGTGACGGTGGGGAGGTTCCAGGTCTCTTGGACGGGCACGGGGTCGGCCGAGCCCAGCTTGCGCGAGAAGCCGGCCAGCTCGATGCGCTCGACGCCCGCGCCCAGGGGCGAGAACGAAAGCTCGAGCGCGAACGCCTCCGGGTCGACGCCGCCGATGCGGGCCGGCTGCATGGCGGCATTGGGATCGAGCGCCGGGAGCACGCGGTACGCCGGCATGTCGGCAGGGGGCGGGGCCTGCGTCTCTGGTTCGGGCGAGGGCGATTCGGTCGGCTCGTCCGCGGGCTGCGCGGTCTCGCCGGCGTCGGCCTGGACCGGCTCGTCGTCGGCTGCCTCTTCGGATGCGCCATCGGTCGCCGGCGTCGTGTCGGGCGTGGCTGGTTGTTCCTGTTGGCCCTGCTGTTGGCCGGTCGTTCCGGTGCCGCTGCCGCTCTGGTTGATCACCGGCAGCGCGATGAGCAGGCCGAGGGCGACCAGGATCGAGAGCGGGATCAGGATGCGTGCGATGCTCTTGGTCGGTGCTGCCATGGGTCTCTATTGCCCGCCAAAGAGGCGATCGCCCAGGTAGTCGTCGAGCTCGGCGATGGCCTTGATCTTGTCGGCGGTGTCCTGGACGTCGTACTCGACGCGGTGGAATTCCACGCGATCCTCGTGCAGCATCGCGTAGCAGGCCCGGGGGTCGCCGTCGCGCGGCTGGCCGACCGAGCCCACGTTGATGATGATCTTCTCGCCCTCGCGGAGCTTGAAGCCCGAATCGCCCAGTTCGTCGGGCGGGTAGAAGTCTGGCTCGTCGGTAAAGACGCCCGGCACGTGCGTGTGGCCGACCACGCAGGCGCCCTCGAAGCGCTCGAAGATGGCCTCGAGCTTCTCGGGCGCGTCGCGAACGTCCTTATCGAAGATGTACTCGTTGATCGGCCGGCGGGGCGAGCCATGGACCGCCAGCAGGGGCACGCCGAAGGGCGAGTCGGCGTCGGCGACGCGGACTCGCAGCCGGCCCAGGAAGTTGTACCGCTCGGTGCGCTTGGCCTCGTCGGGCTCCGCATCGAATTGCTCGCGCGTCCAGTAGGCCGAGCCGGCGGCCATGGGGTTGAAGTTCGTGGGCTCGTAGAGGACCGCGAAGTCGTGGTTGCCCATGAGCGACCAGGCGCACCGTTCGCGGACGAGATCGACGCAGGCCAGCGGCTCGGGGCCATACCCGACGATGTCGCCCAGGCACACGACGCGATCGACGCCCTTGGCCTCGATGTCGGCCAGCACGGCCCGCAGGGCGGTGGCGTTCCCGTGCATGTCGCTGATCACGGCGGTCGGCAAAGAACAGATCCTCCGCGGGCGAGCCCGCCGGCTTCCAGGCACCCGCAGGTCCCCGCCGGGACCGCAGTGGGCGGGAGTGTACGGAACCGGTGGCCCCAAGGCCATCGCCGGCCCTCGGTGGCTGATCGGGTCCGCGACGCCCCCCATGCCGCCCGGTCGCTATCGCTCGCTGCCAGAACGGCGGGCCGGCGGCGGGCCCCGGCCGAACCGGGCGCGGGCTTCCGGCCGATATGGGGTGCGTCGGCGACCCCGGGTAGCCTTGGGGCGTCTGGGATTGGTGGGCAAACTGGCCCATCGGTTGCAGCCCCGACGCCGGCGAGCCGATGAACGGCTTGTCGGGAAGCCTCCACCCCGGCCACCGGGCCCGAGCCCGGACCGGCCGGCAATTCCACGGATACGGGTCGGCTACCAGTCGGCTTCAGAGAGGAGAAGGTCCGCCCATGCCCGCATCGGCAGTTTCCTACCAGCGCACGCGTGAGATGACCATCGACGAGCTCTTGCTCGAGAATCGGGTCGTGTTCCTGATCGGTGAGATCAACTTCGCTTCGGCGGCCCGCGTCATGATGCAGATGCTGTACCTCGAAGACCAAAAGCGAGGCCAGCAGATCAACTTCTACATCAACAGCCCGGGCGGCGCCGTCGACGACACGCTGGCGATCTACGACACCATGCAGTTCCTCTCCAGCCCCGTCGCGACGTATTGCATCGGCCGCGCCTACTCGGGCGGGGCGGTGCTGCTGACCGCCGGCGAGAAGGGCAAGCGGTACATCCTGCCCCACGCCAAGGTCATGATCCACCAGCCCTACGGCGGCGTGACCGGCCAGGCCGAGGACATCCGCCTGCAGGCCGAGCAGATCATCAAGAGCAAGCGTGCGCTGAACGAGATCCTGGCCAATCACACCGGACAGGACGCCGAAACCATCCAGCGCGACAGCGAGCGCGACAAGTACTTCAGCGCCGAAGAGGCCAAGGCCTACGGCATCGTCGACGAGGTGCTCCAGCACACGAAGAAGTCCGGCGGCTGAGCCGACGCGACTTCCAACACCCCGTCATGCCGCTGACCGTAGAAGACCACCCCAAGCCGGAGACCCCCGCCCATGAGCGTTGAATCGAACTACCTGGTGCCCATCGTCATCGAGAAGACCGGCCGCGGCGAGCGGTCGTACGACATCTACTCGCGCCTGCTGAAGGACAGGATCATCTTCCTGGGCGGGCCGGTGATGGACGACATGGCCAACCTGATCGTGGCCCAGCTCCTGTTCCTGGCCAACGAAGACCCCGAGGGCGACGTGCACCTCTACGTCAACTCGCCCGGTGGCAGCGTCACCAGCGGCCTGGGCATCATCGACACGATGAACTTCATCCAGCCCGATGTGCGTACGTACATCATCGGCCAGGCGTCGAGCATGGGCTCGGTCATCGCCGCCAGCGGCGCGAAGGGCAAGCGCTTCTGCCTGCGCAACAGCCGCAACCTCATGCACCAGCCGCTCATCGGCGGCGTGATGGAGGGCCAGGCAACTGACCTGGAGATCGAGGCCAAGGAGATCATCCGCCTCCGCGAGCGCCTGTACCAGATCTACGCCGACGCGACGGGCCAGGACAAGGACAAGATCGAGCGCGACTGCGATCGAAACCTTTGGCTCGATGACGAAGAAATGCTCAAGTACGGGCTGATCGACAAGGTCCTCGAGAACATGCCGCGCGTCGCCCACCACGAGAAGGACGACTAGGCGGAAGTGAAAGAAATCCCCGGCACCGCGCACACGCGGCTGCCGGGGACGTTGGAGAAGAGCCGACCCCGTGGCTCGGCTCCAGAGCACCACGAGTCACGCCGCCCGGGTCCACACCAGGCCCGGGCGGTTTTCTGTTTAGCGTCCGCGAATGGTCGAGCGTTCCGACCGCTCGTACTCATCGAAGAGGCGGTCCTGCTGCGAACGCATGCTGGCGTCCGCTCTCGTGTAGGTGGCCTTGTAGATCACGTTGGGAGCGATCTGCGCGTCGCGGCCCTCCCGATCCTGCCGCTGGTCGCCGTCGCGACGGTCGCTGCGATCATCGTTCTGCCGGTCCCCACGCTGGCTCGGCTGGCCGCCGAGATCGGTGCTCGCGGCCGAGCCAACCGATGTCGGTCCGCGGTAGGCCGTGATGGAGTATTGCTCGTTGCTCTCCATCTGCAGCACGATGCTCATGCCTTCGACCGCGCCGACCTTGGTGACCGTGGTCGTGCCGTCACCGTTGCGGCTCGTGCGGTCCTGGCCCGGCCGCGTCGCCGACGGGGACGTACGGTCGGCGCCGGTGAACACGATGCGGCGGGCGCCCTGGTCGTACTTGCCGGTGAAGTAGTGGATGGCGGCGCTCTGCCCGGTCATGAGCACGAGGTTGTACTCGCCCGTGCGACCGTCGTAGCCGAGGAAAGACACGCTACGGAGGGCGTTGCTGTCGAAGCCGTCCTGCCGCATCGTGCGGGTGGACGTCGTGGCCTCACGACGCTCGGCCCGACGATCCATCTCCCGCTGGTCGTCGCGCTCGTTGCCGGGTTCACCTTCGCGAACCGCGGGCCCGCCACGCGTCTCGGCCACGCCCTCACCGAAGAGCAGCGTGGTGCGGAGGATGTTCCCGTCCATCACCCGGTGCGAGCGAGCGAGTCCGTCGGCGCTCGACGTCGCCTGCGTCTGCATCGACCCATTGCGAGCCGTGCCGGTGCGGTCCTGGCGCTGTCCATTGCGCTCGACGCCGTCGCGTTCGCGGCGATCCGTCTCACGGCGGTCCTGCTCGCGGCGAGCGTCGCCGTCGCGAGGCGTCGTCGAGTCTGGGTTGGCGCCTTCGCGGCCTTCCGGCGAGCGACGATCGGTTCCGCCGGTGTTCATCGCGTCCCAGTTGGTGCGGTTCACCCGCACCTGGACGTTCCACAATCCCTCGAGCGAGGTGAGGATGTTGGCGGACGAGCCATAGCGGCCGTCGCGATCACGGACGGCGGCGGCAGCTTCTTCGAGCCGGTCCTGGCGATCCTGCTGCGTGCGATCGGGCCTGTCCTGGTCGTTGTTGCTGCGGGTCTGCGCGAGGGCGGGGCCCGCCGAGATGGCAAGGGCAAGCCCGCTCACGAAGACGAGTTGCGTGGTGTTCATCGAGGTTCTCCTTGGTCGCGGCCCGTGGTCGAGTGTGACCATCCGCCGCGGTGTTGCGTTGCTCGCGTCCGATGTGGACGAGTCAATGACACAACTTTCCCCCGGCAGGGTGGAGTCCCCCTGAAGCGGGGGTGATTTTGGCTTTATTCTGTGGAAGGCGAGTTCGAACGCCGTGGAGCGGCGCGGCAAGCGGGCAGAACGGTTCGGACGCCGTCAGCCTTGCTGAGAACCCACGATGCGCGACTCCAGCCGCTCGAGTTCGCCGGCGAACTGCGGGTCGGTGTCCCGGAGTTCGGCCACCGTCTTGGCGCCGTGCATGACGGTCGTGTGGTCTCGCCCGCCGAGGTAGCCGCCGATCTCTTCGAGCGAGTGTCGCGTGTGCTTGCGGGCCAGGTACATCACGACCTGCCTGGGGCGGGCGATCGACCGCGTCTTCTTCTTGGCCTGCAGGTCGCTGAGCTTGACGCCGTAGAAGCTGATGGCCGCGTCGAGCACCGCCTGCATGGTGGCGCTGGTGGCCGCGTCGGTCTTCTCCGGGGCGGCGATCGTCTTGCGTGCCAGGTCGAGGTCGATGTCCTGGCCGTCGACCGACGAGCGGATCTGGAGGTTCGTGATGGCGCCCTCGAGCTCGCGGATGTTCGAGTCGATGCAGGCCGCCACGTGCTCTGCAACGCCCTCGCCCAGCGTCAGGCCCCGCAGGCGGGCCTTGGTCTTGACGATGGCGATGCGCGTCTCGTAGTCGGGGGCCTCGACGGCGGTGACCAGGCCCCACTTGAACCGGCTGACCAGGCGATCTTCGAGGTCGGGGATGTCCTCGGGCGGCGCGTCGGAGCTCAGCACGATCTGGCGGTTGGTCTGGTAGAGCGCGTTGAACGTGTGGAAGAACTCTTCCTGCGTCCGATCGCGCTTGGCCAGGAAGTGCACGTCGTCGATCACCAGCATGTTGACCTGCCGAAACTCGTTGCGGAAGTCGCCCATCCGTCCGGCCTGCACCGCCTCCATGAACTGGCTCGTGAACTCGTCGCACGAGACGTACTCGATGACCCAGTCGGGGTGCTGGTCCTTGATCCGGATGCAGATCGACTGCAGCAGGTGCGTCTTGCCCAGGCCGACGTCGCCGTGGATGAACAGCGGGTTGTACCGCATGCCGGGCTCTTCGGCCACGGCCTGCGCGGCGGCGTGCGCCAGGCGGTTGCCCGGGCCGATGATGAAGTTCTTGAAGGTGTTGTCGGCGTTGATCGCGAGCTGTCGCGCGTTTCGGACGGCCGGGGCTGCCTGGCCCTGGGGCCCGACGAACCGGACGTTGACCAGCTGGCCCGAGGCGAGCCGGGCGGCCTGGGTGAACATGCCGGCGTAGTCTCGCTCCATGTGGTCGCGCTGCACGTCGCTGGCGCACCGCACCGTCAGCAGGCCCGACGCCAACGCGACGGGCTCGAGCTCGTCGAACCACACGCGCACTAGCGTGGGCTGCTCCGAACGGACCGTCGCGAGGGCTTCGGTCCACAGCGTCACCGCCTCGGGCCGGCCGCTGTGCGAGTCTTGCCCCGATCCGCTTGACGAGCCGTTGGACGAGACGAACCCCATGCAGGCACCTCAGTCCGCGTCGGTTCCGTGTTCGGCGGTGGGCGCAAGACAGAGCGGCCGTTTCCGCGGCTTGCACTGCCTGACGGGTACGGGTGGCTCGGGTTCCCACCGCTCGAACGGACGCGGTGTTCAAGATACCACAAGTCGTCGAGCGTGTCAACCGCTTCCGACACCCGGCCGATGCCGAATGCGGCTGGCGTACTCGTGGCGCTACTTTTCGCTGGACTGTTCGTTCGACTCGGCGACCAGCCGTTCGTACTCGTGGCGGTTGGCTCGATGGTCCATGAGCACGCGGACGCGCGCAAGTTGCTCGGGGTCGAGCCGCTCTTCGAGCGCCTGACGGACATCCCCCAACTGCGTGCGGCGGGAGATGTGGCCCAGGATGAGCATCTGGCAGTTCAGCAGCGGCAGCCATTGGGCGATGTCGTCCACGTGCATGTGCATGCCGATGCGTGACCGCTTGTGGTGGCCCTTCTCGAAGAACGTGCACTCGGCGATGACGATCCGGGCCTCGCGGACGTCGGCGCGGAGCAGGTGGGCCCCGGGCAGCGTGTCGCCCGTGTAGGCCACCAGGGGCACCTCGAAGCTGCGGGTGATCTCTTCGCCGCGCTTTTTGAGCTCGACGAGCTTCTCCTGTGGCAGGCCGACGAAGTCTTCCTTGAGCTTGGTGCGCTTCTCGTAGACGACGTACCCCATCGAGGGGGCCGTGTGCTCGGTGTGGAAGCCGCGAAGGTAGTGGTTGGGCTTCAGAAGGTGGCTCTGGCCGTCTTCGAGGGGGTGGATCTCGTAGGGCGTGCGCTGGCGTTCGAGGCCGACGTAGCCCTCGACCATGCGGCGGATGTCGCCCTCGATGCGTGCGTCGCAGGCGATGGCTCCGGTGCCCATGCCCTGGAACTGCCGCTGGCTGAGGTAGTAGGCCAGGCCGCCCACGTGGTCCATGTGGCCGTGGCTGAGCGCGCAGATGGGGCTGGCCAGCATCGGCCTTGGGCACGCGCCCATGTCGAAGCACACGTCGAGCTCGGGGACCTGGATCGCGGTCGCCTCGCCGGCGATCGAGATGCCCTGGACGCGGTAGGGCGGCGAGTAGATGAAGCCCAGGGAGGGCTCACGCGGCGGGGGCTTGGGCAGCATGGAAGGGCAGGACCTCGGCCCGCGATCGCGGGCAGGAAAGGCGCCGGGGCGGCCGGTGGGCCGAACGGCGCGGGGTTTCTCGTCAACACACGAGGATAGGCGATGGCGCGTCTGGGCATCGCCGCGTACGCTGGGCCATGACCAAGCCCGACCAGCCCAGCGACGCCGAGCACGCCCCGACGAAGGATGCGGAGGCGAGCCAGGCGGCCGAGAGCGAGAGCACGGCGTCGGAGCAGGAGTCGACGGAGAAAAAAGAGGGCTTCGTCTCGTTCTTCAAGCGGCTGGGGCCCGCCGGAGTCCTCGCCATCGCGTGGACGGCGATGCCGCCGCTTGGGGGGATCTTGCTGCTGGCCTTCATCGGCGACATCTCGGCCTGGCTCGAGACACACCAACTGATGGGCGTGGTGCTGTACTCGGTGCTGTTCATGTTCAGCGCCGGGTTTGGGGCGCTGCCGACGTACTCGCAGGCGTTGCTCGGCGGGTGGGCGTTCGGGCCCGTCGTCGGCTTCCTCGCGGCGTGGGCTGGCTTCGTCGGCGCGTCGCTGATCGGGTACACGATCGCGCGGACCATCTCGAAGCGCCGCGTCGAGAAGATGATCGACGAAAACGCCAAGGCCCGGGCCGTGCGGGACGCACTCATCGGGCACGGCCTGGTGCGAACGACCGCGATCGTGGCGCTCATCCGCGTGCCGCCCAACTCGCCTTTTGCGCTCACGAACCTGGCGATGGCCGCTTCGGGCGTCAGGCTCGTGCCCTACGTGGTCGGGACGGCCCTGGGCATGGCGCCGCGTACGTTCGCGGCGGTGTGGCTGGCCTCCGAGGGCGCCAAGCGCGGCGACAACCTCGTCGACTTGTTCAAGCGAGACAGGCTGGAGATCATCATCGCGCTCGTGGTGACGTTTGCCGTGCTGGGCGTGATCGGCTACATCGCAAAGCGGGCGCTCGAGAAGGTCTCGGGCGCCCAGCCGAAGCCGGTCAAGGCTGAGTGATCAGGATCAGGGCAGGCGGCGAATGGCGTTGATGATCGATTCGCCCGCGTCGCCTCGAGCGCCCGTGATCGTGGTGGCGTTCGAAGCGTCGCGCTCATCGGCGGCGATCCAATAGATCGCGTCGACCTCGTCGGCCTCGCGGATCCACTCGCCCAGCATCTTGCTGCCCGAGGCCGTCCGCGGGTCGTTCATGCCGACGTAGCTGCGGAGCGTGGCGAGCAGCTCGGTGACGTGCGAAAGCTCGTCCGCATCGGCGTTGTGCGTGTCCAGCACGCGGACGCCGGCGGCCCGCAGCGCCGCGAGCCGGTGCTCGAGCACGGCCCGCTGCTCGAGGCTCAGCCCCGTCGCGTCGCGCACCACGAGCAAGGTGCCGTCGACGTCGCCCTTGCGCTCGGCCGAAAGACGGACGGCGTGGCGGATCTCCTCGGCCAGGTCGCCCGGGGAATCGAAGCGGCGGGGCTTCCACGGAGCGTCGGGGCCATCGGGGGCGCTGATGTGGCTGCGGCCCTCGTAGTAATTGCTATCCGGGCCGGCGTAGCGCAGCGTGATGAGGCCCGCGGCGATGGCGGGCATGATGACCAGAATGATGGCAAGCCCGACGCCGAAGCGGGCACCGCTGCCCGGCTTGCTGCCCTTGCCGGTGATCTGGCGGCGACGCTGGTGCGCGCGGTTGCGGCGGTCGTGGGCGCGCTGACGCGCGGCGGCGCGCTGCTCGGCGGCGGCGCGGTGCTTGGTGGCGCCCGGAAGCGGCGCTCCGGCGCGTACGAATGCGGGCGCGGGGGCGCCGACGTCGACCGGAACGTCGGCCTGCGGCTTGGCCTCCTTGCCGCCCACCGTGAAGCTGCCCGACCACCAGTTCAGCACGCGGATCCGTCGCGGCGGAACGGCGCCCTCGCCCTCGCCGTCTTCATCCCGTGGCAGGGGCGGCGGGGGAGTCTGGTGCGCAACCGGGGAGACGGCGCGCGGGTCGTCGACCTCGTCGGCCTCCATGGCCGATGCAATCGCGGCACCGCCGCCCATGCTGGGCAACTCGGCGGGCTTGATGGCGAACATGTCCTCGGACGTCAGCACGAACTGGATGTCGCCCAGCATCTCGCCGGCCGAGCGATACCGCTTGTCGTAGTCGGTCATCGCGCGGCGGATGATCCAGCGGACGGCTTCGGGGCACGGCTGGCTGACGCGGCTGAGCCCGCCGTGGGCGGGGAAGCTGTTCTCGATCATCGAGTACAGCACGGCGCCAGCGGCGTAGACGTCGAATCGCTCGCCGTCGACCTCGTTGACCTTCACGCCGCGGAGGGCCATGCGGACCATCTCCGGATCGCGGAAGTACTCGGTGCCATGCGTGGTCAGCGTCATGGCCGAGCGCAGGTGGGTGATGAGCCCGAAGTCGACCAGGCGTGCCTTGTCGCCGTCGACGATGATGTTGTCGGGCTTGACGTCCTTGTGCCACAGCCCGCCCTTGTGGTAGGCGGCCAGCGTGTCCAGCAGGTCGCGCTGGTAGCCCAGCACGGTCTTGAGGTCGCGCTTGCTCAGGCCCTTGGCGCCCGTCATGGCGTGCATCTGCTGCGTGACGCGGGTGAGCGACTCGCCCGGCGCGTAGCGCATGACGTAGTAAAACCGCTCGTCGGTCAGCTCGTGCTCGAGCACGAGGCCCATCTTGCGGGCCGCGTCGAGGCTCCGGCTCTCACGGACGATCTGCGGTAGGCTCGAGCCTTCGCGCAGGTGGAACGACTTGATCACGACCTGGTCGACCTCGCCGAGGTTCTGACGCAGGAACGAGCCACGCTTGCGCTCGTCCGGCGTGGCGAGGTACAGCTTGCCGCCCGACCCGCCGCCGGGCAGCGATCCCGTGACGGCGTAGCCGTCGAACGCGCCGGTGCGGCGGCTGGGCTTGTCGGGCCCGGGCGCGGCGGCGACGATCTCGGGAAGCCGGCGCTCCAGGCCCTCGGTGAGCGGGGTGAGGCACAGCAGGCGTGCCGGGTGGCCGATGCACAGGCGATAGAGCGCGGCGCCGAACGTCCGGACCTCGTCGGCCACGCCCTTGCCGAAGTGGCTGGCGGCCGACCATCGCCCGATGACGATGTTGGCGACGACGAGCAGGCTCAGGATGGGCACGACGATGAGCGTGCCGACCAGGCGCAGTGCGTCGCCGACCATGCCGAAGACGAACCCGAACACGCGCTTGACGATAAACGAGAACGCCTTGATGGCGTAGACGATGATGACGACGGCCGCAGGCAGGAGCAAGAGGACGGCGAGGATCAGCAGCAGCGGGGTAGTCATCGGAGCCTCCTGGCTGGCCGGGGGGAGGATGGCCGGTCAGCCGTCCAAGGCGGCCTGTTCGTCCCTCCGTCGGAGCTCGGCCTGCCGGTGATAGATCTCGGCGATGGCCTCGTCGAACAGATCGTCGTCAGCCTTTGTTGGATTCAGGTCGAGCCCGTTTCGCGCCGCCTCGCTCAGTTCGTCCTCGGTGAAGCTGAATTGCTGGACCATGATCCTGGAACGCTCCCGGACCATGTCGCGGATCTTGGCCAGCCGGCGGCTGACCGTGGGCTCGCTGACGCCGATCTGGGCCGCCACGTCACGTCCGGTCATGCCGTCCAGGACGCGCATCCGGTAGATCGAGAAGTCCACGAATTCGGCCTCGTGCTCGACGGCACGCAGGGCGGCCTCGATCTTGGCCCGGAATACGGCCGCCTCGTACTCGGCGTCGGCCCCGATGCTCGTGGGCACGGTCGCCCAACGCTCGTCAAGGGCGACGGCCTTCTTGCCCGAGCCGCGCTTCTGGGCCATGCGTCGGTCGATCTCATCGCCCAGGACGTGCTTGGCGATGGCAAGGAGCCACGTACTGAAGCGGGCGCCGCGGCTGGGGTCGTAGCGGTCGATCGAGTCGCTGAGGGCCGCGAGCGTCTCTTGGGACAGGTCGCGGACGGTCTCGACGCCGATGCGGCCCTTGCCCCAGCGCGTGAGCTGGGTGCGCACGACGGGCCCGAAGGTCTCCCACAACTCGAACCAGGCAGCCTCGTCGTTGCTCCTAAGTCGCCCGATAAAGCTTGTGGTGACAGAGTGCAGCATCCACGGATCCCCTGGTTCCTCGATTCGGCGGGGTGCGGTGGAACGCTCGCCCCCCTCATTATGACGTGCCGGCGGGCCGGGTGATCCCAAAAAGGGGCCTCTGGCCGCCCGCATTGCTTCTTTCGGAAACGGGAAAGTCCGGTTACCCGCGAAGCCGGCAGAATGGCGAGAAACACGGCGGGGCGTGAAATCTCCCGGCGTCGGTTCCCAACAACGGCTGTGACAGGGCGAGTGGCTCCGACAAGGAGGAGCCGACGCCCGCCGGCTGACTCGGACAGGGGCCCGTGCCCCGCGATGAGCCGGAGACACGAACGCCTGTAAGGAGGTCGGCACAATGCCCTTCGTCAAGACCATCATTCGCGTCGGCGTCATCGGGACCCTCGTGGGCGGCGGGCTGATCGCCGTCGCCGGCCCAGAGCGTGTCGGCGCCGCCCTGACTCAGGCCCGCGACACCGTGAACGACACCATCGATCGCAACATCGATGATCCGGTGAAGATGCGGGCCCAGCTCCGCAAGCTCGAGAGCCAGTACCCCGAGCGCATCACCCGCGTCCGCCAGGATTTGGCGACACTCGACACCCAGACCGCCGAGTACGAGCGTGAGCTGGCCGTCGCCGAGCGCGTCGTCGAGTTGGCGCAAGCCGATCTCGAAGCGATGCACGGCCTGTTCGATCGGGCCGAGCACGCCCGGGCCCAGGCCGGCCACGGTGCCATCGTCCGCGTCAGCTTCAACGGCAACAAGATGGATCTCGTCGAGGCGCAGGCCAAGGCGGCACAGATCGCAAAAACCCGCGATGCCTACGAGCTCGAGGCCCAGTCGATCTCGCGTGACATCGATCTGCTTGGCACGCAGCGCCAGCGCCTGAACGACCTGCTGGAGAAGCTCGAGAGCGAGCGGAGCCAGTTCCAGAGCGAGCTGTGGAGGCTCAACCAGCAGATCGACGCGATCGCCCGCAACGAGCGGATGATCGACATGATGGAAGCACGCCAGAAGACCCTGGACGAGCTCGGCCCGTACAAGGCCCACAGCATCGACCAAGTCAAGGACCGCCTGGCCCAGCTCCGGGCCGAGCAGGAAGCCAAGCTCGAGAGCCTGGCGACCGGCGAGAAGGAGCTGAGCTACGAGGACCGCGCCAAGCTGAGCATCGGCGGCCAGGACGCCGTCAGCCGCGAGGACCGCGTGATCGAGGTCGCCCCGACCATCATCGAGGTGCCCGAGGTCCAGACCGAGTCCGGCCGCGTCTACTAGGTCCAAGGTACCGCTTGTCTGACTTCCGACCCCGCTTCCCGGCGGGGTTTTTCGTGCGCCGATGCCGTCGGAGGCCTGCGGCGAACAACCGTGGCGGGACGCATATCCTCTCAACCGGTCGGATCGGGCGCGGTTCGATCGGTTGTTGTTTGGCCTGCCGCGTTGGGCCCGATCCAGTTTGACTGCTTCAGGAGCTTCCATGGCCCAGCCCCTTGGCGCTGCCACCACCGAATTCGAGAAGGCCGACCGCTGCGCGAGCCTCGACCACCGCCCGCGTGTGTTGCTGGGCAAGATGGGCCTGGACGGCCACGATCGCGGCGTGAAGGTGATCGCCCGCGCGATGCGCGATTCTGGCGTGCACGTGATCTATAGCGGGCTCTGGCAGACGCCCAAGAGCCTGGCGATCAGCGCCCGCGACGAGGACGTCGACGTCATCGCGGCAAGCATGATGAGCAACAGCCACCTCACGCTGGGCCCGAACTTGCTCAAGGCCCTCAAGGGCGTGGGGCGAGGCGACATCCCGGTGCACATGGGCGGCATCTTGCCGCAGGAAGACCTGCCCGCGCTCAAGGAAGCCGGCGTTGCCCGCTGCTTTACGACCGGCGTCGGGCTCATCGACATCGTCAACGCCGCGAGCGAGACGGTCGCGGCGTACCCGCAAGAAGTTGAGGGCGGCCATCCGACGGCGCAGCTTGCACGCGACATCAGCCTGGCGCACCTCGAGCGGCCGGTCCGGTCGAGCGCCGTGCGCCGCCGGCCCAAGCGCGTCATCGGCATCACGGGCTCTCCCGGCGCGGGCAAGAGCACGCTGGTGGCCCAGCTCGTGGCCGAGCACGCGCGGCGGGCGGAGGAGGACTCGAGCCTTGGTCGGTGCGCCGTCGTCGCGTTCGACCCGATGAGCCCGATCACCGGCGGCGCCCTGCTTGGCGATCGTTTGCGCGTCGACTTCAATCGCCTGGGCGAGGCGGCGTACTACCGGTCGCTCGCGATCCGGGGCGAGGACTACCACGCCCTCGAAGACGTGACCGACCTCATCGGCGGTGCGTGCGAGGGCCATGGTCCAGATCACTCGGCCTACGACACGCTCTTCATCGAGACCGTGGGCGCGGGGCAGAACGAGACGCGCATCCGCGACCACGTCGATAAGACCATCGTCGTACTCACGCCCGGCATGGGCGACGCCGTGCAGATGGACAAGGCCGGCATCCTCGAAATCGCCGACCTGTTCGTGTGCAACAAGGCCGACCACCCGGGCGAGAACGAGCTAGTGCGAGACCTGCGCGATATCGCGGGCCGCCGGCCGATCCTCGAAACGGTCGCCACGCACGGCAAGGGCATCGCCGAACTGCTCGACGCGCTCGCCTGAGCCCGGTTACTTCTTGGCGTACAGGTCCTGCATCGCGGCATCGACCGACTCGAACTCGAAGCGGAAGCCCTCGTCGATGAGGCGCTGCGGCACGACGTAGCGGCCGTAGATTGCAAGCTCGGGGTCGGTCTTCAGGATGAGCGGTGCGGCAAGGCGAACGCCGAACGCGGGCGCCGGCAGGCCGATTGGCATGCCGATGGCCCTGCGGACCGAGCGCATGAACTCGGCCTGGCTGACGGGATTCGCCGCGCTGGCGATGTATGCTCCCGATGTAGCGTCGTCCTCGATGGCGCGCTGGAAGATGCGGTTCATGTCATGCTCGTGAATCCAGCTGAAGCCCTGCTTGCCGCTGCCGACGCGGCCGCCCAGACCGAGGCGGGCGAGCGTGCCGAGCCGCGTCATCGCGCCGCCGCCCCTGCCGACGACGAAGCTGGTCCTTAGCACGACCCTGCGGACGCCGCTCGGGCACGCCTCGTCGAACGCGGCCTCCCATGCCCTGCCGACGGTCGGCGCGAGTCCGTAGCCGAACGCCGATTGCTCGTCGCAGATCGCCTCGGGCGGGTCGCCGTAGATGTGGGCGGTCGACATCTGCACCCAGACCGGCGGGGGCGTCTGCGCTGCGTCGATCGCCTCCCCGATGGCGCGCGTCGACTCGACCCGCGAGCGCAGGATCTCGTCGCAGTGGTCTGGCGTCTTGACGCAGTCGACCGATCGGCCCGCAAGGTTGACGACGGCTGCGGCACCGTCGATCTCGGCCGACCAGTCGCCCTGCGATCGGCCGTCCCAGCCCACGGCCCGGCCAACGCCGCGGTAGCGTTCGGGCCTTCGCCCGAGTACGACCGGCTCGTAGTTTCTGTCAGCCAGGAAGGCGGCGAGCGATGACCCGAGGAATCCGGTGCCGCCGGCGATGACGACCCGTTTGGGCGTGCCGCGCTTCTCGTCTCCATCCGGCGACACGTCCATGCGGGGACTCCGTGGGTTGTAGTTCGTGATCTTCTCGAGAGCATCCTAACTCAGCCGACACGGCCCTCAAGCCGCACCCGCCGCATCCCGATAACCCCTGCGTGGCCGTAACAAAACGCCGGCCTTGCCGTCGGCGTATAGCCTGCAGCAGGAGGGACGAGGCGATGGATGCGATGCGGATGCTGTTGGGGTTGGCGGTGCTCGGGCCGGTGGCCGGCGCGATCGGCCAGGACGTTCGCTACACCGACATGACCGACGCGAGCGGCATCGACTTCACGCACCGGCAGGCGGTGTGGCCCGTGCCGCCGCTGTTCCCCGGGCAGAACGAGCGGTTCGGCGTCGGAGCGGCGATCGGCGACTTCGACAACGACGGGCTGCAAGACGTCTACATCCCCAACTCGGCCGGCTCGGCCAACCACCTGTACCGCAACAACGGCGACGGCACGTTTACCGAGGTTGGGGCCGCCGCGGGGGTGGACCACGTCGCGGGGTTTAGCAAGCAGGCGCTCTGGCTCGACCTCAACAACGACGGCTTCGACGACCTGGTCGTCTTCAACGATTCGTCGCTGTTCGACGACAGCTTCCCGACCAGCCGCATCTATCGCAACGACGGCGATGGCACCTTCACCGACATGACCGACGCCAGCGGCGTGGTGCACTACGAGGCCACGCACGGCGGCGCGACGGCCGGCGATATCGATAACGACGGCGACCTGGACATCTTCATCGGCGGCTGGTTCGAGCAGACCGCCTACCTGCTCCGCAACGACGGGAGCTTCCGCTTCACCGACATCACCGATGCCGTCGGCGGCTTCCCGGCCGACGACCGGTTCCACTGGCAGCCGGTGATGCTCGACCTCAACGACGATGGATTGCTCGACCTCTACGCGGCCGTCGACTTCGACGAGGACTATGCGCTGCGGAACAACGGCGACGGCACGTTCACCGACGTGAGCAACGAGTGGAACCTGATCCACCACGCCAACGACATGGGCGTGGCGGTGGGGGACGTCGACGGCAACGGCGGGCTGGACATGTACACGACCAACATGTCCTTCAGCCCCTTCAACACCAACGACGAGCCCGGCCCTAATGCCCTGTACATGAACGACGGCACGGGCCGGTTCGAGGAACTTGCGACGGAGATGGGCGTCGACAACACGTTCTTTGCCTGGGGAACCTGGCTGTGGGACGCCGACCTTGACGGCAACCTCGACCTCATGGCCGTCAACGGCTGGGTGCAGCCCGAGTGGCACACGCGGGCGGTCTTCTTCCGAGGCCTGGGCGACGGCCGGTTCCAGGACGCGGGGCTCGGAAGCGGGCTCGACCACCGCGGCGACACGCGTGGCCTGGCGCCCATCGACCTCGAGAACGACGGCGACGTCGACTTCGTGCTTAGCGATGTGTATGGCAAGGCGGTGATCCTGCGCAACGAGACGCCGCGTGACGGCAGGGCGTGGCTCCGCGTCGAGGCCCGGGGCACCGTCAGCAACCGCAACGGCGTGGGCACCAAGATCTGGGTGACCGTCGGCGACAAGACGTGGCGGAGCGACATCTTCGTCGGCGGGAGCTTCTACAGCGCCCCGCCGCTGGAGGCGCACTTCGGGCTGGGCCGAGCCACCACGATTGATCGGGTACGCGTGCTGTTCCCCAGCGGCCGAGAGGTCTTGCTCGAAGACGTCGACGCGAACCAGTTGCTCACGGTCGTCGAGCCGCTCTGAGTGCCGCCGGGTCCGCGGCTGATCCTGTTCATCGCCCTGCTTACGTGGTACGTCGCGGTCGGCGTTGTTGCGTTCGTCGCTTACGCACGCGACAAGCACGCCGCGAAGCGTGGCCACAGGCGGTTCCCCGAGGCGAAGCTGCGCAGGCTCGAATTCATCGGCGGCGCGTTCGGTGCGGCGCTGGCCCAGCGAGTACTACGGCACAAGACGAGCAAGCCCGGGTTCCGGGCGCTCACGCTGCTGATCGCGGCCGTGCACGGCGCGATCGCGTGCGGCGTGGGCTGGTGGGCCTTCTCGGCCTAGTTCTGGTCGGCGCGGGGCGCGTAGCGGAAGCCGCCGAGCTCCGGCCGCGGCGCGAACTCGAGATCGACGCGGGCCTGGCCCAGGAGCGTGCCGGTTGCGACCGCAAGGTTGACCTGCGAGATCTGGTAATCGACGATGGCCGAGAGCTCGCTGAGCTGGGCGTCGGCCAGGCGCGTGCTCGCGTCGAGCACGTCGGTGCTGGTCGTGCGGCCGACGCCAAACTGCCGCTCCTCGGCCCGCAGGGTGCGGGTCGCCAGGCGAACGCGCTCGCGTGCGGCGATGACGCGCTGCCAGCTCGTGGCCATGTCGTCGAGCGCGTCGAGCACATCCTGGCGGATGGTCTGCTCGCGCGACTGCCTGGTCGAGATGCGCTGCAGCCGGCTGAGTACGAGCCCGCGGAGGCGTGAGAGCGCGGCTTCGTTGCCGATGGGGATCGCGGCGGTGAGCGCGATGCGCCAGTCCTCAAACTCGTTCTCGACCAGCACCTCGGTCGCCCCGCCGTGGTTGCCGCCCAAGCCGTTGATGCGGTAGAGCGCGTTGAGATCGAGCTGCGGGAGGGCCTGGTTCTCGCCCAATTCGATGCGGACGAGGTCTTGCGCGAGCTGGAGCTCGACCTCGAGCAGCTCCATGCGCGAGGCCAGGGCGCCGTCGATGAGCGTGGTGGTGTTGGCCTCGTAGAGCGCCGGGTCGGGCACGCTGGCCAGGTCGATCATCGTCTCGCTCTGCACGGGCAGCTCGGGCAGGTTGAGGAGGCGCTTGAGCTCCCGCTGTCGCACGGCGGCCTGGTTCTCGGCCACGATGATCGCCTCGGCCCGGTCGGCCACGCCGCTCTGGGCGCGCAACACCTCGATCTCGGCGATGCGCTGGGCCTCGAGCTGCCGCTCGGCCCGCTCGAGCTGGGCGATCGCGAGGTCTCGCTGCTGGACGCGGACCTCGATCTCCTGCCGGGCCGAGTAGAGCTGCCAGTACGCCCGGTCGACGGCGGCGAGTTGCGCGATGACCTCGAGCTTCGTGCGCGCGGCGGCAAGGTCGCGGTCGAGCGCGGCGATGCGGAGCGCCGCCGTCGTCGCGCGACGCCCGGCCCCGCGGAGCAACGGCTGGCTGATGCTGAACTCGAGGTCTTGCGTGAACGCGGGATCGACCGTCGCGAAGGGGTTGTTGGTCTGGTTGCGTGAGAAGGGCGTCGAGATCGTGAAGTCTCCGCCCAGCCTCGTGGGGATCACCAGCGCGGGATTGAGCGATTGGAACTCCTGCTGAGCGTCCTGCAGCGTGCTGAAGGTGGGCGTGTCGGTCTGCTGGGCCACGCCCGTCACGCGGAAGGTGGCCTCGAAGGCGGCCTCTTCTTCGGAGACCTGCTCGGCCGCGATGGCCGGGGAGATGAGCGAGACGCGGACGTCCAGGTTGTTCTCGATCGCGGCGGCCCGAGCTGCCTCGATCGTCAGTGGCACCACGCCGGCGCCGGCATCGATCACGACCGCACGCGGGAGCTCGGGCGCGGGCTCGGGGTTGGCCTCCAACTCGCTCGACACGGCGACGCGGCGGAGGTCCAGCGGCTTGATGTGCTTCAGGCGGCCATCGGGCCCGAGCAGCGCGTCGCTCTGCGGCGCACGGTCCCACGGCGTCACGCACCCGGATACCAAGAGAAGAGTTGAGGCGAGTGCCGGGGCGAGCACGGCGCGACGAAGCTGGGGCATGCTGGGCTCCACGAGGACAACAAATCAGTCGTGACGCAGCGCGACGATCGGGTCGAGCCGCGCCGCCTTGATGGCCGGGAACACGCCGAACACCACGCCGGTGAACGCGCAGAATCCAACGGCCAGGGCGATCGCCCACATCGGCATGTTGGCTTGTTCGAGCGGTGCATCGGGGATCTGCTTCAGCAGCAGGATGATCGTCTGGCCGATGACGATGCCCACGGCTCCGCCCATGAGGCACAACACGACGGCCTCGGTCAGGAACTGGATGAGGACGACCAGCGGACGCGCGCCGACGGCCTTGCGCAGCCCGATCTCGCGGGTGCGCTCCGAGACCGACACGAGCATGATGTTCATGATTCCGATGCCGCCAACCAGCAGGCTGATGCCCACGATGCCGGTCGCACCCGCGATGAGCCCGGCCGACAGCGACTTGAACTGCTCGACGTACTCCTGGGCGATCTCGATGTCGTAGGTGGCTTCGTCGTCGGGCTCGAGCTTGCGCAACGTGCGGAGCACGAAGTCGATTTCGGCCCGCGTCTCGTCGGCAAGCTCCGGGCTTTCCATCGTGGCCGTGGCGTAGTTGATCCAGCCGTTGGGGTTGAGGATGACCGCGGTCGAGAAGGGCACGAAGAACTCGGCCCGGCTCTCGCCCCCGCCGAACATGCCCGAGAGGTCGAGCGTCTCGACGACGCCCACGATCTGGAATCGTCGACCGCCGAGCAGGATGAACCGTCCGACCGGGTTTGTCGGCAGGTTCAGTTCTTCGATGGCCTGCTCGTTGATGAGCACGACGTAGCGGCGTTGCTCCTCGTCGACCTGGTTGAACGGCCGTCCGATGGTGACCTGGCGGTTCTCGACGTCGTGCCACTGCGGGCGGATGCCGATGGCCGGCGCCGACTCGAGGACGATGTTCTCGTAGTCCACGCGGGCCGAGGCGCGCCACTGGGGGCTGATGTTCGTGACCGACGGGGCGTGCTCGACGATGCCGTCGACCTCTTCGATGCTCAGCTGCACGTCACGCCAGGAGACGCGGCCGCGCCAGCTCTGGGGCAGGCTGCCGTCGATGAAGACCTTGTTGGTGCCGAAGGTCTCGAACTCGGTGAGCACGAAGCCGCGCAGGCCCTCGATCGCCGCGACCGTCGCGACGACGGCGGCCACGCCGATGACGATGCCGAGCGTGGTGAGCAGCGAGCGCACCTTGTTGGCCCAGATCTGGCCCAGCGCGAGCACGACGGTCTGCATGAGCAGGCGGACGATGATCATGCCGGTGCTCCCTCGGTGGCGACCGTCTGGGCGCGCTTGGCGGCCGTGCTGGCGATCGACTGCAGGTAGGCCGTGTGCAGCGGATCGTCGGCGGTCGACATGTCGCTGAACACCCGCCCGTCGCGCAGCCGGACAATCCGATCGGCGTACCCGGCGACTTCTTCCTCGTGGGTCACGATGACTATGGTCTGGCCCTCGTCGTGCAACTCGGTAAACAGCCGGATGATCTCGGTCGTGGTCTGCGAGTCGAGGTTGCCGGTGGGCTCGTCGGCCAGCAGGATGGCCGGATCGTTGACCAGCGCACGGGCGACGGCCACGCGCTGGCGCTGCCCGCCCGAGAGCTGGTTCGGACGATGGCGCAAGCGATCGCCCAGCCCGACCTTGCGCAGCGCCGCCTTGGCTCGGCGGCGCGCTCCGAACACGTGCTTCTTGCTGTAGATCATGGGCAGCATGACGTTTTGGATGGCCGAGGCGCGGGGCAGCAGCTCGAACGTCTGGAAGATGAAGCCGATGCGCTCGTTGCGGACCTTGGCCAGGCGAGTCGCGCTCATCTTGCGCGTGGGAATGCCCGCGAGTTCGTACTCGCCGGCGGTGGGGCGATCGAGGCAGCCCAGCACGTTCATGAGCGTGCTCTTGCCCGAGCCTGACGCGCCCATGATGGCCACGAATTCGCCGGCCTCGATGGTCAGGTCGACGCCATCGAGCGCGTGCACGCGCTCCACGCCCATCTTGTAGATCTTTTCCAGCCCCGTCACGCGGATGGCCGGCGCGTCGGTGTCAGCCCGGCGTCGTTTGAGCATCGCCGGCTCCTTCGTCGGGCGTCTGGTCGTCGGCCGCCGCTTCGGCGTCTTCGCCGTCGACATCGTCCTCGGTCACGGCCTTGCCGTCCTCGAGCTCCCGCAGCACGCGGAAGGGTCCGGTGATGACCGCGTCGTCGACATCCAGGCCCTCGAGGATGACGGTATCGGTCAGATCGCTCACGCCGGTCTTGACCGGCCGCGCCCGCGCGAAGCCGTCCTCCAACACGTAGACGACGGTGGTGAAGGTGCGCTGCCGATCGACCAGCGGAGAGCCGCGGACCGAGTCGGGAAGGTTCTCGACGCGTCGATCGAGCACCGCCTGACTGGGCACCACGATGGCGTCACGCACCGTGTCGACGTAGATGTCTGCGTTGGCGGTCAGGCCGGTGCGGAGCAGGTCGCCCTCGCCCTGCTCGACGAGCACCTCGGCCTGCACGTAGCTCGTGCCGTCGGAAAAGACGCGGCGTTGCAGGCCGACGCGTTCGACGACGCCCTCGAAGACGCGGTCGCCGTAGGCCAGCAGCCGCACGTCGGCGGTCTGGCCTTCCTGCACCAGCCCCACGCTGGTCTCGTCGATGCGGGCCTGCATGAGCATGGTGCCCAGGTCTGCGATCTCCATGATCAGCGAGCCCTGGTTGTTGAACGTGCCCAGCACGGTCTCGCCGACCTCGACGGGCAGGTTCACGATGCGACCGTCGATCGGGCTGGCGATGACGGCGTTCTCGAGGTCTCGCCTGGCGGCTCGGACGTCGGCCTCGGCCGCTTCGATGCCCGCCTCGATCACCGCGACGCTGCTGCGCGCCTGGAGGGCGCGGGTGTTGGCCGCGTCGAACTCGGTCTTGGCGATGTCCTTGGTGTCGAGCAGTTCCTGCAGTCTGCCCAATTCGAGCTGGGCAAGCTCCAGTTCGGCGCGGGCGCCGTCGAGCTGGCTCTTCTGCGAGCGGACGCGGGACTCGGCCGCATCGAGGCGGGCCTGGAGGTCGATGGCGTCGAGCCGGCAGATGACGTCGCCCTCGCGTACCGAATCGCCTTCGACGAACGGCAGGGCGACGATGCGGGCGCTGACCTCGGCGGAGATCTGGACCATCTGCTTGGGCTCGATGGCGCCCGGGGCGTTGATGGTGCGGCGCAGGTCGCTGCGGCGGGCTGGCTCGACGATCACGCGGGCGGCCTCGACCTGGGGCGTAAAACGCTCGCGCAGGCCCTCGGGTCCACCCATCTGCATGAGCCCGAGGGCGCTGCCGACGCCCAGGGTTATCAGAACAACGAGCACGATGGCAATGGTCTTGAGCATGCAGTGCTCCGCAGAGAGTCCCTATCGGGCGTGGTGATAATGCTTCTTGGGATGTCCCGTGGCCGCTTTTCCCGGTTCTGCTGGCGAATCCGGCTCAACGACTCCGGCCTTGCGTGTACAATCACTACCAGTGGAGGGTGTCCCTCTGGGGCCCCATGACGTTCGCAAAGACACCCGAGAAGGGGATGAAGAGATGAAGCATGGTATCGCGAGCATCGTTGTCGTGGCCGGCCTGACCGCAGCGGCCAACGCCCAGTTCACCGATTACGGCGACCGGGCTGCGTGGGAGAGCGATTCGATCGTCAGCGGCGACTTCGAGACCGAGACGTTCGACGGCAGCTTCGATCCGCTGCAGCCCTCGAGCGGCCCGATCGCGTTCGACTGGGGCACGGTCGAAGTCATCGGCGTTGACAGCACCACCGGTTCGCCGGCGATCGCCGACGGCACGTTCCAGGGTTCGATCTTCCCGGCCAGTGGCCACGTCCAGTATGTCTTCACCTTCGACAGCCCGATCCAGGCCTTCGGCTGGGACACCTTCGGCGCCGCGTCGGGCATCGGCATCGCCATCGAGACCGACGAGGGCGTCGCCGACGTGCTCGACTACACCTCGGGCTTCGGCGACACGTTCCTGGGCTTCACGAGCAGCGAGCCGGTGAGCGAGGTCCGCATCATCGCGGCGCCGAGCTACGGCGGCACCGCCGTCGGCGAGATCTTCGACGCCGACGACCTGGTCTTCGCTGGCGGAGAGCCCTGCCGCGCCGACTTCGATGGCGACGGCCAGCTCTCGATCTTCGACTTCCTGGCGTTCCAGAACGAATTCGACGCCGGCTGCGAGTAAGCAAGGCGATTCGAACACGCTGAGCATCCTTCAAACCCCTCGCCCGTCGGCGGGGGGTTTTCCGTGTGGCGATGGCCGACAACCAGCGCAGGACCCATTGCCCGAATGCCGGGCACGTTGGCCCATACCATGCAGGCAGACGTGGCCTCGCATCTCCCGCGACGGCTCGTCCCATATCGCCCTGATACCGGCCCCCTCGATCGGAGGCCCGGACACGAAGGAGAGCCCAGCATGCCTTACTCGCTTCCCAGCCTGCCCTACGCCACAGACGCGCTCGCGCCCCACATCGACGCGAAGACCATGGAGATCCACCACGGCAAGCACCACCAGGGGTACGTTGACAAGGTCAACAAGGCCCTCGAGGGCTCGCCGCTGGCCAACAAGCCGATCGAGGACGTCCTTCGGAGCATCAACGAGGTATCCCAGGACCAGCGGCAGGCGGTCATCAACAACGGCGGTGGCCACGCCAACCACAGCTTGTTCTGGGAGATCATGAGCCCCGACGGGGGCGGCTCGCCCGAGGGCGACCTGGTCAAGGCGATCGATGCCGATCTGGGTGGGTTCGAGAAGTTCAAGGAGGACTTCGCCAACGCCGCTGCGACCCGATTCGGATCGGGCTGGGCCTGGCTGGTCGTCGACGGCGGCGGCAAGCTCCAGGTCACGAGCACGCCGAATCAGGACAGCCCGTTGATGGACGGCCACACGCCGATCCTGGGCATCGACGTGTGGGAGCACGCCTACTACCTGAACTACCAGAACCGTCGTCCGGACTACGTGAAGTCGTGGTGGAACGTGGTCAACTGGACGAAGGTCGCCGAGCTCTACGGCAAGGCGCGCGGCTGAGTCTGCGGCTGATCGGCTCGTTGGTCGACGGGCCGCGTGGCGGCTCCGCCCTCGAGTTCGGCCTGGTAGGCTTGGTTCAGCAGCACGAACAAGACGATCAGCACCGCGATCGGAGACAGGACCACGCCTGTCACGATCGCGTTTTTCTTCCATCCGCCGCGCCGCGATTGCTCCGCCATGCCGGATCGTAGTTGAACCAGGCAGTAAGGGATAACCGTCAGGGAAATCTGGTGAAAACTGATGGACACGGACCAGGATTTCCGTTATCTTGGCGGCTGTGCTCGCGTGGGTCGTCGCAGGGATTGCGATGCATCGATCCGCTGACGAGGTCGTGGGGTCCGAGTGTCGACGAGCCCGGAAGATTCACCAGTCGTCGCGTCATGCGAGGAAACTTTTTCTCGCGCGTGTCGTATACCATGGGTGCGTCTCCGACAGGCAGCGAGCCAAGGCGAAGCAAGGGCCGCTGCCGGAGCCGAGGACGAAAAAACGCGTGCTGCCCCGAACGCCCGGACTGGGTTTCGTATTAGGGGTTTCCCGTGTATCTGAGTCGTCGGTGGCAGGAGGTAGGTACAAGTCTTGTTGGGGCTCGGAACCTCCGTGGACGGAGGGAATGGGCGATGTTGGTGGTGTGGCCGCTCGGGTTTTGGTATCACTCGGGCGAACAAGGCCGTACCGGTAGGTGTTAGCAGGCGTTGGGTTATTCGCGCGGGTCGGGAAGTCGGCCCGGGTGCAAGGCAGCATGATGTGCGGCATGGCAAGATCCGCCGGGATCGCCGCACGGTTCGGGCCCTTCGGGGCGTGAACCACTGCGAAGGGAAGTGACCGATGAGGCAGAATCGTGGCAAGGGGCCGAGCCCGCTGGAGCAGGCTCGCCGCAGGCAGCACGCCGGCATTGCCGGACAGGGCGTCGTCGCGCGCGGCGCCCGCCGCCGCCTGAGCCCCGACGACGAGCGGCTGCTCGACCAGATCATGGCCCAAGAGATGGACTACATCGACAGCCCCGCCTTCTACGAGGACGGGGCCGAGGGCAAGATCTACGAAGAGGCGCCCGACATCCAGAAGCCCGATACCGCGTGGTATCACCCAGTGATGGACGACCTTTCGGCCACGCGGACGCGGACGGTCAAGAGCAGCCAGCAGGTCATCCTGACGGCGGCCGAGGAAAAGGTCCTGTTCCACCAGTTCAACTACGCGCGGCATCGCGTGTGGATGCTGCAGCAGGAGGTCTGGGAGAATCCCAACCGGAAGCCCAACCCCGAGCAGGCCGAGAAGATCCTGTGGTGGTATCGCCGGGCCGACCTGATCCGCGAGCAGATCGCCGAGACGAACCTCGCGCTCGTGCTGGCGATGGCCAAGCGGACGCGGATGAGCGAGGTCGACTTTGCCGACCTGGTGAGCGAGGGCAACATGGCCCTGCTCCGCGCGGTTGACAAGTTCGACGCCGGTCGCGGCTACAAGTTCAGCACGTACGCCTGTCGGGCCATCCTGAAGGCGTTCAGCCGCCAGGGCATGAAGCTGAGCAAGTACCGCCAGCGGTTCCCGACCGACTTCGACCCCAAGCTCGAGAAGTCCAACTTCCTCGAGACCAAGCGGGCCGACTTCGAGCGTGATGCGGCCGAGGAGGTCAAGCGGATCGTCATGGACAACCGCGCCGACCTCACCGACGTGGAGCGCACGGTCATCGAGCACCGTTTCGGGCTCGAGAGCGGCGAAGAGAAGCCCATGACCCTCGAACAGGTCGGGCAGATCATCGGCGTGACGAAGGAACGCGTGCGTCAGATCCAGAACAAGGCCATGGAGAAGCTCCGGGTCGAGCTGGAGGCCAACTTTCTGGGCGTCAATCAGGAAGAAGAGGAGCAGGGCGCCGAAGCCGGCGAAGTTGCTCCGACGGCCTGACGCCGCGACATCTTGACCACCAATGGGGCCGCGATGGCCCCATTTTCGTGCGCGGGCCGGGTTGGCTGGTTGGGAACTGGCCGCCGCGCGCCTACGAACAGGGTCCGCGAATCGGGGGCGGCTGGCGTCACGGCCGCCCCGAGGACCCCGAAATTGGCCCTTGGGGGCCCGGAAAGGGCCATCGTCGGTAACGGTCGGGGGGGTGAGTGGCGCTACATTTAGGGCTCGACCCCTCGCGAGACGTCGGGGCGAACCCTTGCCCGCACGGGCGTTCGGGCAACCCGCCCGCGTCGGATCTGGTAGGCCTCTCCATGGGGCCGGCATTGGTTTCGGTGAATGCGTCGCCCTCGGCGGCGACGGGAGTTGGTAGAGCATGAGCAGCGCACACACGGCGGTCCACAAGGATGAACCCGAGGGGCATACGGCTCCGGCCGTCGACATCTTCGGCGGGCAGCGTGATCCCCACGCGACCCGGCTTGGCGAGTTCCTGAAGGCGTGTATCAAGTTCGGCGCGTCGGACCTGATCATTAAGACCGACCAGCCGCCGAAGCTCCGCATGCGGGGCGCCCTCAAGCCGCTGGACACCAAGCCGGTGACGCCCGAGGACTGGCAGGAGATCATCAACGCGACGCTCGACGAGGACCAGCTCAAGGACCTCGCCCACTACGGCAGCGTGGACTTCGCGTACGACTACGACGAGAGTGCCCGCTTCCGCATGAACCTGTTCAAGGCTCGCGGGCACATCTCGCTGGCGGCTCGCCTGATCACGAGCAACATTCTTCCCTTCGAAGGCCTGCACCTTCCTGAGGTCATGGGCAAGATCGCGTTGCAGCCGCAGGGCATCGTGCTGCTGAGCGGCGTGACGGGTTCGGGTAAGTCAACGACGATCGCGTCGATGATCGACTACGTGAACCAGCGCAAGAACGTGCACATCGTGACGATCGAAGACCCGATCGAGTACATCTTCCACGACAAGAAGGCCACCATCAACCAGCGCGAGATCGGCATCGACGTGCTGGACTTCCGGATCGCCCTGAAGGCCCTGGTGCGCGAGAACCCGGACATCGTGCTGATCGGTGAGATGCGCGATAAGGACACGTTCGAGGCCGCGCTCAACGCCGCCGAGACGGGCCACCTGGTGTACGGAACCATTCACGCGTCGAGCACGACGCAGACGTTCAGCCGTATCTACGGCTTGTTCGAGACCGAAGAGGTCGAGGGCATCCGCCGCATGCTGGCCTACCAGATGCGTGCGTTCGTGTACCAGAAGCTGCTGCCGACGCTGCACGAGAACATCCCGCGTATCCCGGCGATCGAGATCTTGATCAACGACACGGTGGTGCAGAAGCACATCCTCGAGGAACGCGAGGGCGAGCTTCGCGAGTATCTCAACTCGATCGAGGCGCAGCAGCAGGGCATGGTCGACTTCAATGCCTGGCTGGTGAAGCTGATCGAGGAGGAGTACATCCACCAGCGGATCGCGATGGAGAGCAGTCCGAACAAGGACGACCTGCAGATGCGCCTGAAGAAGTTCGGCGGCGCCTCGCAGAAGCGTTGAGCCTCGCGTACTCGATTCGTTCGGCGTCGATCGACCGCCGTGCCTCGCAGCCGACTGGCCCTTGACACGATAAAGGAATGCCACTCGTGGATCCGACCCAGTTCTTGCTCGTCCCCGCGCCGTCGGCCCTGCTTGCCGATGCCAGCGCGTTCGTGCTCGCCTCGTGGTGGAAGGCGTTGATCTTCGTGGCGATGTTCGCGGGCTGGGGATGGTTCGTCTCGACCGTGGCCGACAAGCACGCCGCACGGTTCTACCTGCCGCGCGAGAAGTGGAACTTGGTTTACATGGTGACGGCGCTGCTGGCGATCGCCGTGATCGTGGTGAACCCGCTGGAGGGCATCGTGGCGTTCCTGGCCGCGGTGCCGGCCGTCGCCTTGCTGCTGGCGGTGCCTCCGTTCATGTACGTGCAGTCGGCCAACAAGGACGAGCGCGTGCCAGAGGAGCACAAGCTGTCGATGAACATCGCCAGCTGGATGGAAGCCCGCAAGGAGGCCCGCGAGGCCCGCAAGGCAACCGGCGTCCAACTTGCCATCGTCAAGCCCGACGGCGTGTCGATGGATCCGCCCGAGGAAGGCACCAGCGAGATGGTCGTCCGTGCGGCGGCCGAGAAGCTGTACATCGATGGCATCGCGGCGCGAGCCCACAAGATCGAGCTGCTCCCCGCGGGCGAGAAGGGCTACGCAGTGGCCCACACCGTCGACGGACTGCGCACGATCGTGGGCGACCCGCTGAGCCCGCAGGACGCCATGCGGGTGATCGCATTCTGGCAGAGCGCCTCGGGCCTGGAGCCCGGCGAGCGTCGTCGCCAGGTGGGCGAGCCCGACATCTCCAAGGGCGGCGAGCGTCACCATCTTCGGATCATCACGAGCGGCGGCCAGCAGGGCCTGAAGCTGACGATGGTCGTGGACCCGTCGAAGTCGGTCCGCCGGAGCGGCGACAACCTCGGCCTGCTGCCCCAGCAGCGTGAACTGCTGAACAAGCTCGTGAGCGACGGCAGCGGGGTGGTGTTGCTCGCCGCGCCCAAGGGCATGGGCCGCACGACGATGCTGTACTCCGTGCTGAAGATGCACGACGCGTACACGTCCAACATCCAGACGATCGAACTGGAGCAGCAGGACACGCTGGAGGGCATCCGTCAGAACGACTGGAGCCCGACCGGTGGCGGCCCGGATCACGCGACCTTGCTGCGGTCGATCCTGCGACGTGACCCGAGCGTGGTGGGCGTTGCCGAACTCGTGGACGAGGCGACCGCCATCGAGGCAGCCAAGGGCGATCTTGAGCACACCCGCGTCTACCTGTCGATGCCCGCGGACAACGCCCTGCAGGCCGTCGAGATCTTCCGTCGCGCCCTGCACGACAACTCGCTTGCAGCAAGTGCGCTGCGGGGCGTGGTGGCGGGCAAGCTCGTGCGGGCGCTGGCGAAGTCGAGCCGCGAGGCGTACGTGCCCAGCCCGGACATGCTAAAGAAGCTGGGGCTCTCCCCTGAGAAGGTCAAGACGCTCTACCGCCACCGCACGCACGTGGAGGTCAACAAGAAGCTGGTGCCGTGCCCCGAGAGCGGCGGCACCGGTTTTGTCGGCCAGATCGGCGTGTTCGAGGTCTTCGGCATCGATGCCGATGCGAAGGCCGCCATCGAGCAGGGCGATATGAACGCCCTGGCGACGGCGTTCCGCAAGCAAGGCGTGCCGAGCATCCAGCAGGCCGCGATCATCCGAGCAGTCGAGGGGGAGACCAGCGTGGACGAGGTGATCCGCGTCACGGTCGGTTCGTCCAAGAGCAAGTCGGCCTCGACGCCCAAGCCTGCCGCCGCCGGCGCCTGAACAGCCTGCCCGCAAGGAGTATCCGATGCTTTTCACGATCTTCGCACTGGCAGCCGTGCTCGTGTTTACCTGGGTGTGGGTGATCCGCGGGTTCTTCAGCGCGTTCCTGCACCTGTTGTGCGTGCTGGCCGCGGGCACGGTGGCCTTCGCGGTCTACGAGCCCGTCACCATGCTCATCCTGGGCCAGGCGCCCGACCGTGGCATCGGCACGATCCTTCGCGACACGGCCCATGGCATCTCGCTCGGGCTGTCGTTCGCGATCGCGCTGACGATCTTCCGCGTCGTGGTCGACAAGGCCGTACCGCACAACCTCAAGTTCAACGAGAACATCGAGTACGTCGGCGCGGGCGTGTGCGGCTTGGGGACGGGCATCATCACCGTCGGCTTCATCCTGATGTCGCTGAGCATGATGCGGTTCGGGCCCGACAAGCCCGTGCAGGGACTGGTGTTCACGCAGGAGGGCGGCGGCGCTCGTGGAAGCGTCGTGCGGAACTCCTCGCCCTTCAGGCCCTACGTCGACGAGTGGACCGCGGGGCTGTATTCGTGGATGTCCCGCGGCTCGCTGGCGACCAGCCAGCCGCTGGCCAAGTGGCACCCGGGCTTCCATGAGATGGGCTCGGCGATGCGGACGACCTTTGCCGGTCAGAGCCGCAACGCCTCGCGACCGGACGAATTCAACGTCATCCAGTGGTACGCGCTGGGCGACATCGATCGCGGCGGGAACATCTCGCAGCTCATGCGCGACCGTTGGCAGAACGTGCAGCAGCGCGTCATCGGGCTCGATGGCGAGGAGATCACCAACGGGTACGTGGCCGGCGTGGTCGTCGAATTCGACGCACAGGCCCGCGAATTGGGCGGTGGTGCCAAGATCGTGCTGGGGAACGCACAGATCCGGCTCGTGGCCGAGCAGGGCGACACGGGCTACACGCGTGCCTTCCACCCGTCGGCGGTCATCAGCCAGGCCGACGCCGAAGAGCCCACGCTGGCACGCTTCCGCTTCGATGCCGACGAGACGTTCATCGCGTCGGTGGGCGGCGGTGCGAAGGCCATCATGGCGTTCGACTTTGCCCTTCCCCGCGGCTATCGGCCGATCGCCATCTACATCCGTGGTGCGCGGCAGAAGCTGGAGAAGACGCCCGATCGAACGTTCACGTCGACGGCCGCGCGTGACGACGCCGTCACGACCTTCGAGTATGGCGGCGTCGACCTTGCGGACTTTGACTCCAGCATGGCCGTAGAACTGGAGACCATGAGGGGGCGTCAAGAAATCGAGCCCGAAGAGTACTTCATGCGGCTGCAGAACACGCTGCCGGGCCGCCTGCTCATCAAGAAGGGCACCGAGCGTGGGCTGGAAGTGTTCAAGGGCGACAACGACCGGTACTTCACGATCGTCGGTGGCGTCGAGCAGTTCACCTCGAACCAGCTGCGTGGCCAGTTCATCGATCCGGCCCTGCGCGTGGGCGGCTTCGCGCAGTCGGAAGACATCCGGATCGTCCAGATCGACGTTGGTCGCGATTCGGACCTGGCGCTCAACGGCCCGGTCTTCCAGAACCTGACCGGCAACGAAGCACCCATGCTCGTCGACGAGGAAGGCCAGATCTATCCGCCGGTAGGCTACATCTGCATCGAGGATGCCAACACCTACATCGCCTTCACGCCCAGCCAGCCGATCTCCGATCTCGGCAGCCTGCCGTTCACGGTCAGCCGCAGCCGCGCCGTGCAGGACACGTACTTCATCTATCGCGTTAGCGCGGGGGCGAACATCCAGGCGATGATCGCGGGGAACATGGTGGTAGCCACGTGGGCGCCGTCGGTCGAGGTTCCCGTGGGCCGGCGGTAGTCCGCGGCCATACTCCGGACATCCTGCAACGCCGGTGCTGCTCGAAGCGCCGGCGTTGTTGCTTGCTACCCTGCTCCATGCCCACGACGCTCGCCCCGACGATCGACGCCGATGCACGCACGACGCACCACCGCTGGCTGGCCGCGCTGACCAGCATCCCCACGGTGGCGGGCCGGGAGGATCGCGTCGTGGCGTGGGTCCGCGACTGGGTGGCCCAGCGACCCGAGCTCAGGATGAGCCGCGACGACCACGGGAACCTGACGATCCGCCGTGTCGAGCCGTTCGCGCCGGGCGAGCCGGTGTACGTCACTGCCCACCTCGACCATCCGGGGTTCGCCGTCGAGTCGATCGAGGGCGACCGCGAGCTCGTCGTCGCATTCCGCGGCGGCGTGATGGACGACTACTTCAACGACGCCCGCGTGCAGGTGCACCCGGCCGAGGGTGAGCCGCGACCGGGTTCGATCGTCGAGCGGATCGAGCCTGCGTCGGGGGAGGAAGAGCTGTTCAAGCGGTACCGGGTCCGGCTCGACGAGGGCCACAACACCGATGGACTGAGCAGCGAAGACATCGCCACGTGGCTCTTGCCCGCGTCGTTCGTGGCCGAGGGCATCCTGAACGCGCCAGCCTGCGACGACCTGGCGGCGGCGGCCGCAGCGCTGGCGGCGCTCGACGAGCTGCTGAAGCTCAAGTCCCGCGGCGAGCCGGTCGGTCGCGACGCACGCGTGTTCTTCACTCGGGCGGAGGAGATCGGCTTCGTCGGGGCCATCGGCGCATGCCGCGACAAGAGCATCCCCGAGGGGGCGCCGGTCATCGCGTTGGAGAACAGCCGCGCGTTCGATGACTCGCCCATCGGCGGCGGTCCGATCGTGCGCGTGGGCGACCGGTTGACCGTCTTTACGCCGCGCCTGACGGCGGCCGTCGCCGCGCGGGCCGAGGCGGTGGCCGGCGGGCCCGCGACGCCCACGGCCTCGCAGAAGCAGAGCGAGATGCCCAAGTGGCGCTGGCAGCGCAAGCTCATGGCGGGCGGGGCGTGCGAGGCCACGGTCTTCTGCGCCGCGGGGTACGAGGCAACGTGCGTCTGCCTGCCGCTGGGCAACTACCACAACATGGCCGACCTCTCGGCCGTGCAGGCCGGCACGAACACCACGCCGGCGGCGATCGGGAGCGAGCAGATCTCGCTGGAGGACTTCGACGGGCTGGTCGACCTGCTGGTCGCGTGCGGCCAGGAGCTCACGCCCGGCGGCGGCATCGAGCAGCGATTGCAGAAGATCTGGGACGATCGCAGCTTCGTGCTGAGCGAATAGCGGACGCGGTCAGCCGGTCGATTGCATGGCCGCGGCGATGGCGTTGACGCTCGCTTGGAGTACCGTCCCGAGGCGCTCGCGTTCCCGCTCGTCTGCGTCGCGGTACCGCGTGAGCAGTTCGATCTGTGCCAGGTTCAAGACGTCGGTCCAGGGGTTGCGCTCGTGGATCGAGCGGCCGACGACGGGGGCGTGATCCATAAGGTACTTGCGGCCGGTGAGCCTCGCGATGGCGTCTCTGGTGCGATCGTGCTCGGCGGCGACGAGGTCGTACATCTGCCGGCCGCCCGGCCCGCGCATCGCGTAGCGGCGGAAGATCGGCATGCGTGCCCGGGCGAGCTCTTGGGCGGCGTTGTCGAGCACGGTGCCGAGGAAGGCTCGCTGGTCGATTGCCTCGCGGAGCTCTCCGACCTGCGCCTCGCTCGCGTGCTCGATGGCGGACCCCAGCCCGTACCACCCGGGCGCGAGGGCGCGCATCTGGACCCACGAAAACACCCAGGGAATGGCGCGGAGGTTCTCGAACAGCAGCCGGCTGCCGGTCGCGCGCGAGACGGGCCTGGACGCGATGGGTAAGCCGGCGATGTGCTCGACCGGGCTGGAGCCGGTAAACCAGGGCCAGAACGCCTCGTCGTCGATGAGCGAGCGGTACGTGCTGCGCGCGTGGCCAGCCAGGTCCAGCAGCGTGCTCTCGAAGGCGCCAGCGCCAGCAGAGGGCACGCGCGAGGCCTCGGCCAGCATCGCGGCGTGCACGATCTGCTCGAGGTGCCGGCGCGCCATGGCGGGCAGGGCGTATCGGAACGTGATGACCTCGCCCTGTTCGGTGAACCGCAGACGCCCGCTGCGGGCCGCCGGCGGGGCGGCCAGGATGGCCCGGCCGGCGCGTCCGCCGCCGCGGCCGATCGTGCCGCCCCGACCGTGGAAATACCGCAGGCGTACGCCGTGCCGCTCGAAGACCTCGGCGATCCTCCGCTGGGCGGCGTGCAGGGCGGCGTTGGCCATCAGGAAGCCGCCATCCTTGTTCGAGTCGCTGTAGCCCAGCATGATCTCCTGCTCGGGCGGGCCGTCGCTGGTTGCCTCGACGTGGGCTCGGAAGATCGGGTCGGCCAGCGCCTCGTCCATCAGCTTCGGCGCGTTGGCAAGGTCGTCGACGGTCTCGAACAGCGGCACGATCTGGATCGACAGCCCGACCTCGCGCATCAGCAACAGCAGCGCTAGCAGGTCGCTCACGTGGCTCGTCATCGAGATCACCCAGCAGCGGACCGAGTCGGGTTCACGCTCCACGGCGTCGCGAACGACGCGCAGGGTTGCCATGAGTTCGGCCGTCTCGTCGCTGAGCGCATCGGCCTCGCGCACGAGCGGGCGGTGGTGCGAGAGCTCGCGGCGGAGCAACGCCAGCTTCGCGTCTTCGTCGAGTCCTTGGTAGTCGTCTTCGACGCCGGCGATCTTGAGTAGTTCGGCCAGCGTGCGGGCATGCACGCCCGAGTGCTGGCGGACGTCGAGCGTCGCGAGATGCAGGCCGAAGGCGCGGGCTCGTGTGATGGCGTCGGCTAGCAGGCCCTCCTCGGCCACGCGCTTGAGGCCCGGCATGCCGGTGTGGTGCAGGGCCTTGCGGAGCGTGAGGAGGTCGGCCAGCAGGTCGCGCGATGCGTAGCCGGCGTCGTCGAGTGTTCCGATCATCTCGGTGATCTTGACGCGCAGCGGCTCGTGGCGGTACTGGCCCTCGTTGTCGGTCGGCAGGTCGCTGCCCAGGTCGGCGCGCTGGCTCGAGACCGAGAGGGCATCGTGCAGGCGGCCGAGCTCGTGCTTCCACAGGCTCCGCGCCGTCTCGCCCATGAGTGCAAGCGTGCGGTGCGTGACGTCGGCGGTGACGTTCGGATTGCCGTCGCGGTCGCCGCCGATCCAGGAGCGATAGCGGAGCATCGCGGGCAGGTCGTTGGCGACGACAGCGCTCTGGTCCTCGCCCAGCGTGCGCTTGGCTGCCCACGCCACGTCGCGCACGAGCCGGGGTACGGCCTTCCAGATGGTCGTGCGGACGAAGTACAGCCCGTTGCGCACTTCGGCGGGCACGTCCAGCCGCTGCACGCGTACGTCGTCGGTGGTGAGCAGGAGCGAGATGGCGCGCTCCAGCCGCCCGTGCACCTCCGCCCGCTCGCGGGCGGTCAGGTCGTCGCGGCCCAGCCGGGCCACGCTGGCTGCGACGTCGGCTTGCTTGTCGAGCACGGTCCGGCGGCGGGCCTCGGTAGGGTGGGCCGTCAGCGTCGGGCCGATGTCGAGGCGTGTCAGCAGTTCGGCGATGCCCGCCGCGTCCATGCCATCGGCGACGAGCCGCTCCATGCCTTGCTCGATCGACTCGGGCCGCGCGGGGCCGCCGGCCGACTGGATCTCCCGCTGGCGATTGACGCGGACGATGTTGAGCTGCTCGGCCTTGTTGAGCAGGTGGAATCGGGCCGTCCCCACGCGGATGAGCCCGGCCAAGGCGTCCAGGTCCATGCCCGCCAGCGTCTTGGCGGCCTGGTCGAGGTCTTCTTCGCCGGCGAACGAGCCGCAACGGTTGGCCACGGCCTGCCCGGCCCGGAAGTGCTCGCCCATGCCCACGCGCTCGCAGGCACGAGCGAGGGCGTCGAGCACGGTCGATTGATCGCGGGCGAGTTCGGACGGGGGGCTGGCGTCGGGCATGCCCGATTGTTCGAGCGCACGAACTCGGAGCGTGGCTCAAACAGGGGCCGCGCACGAAAAAGCGGCCCGACGGCTTGGTGACCGGGGCCGCTTGCATTCGTGGGGGCAACACGGGTGTAGGGATTCGAACCCCAAACCTCCTGATCCGTAGTCAGGTGCTCTATCCAGTTGAGCTACACCCGCTCGCGTAAACGCGGGGCGATGATAGCACGGACCCCTGCCTCGGGGCAACGCCCGTCTTGGCTCCCTGGTGGGATTCAGGCTCAGGGCGCTTGATCCGGGGGGGACTGGGCGGCAATAATCCTCTCACCCGAGGCGTGCTCTTGGCGAAGAGGCCGGCGTCACGCAGTTGCGGGAAAACGGCCTCATCTCGTCCAAAGGCCCGTCTCGCTCGCCCGCCCGTCCGTTTTGGCGGCGAGATCCAAGGAGGAATGGTTCGCCCATGGCCCACACGGTTTCTGCACGCAAGCGCATCCGCCAGAACGAACGCCACCGCGCCCGCAATCGCTGGCGCCTCAAGGCCATGCGCGAGGCGATCAAGGACTTCAACGAGAAGCTGGCCCACGGCTCGGTCGACGAGGCCAAGGCCTCGTTCCTCACCGTGCAGAAGGTGCTCGACCGCACCGCCTCCAAGGGCGTCATCCACCCCAACCAGGCCGCCCGTCGCAAGAGCCGCCTGAACGCGAGGCTCAAGGCCAAGGCCACCGGCGGCTGACCGACAGGCGCCGTTGCCACACCTGATCACTACGTAACCCGTCGCTTCGAGCGACGGGTTTTTGTTTTCGGGCGTTCAACGTTTACGATTGGCCGCATGCCACGTACGTCCGCGCCGAAGGGCGACGAAACCAAGCACAGCGATGCGTCGCCCGAGGGCCCGGCCCTTGCCGAATACGCCCGCGCGTCTCGCACGCCGCTGCACGTGCTTGCATTCTTGATTCCGCTCATCCTGATCTACGAGGTGGGCCTGGCGCTGCACCACGAGGAACTGGCCGCCTCGGGCGGCGTGCGCGCGTGGGCCATGATCGCCGGGGCGATGGAGACCCTGGGCGTTTCACCGTCGACGGTTGTGGGCTACTCGCTGCCGGCGGCGGTCATCGTGGTCGTGCTGCTGCTGTGGCACGTGTTCGAGAAGCGGCGGTGGAGGCTGAAGCCACTCGTCGTGCCGCTGATGTTCGCCGAGGCGGTGGCGTGGATGGTGCCGCTGCTGCTCTTCGCCGGCGTTCTGACGCGGATGACCCAGGCACCCGGTGCTGGCGTGCCGGCAACGCCCGAGCCGTCCGCGATCCCATTGGTTCCCGCGAGCCTCGACGCCCTGGGCCACCTGAGCTGGCAGGCACGCATGGTCATCGCCATCGGGGCGGGGCTGTACGAAGAGTTGCTCTTCCGCATGGCCCTGCTCGCGCTCCTGCACGCGGTCCTGGCCGACCTGTGCCGCCTGAAGCCCGGCGTGACGGTCGCCATCGCGCTGCCGGTGAGCGCGATCGCCTTCATGCTCTACCACGACGTGTGGACGAGCACTGGTCTGGCAATCGCCCCCGCGCTGCTGTATCTGGTCGGCGGGCTGTACCTCGGGGCCATCTACCTGCTGCGGGGCTTCGGCGTCGCGGTGGGGGCGCACGCGTGTTACAACGTGACGGTGCTGGTGCTACTGGGGCCGGCGTAGGGGCGGTTTACGGGCAGCCCGCGCTAAAGTCATTCAGATAGCCCAGGAAGTCGAACACCGTTAGCTCACCGTCGCGATCCCAGTCGGCGATGAGCGTGCGACCGATGCCGAACTCGTCCTGGAACACCAGGAAGTCGAAGAGCGTCAGCACACCGTCGCCGTCCAGGTCGGCCCGGCAGCCGGCCGTGAAGGTGAACTCGATCGTGTGGGCCGCAGTCGCGTCCAGGCCGGGCGTGCCCTCGGTGCTCGATGCCAGGGTGCCACTGCTCTCGAGGGAGTACACCCCCGGGCCGAGCATGATGCTGGTTCGATAGGAAAGCTGGCCGGGCACGGGCGGGCCTTCCAGCAGCACGGTGCCGTCGGCGTCGAGTACCGAGGCCGGAATGAGGTCGCGCAGCTCGACGCCGGGTTGGCTTGCGGGAGGCGTGGTCCGCACGTCGAGTTCAAGCGTGATGGTGTTGAAGACCACGATGGCTACCGCGTGCGACCAGCCCGATTCGCACCGCCGCAGGTACGGCGGCTCGATGGGATCGAACAACTGGTCAATCTCGACGCCAACGTCGGCGGTCAGCCGCTGGATGGGCTCGATCGCCGGACTCTCGAGCTCGCCCTCGACCAGCACGGTGGCGACTACGCCTGGCTCTGGAATCGTGGCAGGGCCTACGGGCAGGAACAACTCGGCGCTGGGAAAGGGCATGCGGTCGCCAAGGACGGAACGCTCTTCGAAGATCGGGACCCCGAAGCCTCGGTCGAGCTCGCCAAGGCCGTGTGCTCTCACGTCTGCCGCGGCCACGAAGGCGTCGACCTGGGCCGCTGTGCCCAGCGGAAAGGCGGCGAGCACCGTGCATGCGATCGCGAATTGGCGGTCGAGGGGCATGTCTGATCTCACACGAGATAGCTTACTGCAAGCTGGCAGGTCACGCAAGGCAAAGATGCCCCGGCTGCGACCGCGTCAGCCTGCCGAGTTGACCCCGCCCCACATCCCTGGTAGCGTTGCCTCTGGCGTTTTTGCTTTGCCGACTGGCCCCATCGTCTAGTCTGGTCCAGGACGCCAGGTTCTCATCCTGGAAACCCGGGTTCGAATCCCGGTGGGGTCATTCGCCCGCGGCGGTCCTTGGATCGTCGCGGGTTTTTTCTGTCTGGGCCGGGTCGGTCTGGGCCGAGACCTCCACGGGAGGGAGCACTCGGTCGGCCGCCAGGTACCCCAGCGTGACGGCGAGGACCAGCAGGGCCCCGATCAGCTTGTTGGGGGCCGGCACGGGGACGTCGATCCAGCGGCAGGCGGCCCCCAGAGCGAAGGCCAGGGCGAAGCCGATCACGGTCTTGAGCGTCACGGGCATGGGGCGGGATGCTCCGGATGGAACTAGGGGCAGATTCCCCGCGCGAGCGGGTCGGAAAACGGGAGTGTCCGATCTATGATCGGCCCTTCTCACGATCCGTCCTCGCCAGAATTCACGCGACGTGAACCCACGATCCGCATCTCGTAGAAGGGACCCTGCCTCATGCCCGTGCCATCGACGCCATCGCTGACCCTGACGCTCGGGGCCATCGGCGACATCCCAGCGCCGTTCTACGTCGCCCCGATCGCGGGCATCGCCGCCCTGGCCACCGCGGTCTACCTGCGCGGCAGCGTCATGAGCAAGCCCGAGGGCGAGGGCGAGACCGTCCGCATCGCCCAGGCCGTCCGCGATGGCGCGATGGCCTACCTCAAGAGCCAGTACAAGGTCGTGGGCATCGTCTTCATCTTCCTGATCGCCGTGCTCGGCCTCATGGTCTGGGCCGAGCTCGAGCCCGTCTGGGCCATGGTGGGCGTGCCCGTCGCCGGCTTCCTGAGCGGCCTGTGCGGGTGGTTCGGCATGCGGATGGCGACCAACGCCAGCGCCCGGACGGCGACGGCCTGTAAAGAGAGCCTCAACGACGGACTCACCGTCGCGTTCCGCTCGGGCGCGGTCATGGGCCTGACGTGCGTGGGCGTGGCCATCCTGGACCTGAGCTTCTGGTACTTCTTCTTCGTGAGCTTCGGCGACAAGCTCGGCGCCTTCAGCCTGGCCGAGGAAGGCAACCGCGAGGGCCTGCTGGCCGCGATGGTGACCGTGCTGATCTCGTTCAAGATGGGTGCGTCGCTGCAGGCCCTGTTCGCCCGCGTGGGCGGCGGCATCTTCACCAAGGCAGCCGACGTCGGTGCCGACTTGGTCGGTAAGGTCGAGGCCGGCATCCCCGAAGACGACGCACGCAACCCGGCGACCATCGCCGACAACGTGGGCGACAACGTCGGCGACGTCGCGGGCATGGGCGCCGACCTGTACGAGAGTTATTACTCGAGCATCATCGCCGCGATCGCCCTGGGCGTGTCGGCGGCCTTCAGCGTGACCGTGCTCCGCGGCATGGAAGGCGGCTTCGACCTGGCCATGAAGGTCGGCACGCTTCCGATCGTGCTGGCCGGCGTGGGCATCATCGCCTCGATCATCGGCGTGTTCGCCGTGCGGACCAAGGAAGACGCCGGCTTCAAGCAACTGCTCAAGAGCCTGCACGTGGGCGTCTGGCTCGCCTCGGGCCTGCTGGTGCTCGCGGCGTTCGGCGTGCCGTTCTTGCTGGTGGGCGACGCCGAGACCGGGCGGACCCTGGGCGTGCAGTGGTGGCAGTTCAGCCTCTCGATCTGCGCCGGCCTGTTCAGCGGCTTGCTGATCGCCTGGTGGACCGAGTATTGCACGAGCTACGAGCACCCGCCCACCAAGCGCATCGCCAGCCAGGCCATCACCGGGCCGGCGACCGTCATCATCACCGGCATCGCCGAGGGCATGAAGAGCACGTGGCTCTCGATCTTCGCGGTGGTCGTGGCCATCCTGGTTGCCTTCGGCATCTCGGGTGGCAACGAGAACCTGCTGATGGGCCTGTACGGCGTGGGCATCGCCGCCGTCGGCATGCTCGCGACGCTGGGCATCACGCTGGCGACCGACGCCTACGGCCCCATCGCCGACAACGCGGGCGGCAACGCCGAGATGGCCGGCCAGCCCCCGGAGGTCCGCGAGCGCACCGACCTGCTCGACTCAATCGGCAACACGACCGCCGCAACGGGCAAGGGCTTCGCCATCGGGTCGGCCGCGCTTACCGCGCTTGCGCTGCTGGCGGCGTATGTGCAGGTGGTCCAGTACCACGTCGATAAGCAGACGACCAAGTTCGCCAACGAGCAGGTCGTCGTGATGACCGCTGATGGCACGGCTGAGCTCCAGGGCGCTGTCGCGATCTACGAGGGCCACCGGCGTTTCGGGATCATGGCGCCCGGCGAGGGCCGCGACGGCGGGAACTACACGGGCGGCGCGATCATCCTCGACCCCAGCCAGTTCGACGAGATCGCCGAGCGCGGCCACTTCGGTGGCGGCGGGGCGCTCGACCTGGTCGAGCCCGGCATGGAGTTCACGCTGATGTGGGAGGGCGACCTCGCCACGTCTCGCAACCTCACGCTCGTGGGCGATCTGCCGCACGACAACCACTCGCACGCGATCACGATCCGTGCGGTGTCCACCGGGCAGATCACGATCTCCGACATCCTGACGTTCTACAACGTGACGATGACCAACCCGAGCCTGCTAGGCGGGCTGTTCATCGGCGTGATGCTGACGTTCCTGTTCTGCGCCCTGACCATGGACGCGGTGGGCCGGGCGGCCAACATCATGATGCAGGAGTGTCGCCGCCAGTTCGGCGAGATGCGTGGGCTCTTCCGCAAGGAGGGCATGAGCGAGGAAGACATCGCCAACCCGCAGAGCTGGCCCAACCAGGTCGGCTCGGGGGCCGAGACCTATCCCAACTACGCCCGCTGCGTCACCATCGCGACCAACGGCGCGCTCAAGGAGATGGTGCTCCCCAGCATCCTGGCGGTGCTCGTGCCGGTTGCGACGGGCCTGGCGCTGGGCGTCAGCGGCGTCATGGGCCTTCTCGCTGGTGGGCTGATCACGGGCTTCGCGGTGGCGGTCTTCATGGCCAACGCCGGCGGCGCGTGGGACAACGCCAAGAAGCTGCTGGAGAGCTACGGCCGCATCACCGCGACCGACGCACTCAACGACTCGGCCAAGCGCGAGAAGATTCCCGCGGACATCCGCGATGACATCCTCGCGCGTGCCCGCGAGATGGTCGAGAGCGGCCACGGTGACGAGTACGTCTACGGCAAGGGCAGCGACGACCACAAGGCCACCGTCGTGGGCGACACCGTGGGCGACCCGTTCAAGGACACGTCCGGCCCGTCGCTCAACATCCTCATCAAGCTGCTCAGCTCGGTGGCGGTGGTGTTCGCGGGCGTGGTCGTGAAGTTCGCGCCGGGCATCGGCGCGGCGCTCGGCCTGAGCTGAGTCCCTCGAACTGGCGGCTTCGGTCGCGATACCAATACGCTGAACGGCCCGTGGCTCGCTGCGGGCCGTTTTCCTTGCACGCGCGGAAATCGTGCGTCGGTGGTGCATCGGTCCTGCAAGTGGCCCCGAATCCGTCTCCAGACCCGCTCCAGGACGTTCGGCGGAGGCCGGGGCGACGCCGCCCCGGGCGCTGTCGCATGCCCCGCACGCGAAGGAGATGACGATGCCGAACATCCGAAACAGACTCGCCCGCACCGGAACCTGCATGACGGCCGCCGCCGCCATCGCTGCCGCCGCAGGCGCGGCTGCGTTCATGACGCCCGCGACGCTGGCCTCGAGCCACAGCGACGCGCCGTTGATCGACCAGGACCCCATGGCCAACCTGACGGACGTGTACGCCTTCGTCGGCACGAAGTACGACGACCCGAGCGTCGAGGTCCTGAACATCGTGGCGAACGTCCGCCCGTTCGTTGAGCCCGGCGATGGACCGCACTACGAGCGCTTCGCCGACGACGCCCGGTACAGCCTGCACGTGGCGAACCCGATGACCGGCGAGACGCTGATCCGCTACGACTTCACGTTCTCCGACGTCGACGGGGGCCTCAAGAATCCCGGCACGATCCTGAGCTACGGGCTGGGCACCGAGCCCGGCGCGATCATGGAGATCGGCGACGCGCGGCAGAACTTCACCCAGACGTATGCGGTTGAGCGTGTCGATGGCTCGGGCGCGACGACGCTCGCGTCCGATGCCGTCACCGGCCCGCCCAACCCCGGCAACCGCGTCACGCCGCTGTACAACGACGCCGACGGATTCGCGATGTCGGGCGCCCAGACGCTCGACGACCTCGACGCCTATACGCGCCAGGCGATCATCGACGGCGACGAGGGCACGGTGTTCTTCGCCGGCACCCGCGACGACAGCTTCTATGCCGACGTACCGGGCGTGTTCGACCTGCTGAACCCGCGCATCCTCGATCGCAACGGCGACCTGAGCGACGGCCTGGGCCAGGACGGCAACGGCGTCGACGGCTTCAAGGGCTTCAACGTTCTGACGTTCGCGGTGCAGGTGCCGCTCAGCGAACTGCCGCAGCTGCCCTACAGCGATGCCTTCTTCGGCGACCAGCGGGGCGTGGGCGTGTACGCCTCGGTAGCCCGACGCCAGTTCACCGAGCGCGTCGCGGGCGACGACATCCGCTCGACCGGGCCGTGGGTCCAGGTCAATCGCCTGGGCAATCCGCTGTTCAACGAGGTGCTCGTCGCGCTCGCCGACAAGGACCGCTACAACGCGACCGACCCGGTCGACGACGCCCAGTTCTCGACCTACGCCGAGAATCCGGAGGTTGCCGCGCTGATCAACCTCGTCTATGGCACCGACTTCGCGACCTCCGGCCGTGTCGATCTTGCCGCCGTCTACGTCCCAGACGTCATCCGTGTCGCGACGACGACCGGACCGGTGCGCCTGGCGGGCGACGACGGCTTCAGCCGGCTCGGCTTCATCGGGGGGGACGTGACCGCGGACATGGGCGGCGTCTCGAGCGGATGGCCCAACGGTCGCCGCTTCGGCGACGACGTCGTGGACATTGCGCTCACGGCCGTTGCCAGCGGCCCCGACTACGCCGCCATCACGCTCGTCGGCGACAACGTCACCGAGAACGACATTCCTTTCAACGGCGTGTTCCCGTATGCGGCGACGCCCCACTCGGGCGCCAACAACAGCAAGGATCGCACGCCGACGGACTTCGACATCGCCGACATCGACGGCGACGGCATGATCACGATCTTCGACGTGCTCGAGTTCCTGAACATCTGGGAGCGCGCCGGCGCATTCATGTAACCCAACCGACTCGATCTACGCCGCGACGCGTTGACGCGCTTCGCGGTGCTTCGCTCCCCGATCCACGGAGTCCCACGATGCAATCGCGACGCCTTCTCCCAATCATCGCGGCCGTGCTCGGCTGCGTCAGCCTCGCCAGCGCCCACGAATTCTGGGTGCGTCCGAGCCAATTCGAGGCCGCCCCGGGCCAGCTCGGCCGGTTCTTCCTCATGCACGGCCATCGCTTCGAGGGCGAGTTCGTGCCTCGCAACGAGCCGTACGTCAAGCGGTTCGAGATCGTCGATGCGCAGGGCACGCAGCAGGTCATGGGCCGCCATGGGCAACCGACCAACGTTGCTCGGCTCCGCACCGCTGGCACCAGCGTGATTGCCTACGAGAGCGAGGAAGTGCTCAGCGAGCTCGGGCCCGAGCGATTCGCGGCCTATCTCGAAGAGCAGGGGCTCGATCACATCACCACGCAGCGCGAGGCCCTCGGCGAGACCAACCAGCCGGGCATCGAGATGTACGCCCGCTGCGCCAAGGCGCTCGTGCGCGTCGGTGAGGATGCCGCAGGCCTCGAAGACCGCGTCGTCGGGCTTCCACTCGAACTCGTCCTGGAGCCGCTGGAATCTGCGAGCGCCGGGCAGCAGGCCCGCGTGCGGGTGCTCTACCTGGGCGAGCCGATGGCCGACGCGCGGGTAGTCGCCGTCTCCCAGCGGGCCGCGGCCGGCGGAACGTCGTCGGCCCAGATCGTGCGGACGGACGCCGAGGGCTACGCGCCGATCGACCTGGAACTCGCCGGCCCCTGGATGCTCACCTGCCTGCACATGTTCCGCACCGACGACCGGGACGATGCCGACTGGAAGAGCTTCTGGGCGTCCCTGACGTTCGCGGTCGGCGAGGGCTGAACGGGATCGAGCCAGCCGAAATCGGCGCGTGGCAACGGGCCACCGTAGGCGTCATGCCCATGGTCGCCCGGCGGCTTCCGTTGCCTCGTTCGGTTGTCGCGGCCGGGCCTACGTGGTCCGGCTATGCCACTTGTATCGGTCGCTCCGGATGCGCTGTTGAGTCGAACACGTGAAGTTTTAACGAACCGAGTAAAATCGGGTTTTGTATGGTTTGGGTGGCCACGCCCGCAGATTCTGCCGAGCAATGCGGTTCGTCCGGCCCCTGTGCATGCTGACCGATTCCTATAATCTCACGCCTGCCGTCCGCCGGGGCCGATGGATCGCCCCATGCGGAGTATCCGTCGCAATGACGCCGCGGCGGCTGGCCAGGAGGGCGACGCGGCAGTGCGGTACCTAGACCGTATCACGAGCTTGTTCAGTGTCGATATGGGTATCGACCTGGGCACTTGCAACACGCTTGTCGCCGTCCGCGGGCAGGGCATCGTGCTCAACGAGCCCAGCGTGGTGGCCGTCCGCAAGGGCACCAACGAGGTCCTCAAGAACGGGCAGGCCGTCGGCTGGATGGCCAAGGAGATGCTGGGCAAGACGCCCGGCTCGATTGCCGCCGTCCGCCCGCTGAAGGACGGCGTGATCAGCGATTTCCAGATCACCGAAGCCATGCTGGGCTATTTCATCCGTAAGGTGAACCAGCTGACGCGCAACTGGGGCTTCATCGGGCCACGCGTGGTCATCAGCGTGCCCAGCGGCATCACCGCCGTCGAGAAGCGAGCCGTCTTCGATAGCGCCGAGCATGCGGGCGCCCGCCGGACGTACCTGCTCGAAGAGCCCGTGGCCGCGGCTATTGGTGCCGGGCTGCCCGTGGCCGAGCCGACCGCGAGCATGATCGTCGATATCGGCGGCGGCACGACCGAGGTCGCCGTCATGTCGCTGGCCGATATCGCCGTGTGCGAGAGCGTCCGCGTCGCTGGCGACGACATGGACGAGGCGATCATGAACCACATGCGCCGCACGTACAACCTGATGATCGGCGAGCAGACCGCCGAGCGCATCAAGATCGAGCTCGGCTCGGCCGGTAAGGCCAGCGACGAGAGCACCATCGAGGTCCGCGGCCGCGACATGATCAGCGGCCTGCCCCGCAAGGCCACCATCACCAGCGAGGAGATTCGCGAGGCGCTCAGCGAGCCCATCAGCCAGATCATCGAGACCGTGACGCGGACGCTCGAGAAGGTCGAGCCCGAGCTGGCCGCCGACCTGGTCGAGAACGGCATCATGCTCGCCGGCGGCGGGGCACTCTTGAGAGGGCTGCCCGAGGTGCTCCGCAAGGCAACCGGCCTCGAGTGCAAGCTGGCCGACGATCCGCTGACGTGCGTCGCGCGCGGCACGGCGATCTACCTCGAGCACATCGAGGAGTGGAAGGCCACCCTCGAGAACGACATCGACGTGTAAGCGGGCCACCGCCTGCCCGACTCTCCCGGGGCGCCATGGCCGGACCACTCTCCAGACGACCCAGTGCCAGGACGCTGCTGCGAATCAGCCTGGTGCTGCTGTTCGTGATGGCGATCGTGCCGATGCGCTTTACACGCTGGACGACGGGCTTCGCCGACGTTGCCGTCACCGTCTCGGCGCCGGTCAGCAACGCCGTCCGCTGGGTGTCCGACCCGCTGACGCGTCCCTTCCGCCGGTCCGCCGACCCGGCCTTGGCCGAGCAGTACCTGCAAGAGCTCGAGGTCGCCCGCCAGCGCTCGCTCGACCTGGATCTCAAGGTGCGAGAGCTCGAGCGGCTGGTGTTCGAGCTGCAGCGGGGTGCCGAATTGACGCCCGAGCTGGGCGTGCAGCAGGTCGCCGCCCCGGTCATCGGTCGCTTCAGCGAGGCGTCGAGCAAGGCCCTGCAGGTGCGCGCCGGCACGGGCCGCGGCGTGGTCGAGAATTCGGTCGCCGTCGTCGAGGGCCTCCAACTGCTCGGTCGGGTCGAGCGCGTGACCGGGGCGTGGTGCGTCGTTCGCCCGATCACCGACAAGGCGGCCGGCGGCCTGATGGCACTGGTCATGACCGGCGATGAACTGGAGAGCGGCATCCAGTGCCGCCTCGAGCCCGCCGGTGGGGGGCGGCTCGAGGGCCCAGCAACTTGGGTGTTCGACGAGACCCGCCGCGCGCCCGTCGAGATCACCGTTGGCATGACCGTTCGCCTGCGCGACGAGACGTGGCCGCGGAGTGCGCAGATGTTGATCGTCGGTGAGGTGGTCGAGGTGTCGCCCGCGCCCGACGAGCCAACGCGGACCATCATCACCGTCGCGCCCACCGTGCCGCTGCAGCGTGTCAGCGAGGTCGTCCTGCGTGTGCCGATCGATCCGGACACGGAGGACGCGTCGGGCTCCGATGAAGGAGGCGCACCGTGAATTGGCCGGTGTTCGCCATCGTCGCCTACCTGCTGCTCGGCCTCGAGCGAGGATTGCGAGACGCGCTGGCGATCGGCCCGGTGCAGCCCAGCTTCCTGCTCGCGCTCGGGGCATACATCGCGCTCAGTGCGCCGCCCATGCACGCCGTCTGGGCCTGCCTCGTGCTCGGGCTCACGCTCGACCTCACCGGCGGCTGGCCCATGCTCGCCGGCGCCGCCCAGCCGCTCGTCGGTCCGTATGCCCTCGGGGCCGTGCTCATGGCCCAGGTCATCCTGACGCTCCGCGGCAAGCTCGTGCGACACCATCTCGCAACGCTCTCGGTGCTCACGCTCTTCGGCGTGATCGCAGCGCAGCTCGTCGTCGTCGTCCTGCTGACGATCCAGAAGCTCACAGGAGCCCCCCTCGCCTTCCAGCCGGGCAGCGAGCTGCTGGTCCGTCTCGGCTCGGCTGGCTACACGGCGGTGCTCGCTTTGCCGCTGGGCCTGTTGCTCATCGCGATCGCGCCCCTGCTCGGTTTTGCCGGCAACGGTCCGAGGCCTTGGCAGCGCCGGTCATAGCCTTCCGCGGTCCTTCTTCGGCATTCTTACGGGGAGCCACGGCGTGAAGCTCATCCTCTTCGACGACGGCCGGGGCGAGCTTGCCCCGCTGACCGACCTTCGACCGGCCTTCGACGTCCGCACCGGCGCCTGGACCGCGATGCAGCGCTGGGCCGACGCGGGCATGCAGCCCAGCGGCGTCATCGTGCCCGACGCGATGGAGGCCCTCGCCCGAGAGTCCCACCCGCGCTTGAAGGTGAACGAATCGGCACCCGAGGAAGCCGTGATCGTCAACGGTCGATGGCCGCTGGCGGCGCGCGAGTTGGAGGCGATCGCCGCGCTCGAGCCCGGGCAGGCGCTCATCCAGGGCGACACCCTGCTCGCTGCCCGGATCGCTGATGCCGGGGCCGACTGGCTCGATCCCGAGTCGTACGACACCAAGGAGCGCGACGCCGAGGTGCTCGAGCGCTGCTGGCACGTGCGGACCCATCGAGACGCGTGCATCGCGTACGACCTCGCAGCGATGGCGCCGGCCAAGGGCGTCGTCGTGCGCGAGGGCGCCAGGGTCGCCGAGAGTGCCGTGCTCGACGCCAGCGACGGCGCAATCGTGATCGACGAGCACGCGCGCGTGGGCCACCACGCCGTGATCATCGGACCGGCCTACGTCGGCCCGGGCTCGACGGTCATCGAGCACGCGACGATCCGACCAAACACGGCCATCGGTCCGATGTGCAAGGTCGGCGGCGAGATCACCGGCGTGATCTTCCAAGGCTACGCCAACAAGGCCCACGAGGGCTTCCTGGGCGATTCGTACGTCGGCTCGTGGTGCAACCTGGGCGCGGGCACCACCAACAGTAACCTGCTGAACACCTACGGCCCGGTCGTGATGGACCGCCAGCGCACGGGCGAGACGTTCATGGGCTGCGTGCTGGGCGACCACGTCAAGACCGCCATCGGCACGCGCATCATGACCGGCGCCATCGTGGGAACGGGCACGATGTGGGCCGCCAGCAAGCCCATCATCGGGCGCGTCGGCCCGATGCGTTGGGTGACCGACGCCGGCGAGAAGGCCTACCGGGCCGAGAAGTTCCTGGAGGTCGCCCGGGCCGCAATGGCGCGGCGGGACAGGGAGCCGAGCGAGGCCGAGTGCGATCGATTCGAGGTACTCTCGGGCAACTGACGCAATGGATGCGGGCAACCCGTAGCACCCTCTTTGGATTGAGTCCAAGCCTCAATTTCGGGCCCTATGCTGTGCCATGCACTTACGCCACAGCGATCATGACCACGGGCCCAAGGAGGTTCCCGTCAAGTTCATCCTCGAAGACCCCGAATCGCTGACCGGCTCGGATCGCGCCGAGTGGGAGGTCTTGGCGGCCAAGGGCGAGCACCTGCTCGAGGTCGCCGTCGACAACGGCATCAACATCGAGCACGCCTGCGGGGGCGTGTGCGCCTGTTCCACCTGCCACGTCTACGTCGAGCAGGGCATGGGCGACGTCGCCGAGGCGACCGAGGCCGAGGAAGACCGCGTCGAGGAAGCCCCCGGCCTGCAGATGAACAGCCGGCTGAGCTGCCAGTGCGAGGTCGAGGGCAGCGGCCCGATCGTCGTCCGCGTGCCGGCCTGGAATCGCAACGCGGTCAAGGAAGTGCCGCACTAGCTCGACTACGGATGCTCAGGCCGTTGGTCAGGCCGTCGCGCCCACGATGCCTTCGGCGGCCTGGTCGGAAAAGCCGGCCAGGTCGAAGTCCTTGACCGTGATGCCGCCGGCGTCGTGGGTCGACACCGTCAGCGTGACCTTCGAGTAGCGGATCAGCACATCGGGGTGGTGCTGCACGCGCTCGGCCTCCTCGGCCACCTCGTTAACGAACCGCATCGAGGCCTTGAAGTCCGCGAACTCGTAGGTCCGCTGGATCTCGCCGCCGACTTCGGTCCACTCGGGGTGATGCGTGAGGCGATCCTTCACCTCGGCTTCGGAGAGCTTCTCCATCGTGCCACACTCCATCCAGCCGGACTCCGGGGGCCCGCGACTCCTCCGCGTGCCGCCCGCCGGGCCTCAACGGTAGCGCCCGGGCCGGGCCGACCAACCCGGCCCCAACGCCTTCCCTACAAATGCAGGCGTGATGCCGACCCAAGCGTCCCAGAAGACCCGCCTGGCCCCCTCGCCCACGGGCGCCCTGCACCTGGGCAACGCGCGCACGTTCGTGGTCAACTGGATCCTCGCGCGCCGGCACGGGTGGGGCATCGTGATGCGGATCGAGGATCTCGACGGCCCACGCGTCAAGCCGGGCTCGATCGATCAGACGCTCGACACGCTCGCCTGGCTGGGCCTCGACTGGGACGAGGGCCCGACGATCCAGAGCGAGGACCTCGGGCTCCACGCCGAGGCCATGCGCACGCTGGCCGCCCATGCCCTGGCGTACCCGTGCGAGCTCACGAGGACCGAGATCGCCGATGCGGCCTCGGCGCCCCACGCCGGCGATGGCGCTCCGGCCGCCGTCGCTCGCCCGCGGCCGCTGGTCCCCGCCGAGTTTGCCGACCGAGAGACGAACTGGCGGTTCGCGACGCCCGACGGTGCGGTCGAGGTCGACGACGCGTTTCTCGGCCCGTCGACGACCAATCCGGCGGCCGAGGCGGGCGACTTCGTGATCTGGACCAAGCGGGGCATGCCCGCGTACCAGCTCGCGGTGGTCGTCGACGATGCCCGCCAGGGCGTGACGCAGGTGGTCCGGGGAGGCGACCTGTTGGACTCTGCGGGTCGGCAGACGCTGCTCTACGACGCGCTCGGGCTCGCGCCAAGGCCCCGGTACACGCACCTGCCGCTGGTGCTGGGCCCCGATGGCCGCCGGCTCGCGAAGCGGCACGGCGACAGCCGGCTGGCGACCTATCGGGCGGAGGGCGTGCCGGTCGAGCGCATCCTGGGGTTGCTGGCGTGCTGGAGCCTGCCGGACCAGCCGCGGGAGCCCATGGATCTCGCCGAGTTCGCCGAGCGGTTCGACCTCGATACCATGCCCCGCGGGCCCGCCCGCTTCACGCCGGAGGATGATGCATGGCTTCTCGGACGATCCTGATCTCGCTGCTGGCGCTGGTGCTGTTGCTGTCGAGCGCGTGCGTGCCCAACGAGGCGGTCTCGAACGACGTCGAGACCATCGAGATCAACGGGCAGGCGTTCTTCCTGGAGATCGCCGCGACCGACGCGACGCGCCTCAAGGGCCTGGGCGGCCGCGAGCAGATCGAGCCCGATGGCGGCATGATCTTCGTGTTCCCCAGGCCGAGGCGGCTCGAGTTCGTGATGCGCGACTGCTTGGTGCCGATCGACATCGCCTTCCTCGACCAGTTCGGCACGGTCGTGGCGACGCACGAGATGCCCGTGGAGCCCCAACTCGAGGGCGAGAGCCGCCAGGCGTACGAGAGTCGTCTGACGCGGTATCCCAGCAACGCGGCGGCCCAGTTCGCACTGGAGTTCCGGGCTGGCAAGCTCCGAGAACTCGGCCTGGAGCGCGGCGACACCGTGGATCTGGACTTTGCCCGCCTCCAGAAGGTCGCCCGCTGAGCCGATAGCACTCCCGGAGGCGGAGCCGATGCTCGGGTGCGCCTCGGGAGGGTGCGCCTTGGCTCCACAGGCTGTGATCGTGGCGAATTCCGACCCTTCAGGCCCGGGCGTACGCGGGCTCTGGGAGTCTGTCGTCGCGGCATGGGGCGACCAATGCCCCGAAGCCGAGTTCGTCGACGTGGGCGAGCTTGCCGATGCGGTGATCGTTCAGAGCGAGTCGGGCCGGAGTGAGGCGCCCGCCGTACTGGTGCTACTCGACGAGGACACGCCCAAGCCGACGATCGTGGCGTTCGCGCACCTGTTGCATGACGTCTCGGCCTACGGCTTCGTGCTCATGCCCGGCATGCCCCAAGACATGTGCGACCAGATCACCAGGGGCGGACTGCTTGGCGCCGACAGCGATCTGGCGCCACAGGCCATCGCCACCGCGCTGCGCGGCCTGCTCGGCCGGCAGGACTCGATCATCGAGATGGAGCGCGAGCTGCGCATCCTGACGGGGGCTCAGGGCGGCGTACGGCAGGAGATGGATCGCATGCACGAGGAGCTCAACCTCGCTGCGGCGATCCAGCAGGAGTTGCTACCTGCCGAGTTGCCCGAGGCCGAAGGCCTCGAATTCGGCGTGATGTTTCGACCGGCGACCTACGTGAGTGGCGACATCTACGACGTGACGCGGATCGACAAGGACCGGCTCTGGTTCTTCGTGGCCGATGCGGTGGGCCACGGCGTGCCCGCGGCGTTGCTCACGATGGTGATCTCGCGGAGCCTGCGGAGCGGCGCCGCGACGCGAACCCCGGCCGAAGCGATGACCGCGCTCAACGCCGACCTCGTCCGTACGCAGCGCGGTCGGTCGCGCTTCGCGACGGCGGTCTGCGGCATCTTCGACCTGCGCACGCACGAAGTGACGCTGTGCACCGCCGGCCACCCGCCCGCGCTCGTCCTCGGGGGCGACGAGAGTCGGGCGTACGACTCCGGAGGCGCGCTGCTGGGCGTCTTCGAGGGCGAGCCCTATGAGCAGCTCACCTTCACGCTGCAGGCCGGCGAGACGCTGCTGCTGTACAGCGACGGATTCGAGACGGCCTTCCCCGATGCCGGCGAGGCGAGCAAGGGCTCGGCCAACGGCAAGCTCGACGTGCAGGCCTATCTCACTGAGTTCGCCAACCTGCCCTGGGTAGGCTCGGGCGACGACGCCGATACCGACGCCGCATTCCGCAGGCTTGCCGAACGCGTCGATTGCCAGGCGGGCTCGCTGCACCAGCAGGACGACCTGACGGCGGTGGCGATTGCGCTCAAGCCGGCCGCACGCCGCCGCATGTGTGCTGCCTGAGGCTCAGGCCTCGGCGATGCCTGCGAAGCGGTCCATGACGCGTGCCCACGCCTTGGTGAAGTACTCGTAGACCTGGTCCCACTGCTCGCCCTCGCCGAAGCCAAGGTGGACCAGCTCGACGCGCGTTCCGCCGTCGACCGGTTCGAAGAAAACCACGACGCGGCTGCGCTGCTGGCGTACCTCGGGGAACATCGGCGGCGCGTTCCACTCGAAGCTCAGCATCCGCTCTGGTACGTAGCTGAGGACCTTGCAGTCTTCCGAGCCTTGCTCACCCCTGGGCAGTTGCATGGCGAACAGGATCTCGTAGTCCCCGCCGATGCGTAGCTCGATGGAGTTGTTCGGGCTCATGAACTCGCCGACGCCGTCGCCGGTCGTCCATCGCTGCCAGCACTGGGCGGGTGTTGCCGGTACGGTCCGGGCCTCGATGATCCGCCGATCGGTCGACTCGGTCGCGTGCCGCGCGCCGTCGATGATCAATCGAGCGTGTTCTTCGTTCTCGGCCATGGACCGTCCCTGCCTCTCCGCCGCCGGCCCCATCGCCAGCACCGTCAAGCCTACGGCGAATCCAATGACGACCGCTACGGTTTGTGTCATCCTTCCCATCACGAGTTCCTCATCCCTGATTGATCCCATTTCTCTGGGAGTCTGGTCTCGGAGATTTCCGTCGAGCTCACTGCGGCGATACAGCGGCGTGCCCTTGCAGCCGCACTGAGCGACCTTCGGGAGCAAGAAGCCGACAGCCAGCCTGCCATAACCGTCTCATAAACACGGAGACACCCGACGGGGCCAGAGGCCGGGTCGGGTGTTGGGGAGTTTGGATTGGTCTGTTCCAGACTGGTCGGGACTCAGGACTCGCAGAGTGCCTTGAGCTTCTGGAGGCCGTCCTGCCAGCCTTCTTCGAACCCGGCGGGCAGGTCTTCGTCGTACTCGCCGGCCATGCGGTGCTCGACGCTGACGCGTGTGCCGTTGCCGGCGGGCTCGAAGGCGATCGTCATGTTGGCGATGAACGCGTTCGGCACCGTGCAATCGCCCCGCATGCGGATCTTTCGGCCCGGCTTGAGCATCGTGATCGTGCCGATGACGTTCTCATCGGGTGGGCCGTCGGGGCGTTTCGTTTCGAGGTAGAAGTGCCCGCCGATCCGGCGCTCGGCGATGGTCGTCTGCGTCTTGCGGCTCTCCTCGCTCTCGTAGAACCAGTCGTTGGGCCGCTCGAAGAACAGGTCGTAGACGTGATCGGGCGGGGCGTCGATGGTGATCTCGGTATGCACGACGGTCGCCGACATGTTGATGGTCTGCGTGGTCATTCTTGATTCCCCCGTAGGTTGTTGCTCGCCCTCTGCGAGCTGTTGCAGGCCGATGAGCGAACCGGCCCATCGATCCTGGTACTTGCTGACCCAACGCTCGTACACCCTGCGCAGGGGGACCGCGTTGAGGTAGTTGAATTTCCTTCGCCCCTCCTTCCGCGCGATGACCAGCCCGGCCTCTTCGAGCACCGTCAGGTGCTTCATGACCGCGAAGCGGCTGAGCGTCGGAAACGCGCTGGCGACGTCTCCCGTCGTGGCGCGGCCGGCACGCAGAAGGTCCAGGATGGCCCGCCGCGTGGGGTCGCTGAGCGCCTTCCAGACGCCGTCCGCGTCGATCGAGCCGGGGGGTGCACTGATCGCGTCCATGCCTGGCATCCCTCGGGGCTCAGAACAACGGCGGCATGCCGAACACGCGGCGCGCGGCGCTCATCTGGCCGGCATGGAACGCTTCGTGCGACGCGAGCGAACCCATGAGCATGATGCGGTCCTGGGCGAGCTGTGCGATGCCGCCCGAGAGCGGCTCGAGCAGCTCGCTCTCGCTCAACCCGCTGAACCAGGCAACCACCGCTGCGCGCGAACGGGCCAGGCCATCGAGCAGTTCCTCTCGGCCGGGGTGCCCTTCGGCGCCGGGCTTGCAGGTGCTGCCGCCCTTGAACATGTCGTGCCAGTCGGTCGTCAGCACGGCCTCGCCGCCGCCGAGCGAGCTCCGGACGAGATCGTCCGTCACCGCGATGTGGCCGAGGTTCCAGGCGGCGTGATTGCCGCCATCGGCCGGCACCTGGTAGAACTTCTCGTCCGGCGTGGCCTTGGCCATCTCGAGCAGGAGGCCTCGGGCGAACTCCAGGTTCCGGAGGCCGTCGCGGACGTGCGTGAAGGACTGTGCGGCGGATGGTGCGTCGGGCATGGCTGGGCTCCTCGTCGTCTGGCGTGTTCGTGGCGTTGGTGTATCGGTGATTAAGGGGATCAATATGTGACTAAAGAGTAACATATTACCCGGCCCGTGTCAACCCCCATAACCAGAAAATGCATGGCCCGTCCAACGACGCCCGTTACGCCGGAGCAGGGGTGCAATACACTCTTAGTACCCATGGGAATCGGCACCGTACTACTCGACCGGGGCGTGATCACGCAGGAGCAGTTGGACCATGCGCTGGCTCAGCAGCGGTCCTCTGGCGATCGCATTGATCGGGTTCTGGTAAGGATGGGTCTGGTCGACTCCGACCAGGTGCTCCAGACCATCGGCGATCAGTTTCATCTGGACGTGGTCGACCTCGACTCGATCGTGGTCGAGGCCAAGGTCTTGCAAACCCTGCCGGCCAGCCTCGTACACAAGCAGCGTTGCGTCCCCATCCGCCGCGAGAACGGCACGCTGACCGTCGCGACGAGCGATCCCTTCGAGCTGGGCGTGCTCGACGAGCTCCGCCTGCTCACGGGCCACAGCATCGAATTCGTGCTTGCAGACGACGACGGCCTGCAGCGGTTCATTCGCGCGAATTACGGCGTGGGATCGGACACGCTCGATGCGCTCTCGGCAGAAGCTGGGGCTCAAGTCGAGGTCAAGGGCGGCGACGAGGACGAGATCGAGCAGGCCCAGGAAGCCAGCGTCATCAAGCTGGTCAACGACATCCTGCTCGAGGCCGTCCGCGAGCGCGCGACCGACGTACACATCGAGCCCTACGAGAATCGGCTCATCGTTCGGTATCGCATCGATGGGGTGCTGCAGCGGGCCAACGTGCCCGAGACCATCAATCGCTTCTCGGCGGCCATCATCAGCCGGCTGAAGATCATGTCCAACATGAACATCGCCGAGAAGCGCAAGCCCCAGGACGGGCGCATCACGCTCAAGCAGCGCCTGCCCGACGACAGCGGCCGGATGGCCCTGCAGGAGTTCGACCTACGCGTCAGCGTCATCCCGATGCTCTTCGGCGAGGGCGTCGTGCTCCGCATCCTGAACAAGTCGGCCGTGCTCATGGAACTGGGCGACCTGGGCATGCCGGGCTGGATCCAGGAAGAGTGGAACTCGCTCATCGAGCGGCCCTACGGCATCCTGCTCGTCACGGGGCCCACCGGCTCGGGTAAGTCGACGACGCTGTACGCCTCGCTCAACCGCATCGTGAGCGACGAGATCAAGGCCATCACCGTCGAGGATCCCGTCGAGTACCACGTGGGCGGGGTCAACCAGATCCAGGTCAACACGCAGGTCGGGCTGACCTTCGCGGCAGGGCTGCGGAGCATCCTGCGGCACGATCCCGACGTCGTCATGATCGGCGAAATCCGCGATAAGGAAACCGCCGAGACGGCCATTCAGGCGTCGCTGACGGGCCACCTGGTGTTCAGCACGCTCCATACGAACGACTCACCCGGCGCCATGACTCGACTCCTCGACATGGGCGTTGAGCCGTTCCTGGTCAGCTCGAGCATCGAGGGCGTGCTGGCCCAGCGGCTGGTCCGCCGCGTGTGCCCGAGCTGCGCCGCGACGTACACGCCCGACGCGACCGACCTGCCGCCGGGCTTCGAGCCCAACGAAGACGGCGTGCTCACCCGTGGCGAGGGCTGCCGCGACTGCAGGCACAGCGGCTATCGCGGCCGCATCGGCATCTATGAGCTGCTCCGCAGCAGCGACCGCCTCCGCGACGACATCATGCACGGGCGGAGCGCAGGCGACATCGCCAAGCACGCGCTCGCGGACGGCGTCTTGGCCCGCATGAGTCAGGACGGATTCGCCAAGGCCCGGGCCGGCAAGACCACGATCTCCGAGGTCATGCGCGTGCTGACGGTTTGAGCGACGCTACTCGATGACGATCTGGACGACGGCCGGCTCACGCTGGCTGTCGATGCCGATGCTTAGCGTGCTGCCGCCGAGGGCAGCCGCGACGTGTTCGGGCAGCGCGAGCGTGCCACCGGCACCGCCGGCCTCGAAGCCCGAGCCCACAAGCGTGGCACGCATGGCCTCGGCCAGGCGGGCAACTTCGATGCCCTCGCGGACGGGCATGACGAACTCCGTTCGCAGGCCATCGTCGCTTGCCTCGATCGACCAGTCCATGCCGATCTCGACCGCTTGCACGATGCCGCGGAGCCGGTTGCCGTGCTGGCCCATCCACTGCTGGAACTGCTGGCCGAAGGCCTGGCGTGGCTCGTCGCCCAGTGCAACGGCGTAGGTGCGCAGGCCGGCATCGAACATCGAGGGCCAGCGGGCGCCGACGGCCGATCCGGCTGCGGGCGCAGGACCGTTGCGAACGCTGACTTCATCGGGCGGCAGGGCCCGGCTCGAGTATGCAAGCCGCACCGGACCGCTCTCGGGCACGTGGACGTGGACCTTGCGCGCGTTGGCGAGCCCAGTGACGGCGACGACCCGGCGGGCGGGGCCATCGGCCAGCGACTGCGGCCAGGCGCGGCGGAGGTTCTCGAGGTCGAGCATGAGCTCGATGCCATCGGTGGTGGTGGGGCGGTGGTCGTCGAAGGTCTCTTGGAGCGATGCCAGCCCTCGAGCGAACGCCTCGGGCTCGAAGGGCGCCATCGGATCGTTCTGGTACGCGAAAAAGCGGCGGTCGTCTTGAGGCCAGCTACGCACGATACCGGCCTGGCCCTGCGGCGTCATCGTGATCCCCGCGCCGTGGACCTCCTCGTCGAGTTCGCTTCCGGGCACGCTTGCGACCACGAGCAGCGTCGAAGCGCCGTCGGCATCGCCAGCCACGTCGAGCAGCGCGACGCGTGCACCCGGAATCGTCGTGGCCTCGAGCATGACCCGCGTGATGGCGGCGATCGCGGCCGGGTCATCCAATGAGCCAACTCGACGCAGGCCACGCAATGCCTCTTCCAAGCCGTCGGCATCGGCAACGGTCGGGTCTTCGCCGGCATGCACGATGAGGCCCGCGAGCGGCGCACCCGGCCCGTCGTCGGCCTGGCCGCACGCCAGGGGCGAGATCACCGAGAGGCACGCCAGGCCGAGCATCACAAGTCGCTTCATACGCCAGCATAGTGCCCTTGCACGGCCCACCGCCGATACACTGGGCCGTGCGGCCCCCGAACAGCGAGCCCGAGCGCATCCTGATCATCCGCCCCAGTGCGCTGGGCGACGTGTGCCGCAGCGTGCCGGTGCTGGCGGCGCTGCGGGCCCGCTGGCCGCACGCGACCATCGACTGGCTGGTCCAGGACGCATTCGCGCCGGCCATCGAGGCCCACCCGGCCTTGAGCGAGGTGGTTGCCTTTCCGCGGCGAGACCTGTCTCCCTTGGCGCGGCCCGACCGCCTGATCGCAGCCCTGCGGTGGGGCAATGGTCTCCGCCGGCGGAAGTACGACCTCGTCGTCGATTGCCAGGGCCTCATGCGCAGCGGCCTGATGACGCTGGCGACCGCCGCCCCGGTGCGGGTGGGCGCGGCCGACGCCCGGGAACTCGCGCACCTTGCCTACACCCGCCGGGTCGAGAGCGAGGGCGGCGTCCACGCCGTCGATCGCATGCTCGGCCTGGCACAGGCGGCGATCGACACGTACGGAGCTTCGGAGCCCATCGCCGCCCCGGACATGCGCCTCTACGCGCCCGCGCACGCAATGCAAGCAGCCGAACGGCTCCTCGGCGAAGCGGCCCAACGTCCGCTGGTCGTCCTCGCGCCAACGAGCCGATGGCCGGCCAAGCAGTGGCCCGACGAGCGGTTTGCGCAGCTGGCGCTCGCGGTGCTCGACCGCACCGAGGCGAGCATCGCTGTCGTCGGCGGGCCGGGCGAGCGGACGCAGTGCGAGCGGACGTGCGCGCTGAGCCATGACCATCCGCGGGTCATCGATCTCGTCGCGCGGACGGGCATCGCCGAGTTGATGGCCATCGTGCAGCAGGCCGCCCTGGTCGTCGCCAACGATTCGGCCGCCCTGCACATGGCGGTCGGGTTCGACAGGCCTCTGGTGGCCCTCTTTGGCCCGACGCTGACGAGGCTCGTCGGTCCGTACCAGCGTTCGAGCGACGTCATCCAGCACGAGTCCCCGGGTCATGCGAGCGCGCACAAGTCACCGGCGAACGCGCGCATGATGCAGGCGATCGAGACGGAGGAGGTCGTCGCGGCGGCCTTGACCCGGCTGGGGTAGCCGGTTCAGCCGTTGCGCTGGGCGAAGTCTCGCATGAACTGGGCCAATGCCTGGCAGCCCGCGGGCGGGAACGCGTTGTAGATGCTCGCACGGATGCCGCCGACCGAGCGATGGCCCTTGAGCCCGTCGAAGCTGTGCGACTGGGCCTCTTCGAGGAACCTGGCGTTGAGCTCGTCGCTGGGGCAGTTGAAGGTGATGTTCATCATCGAGCGGCTGCCGGTCTTGGCGTGGGGCTTGTAGAAGCCCTCGTCGAGCACGTCATAGATCGCGCTGGCCTTCGCCGCGTTGCGTACGCCCATGCCGTCGAGGCCGCCGTTCTCGAGGATCCAATCGAACACGACGCCCATCACGTACACGCCGAAGACCGGGGGCGTGTTGAATCGGCTGTCGTTCTCGAAGTGCGTCTTGTACATGCCCATGCTCGGAAGCTCGCGCTCGCAGCGTTCGGCGATGTCCTTGCGAATGATGAGCAGCGTGACGCCCGAGGGGCCGAGGTTCTTCTGGGCGCCGGCGTAGATCAGCCCGTACTTGGTGACATCGATCGGCCGGCTGAAGATGTCGCTCGAGGCGTCGCACACCAGGAACGAGCCGTCCGGGCAAGTCGGCTCGGCGCTGAACTCGGTGCCGAAGATGGTGTTGTTGCTCGTGAAGTGCAGGTAAGCGGGCTTGTCCGAGCACGTGACGTCGGTGGGGATGTGGTCGAAGTTGGAGTCTTCGCTGCTCGCTGCCACGTGGGGCTTGCCGTACAGCTTGGCTTCCTTGATGGCCTTTTTCGACCAGACGCCGGTGTTGATGTAGTCGGCTGTCCCGCCCTCGGGCAGGTAGTTGGACGGCACCATCGAGAATTGCGTCGACGCGCCGCCCTGGACGTAGAGCACGGCGTAGTCATCGGGAATGTTGGCGAGCTTGCGGCAGGCGGCCTCGGTCCGCTCCCACACGCCGTCGACGACCGGTCCGCGGTGGCTGTGCTCCATGATGCCGATGCCCGTGCCGTCGATGTCCCAAATGTCTTCCTGCACGCGGCGGATCACGGCCTCGGGCAGGGCAGCGGGACCCGCCGAGAAGTTGAACGTACTACGCGTCTGGGCCGAATCGGTCAGGGTGCCGCGGGTTGCCGAAGCCGTCATCGTGTCGATCTCCTGGAGCGAGCTGTCTTGGAAGCAGGGTCTGGTGGTAGCCGTTCTCGTGGGTCTCAGGCGGGCTGGAGCTGGTTCACCACGTTGATGAACGAGCCGGTCTTCTCGTACTCGGCCACGATGCGGACGGTCTCGTCGGCGACGGCCTGCTGGGCCTGGTCGGTCGAGGCGCCGCAGTGGTGCGAGCAGAAGACGCCATCGGTCGCCATGGGCGTCTTGAACGCCTCGTCGGGCGTGCCGGGCTGGTTCTGGTACACGTCGGTCCCGACGCGCAGGCTCTTGTCCTGCACGGCGGCAAGCAGCGCGTCTTCGTCGACGAGGGTCCCGCGCGCCGTGTTGATGAACGAGGCGCCGTCCTTCATGGCCCGGAAGAAATCTGCGTCGCACATGCCCTTGGTCTCAGGTGTCGCGGCGACGTGCAGGCTGACGACGTCGGCACTGCCGAGAAGCGCATGCAGATCGTCCTGGCTGTTGCCGCCGAAGCGAACGCCCATGTGCTCGGCCCGCTCGGGCGTGAGGCTCCGCGACCAGCCGACGACGTCCATGCCAAAGGCATTGGCCCGGGTGGCGACTTCCCGGCCGATGGCGCCCATGCCCACCAGCAGCAGCGATTGGCCCTTCAGGCCGCGGGCCTTGGCGTATTCCTTTTTGTTCCAGTGGCCGGTGCGAAGCTCGGCGTCCTGGGCCGGCAGGCGGCGGTCGCAGTTGATGATGTGGCCCATCGCCAATTCGGCGACGGCCACGGCATTCATGCCGGGGCAGTTGCACACCGCAACGCCCTTCGCGCTCGCGGCGGCCGAGTCAATATTGTCGTGCCCGGCCCCGGCGCGGATGATGCCCTTGAGTGAATCCTGGCCTTCGATGACGCCGGCTGGCACCTTCGTCGAGCGGACGATCAGGATCTCGGGGCGGTGGGTTGAGAGTGCCCCGGGAAGCGAGTCTGGGCCGAGCCCAGGCTCGACCACCACGTCGTGTCCGGCGGACCGCAGGGCCTCAACGCCGGATTCCTCGAACTTGTCGGCAATCAACACTCGCACCGGGCAGACCTCCTGGATGCAGGGCAGATGCTGGGCACATACAGGGCCGTCCGATCGACCCGGGACACTGCTTCAATGCTAGCGCGTCACCAACGAAAACGGCCCGCCGAATGGGCGGGCCGCTTGGGATCAGACGTAGTTGAGCGTCGGCTTAGCGAAGCTGGCCGGTGTCGATCTCGGTGCCACCGTAGTCAACGCCCTTGAGGCCGCCGCGGGTCCAGCGGTAGTAGCCGTCGACCGGCGACGGGCCGCGAGCCTGGGGCTCCCAAGCCGAGCCGGACGGATCGAAGACGAAGCGCGTCGGGCGATCCTGGGTCGGGCTGTTGGGCTGCCAACCCACGTTGGCGTCGTCGGTCACGCGGACGCTGGCCGACAGGTCGAACATGATCATGGTGACCTTGGCGTCAGGGAACGCGTAGAAGAGTTCCTGCTTGCTGTAGCGATCGTTGCTGTCGTGCATGAAGACCTTCTGGGCCGGGCTGTCGACCGAGGTGATCTTCTTCTCGCCGATCTTCGCGCCGCCGGGGATCTGGTAGGACCGGTGGCTGCTGGGGTTCTGCGTGATGCGGCTCCCCACCTGCGATGCGTCGTACGAAGCGGGCACGACCTGGTAGCTCGAGCTGTAGGGCCAACGAATGTTGGGGTTGCTGGCCGGCTCCTGGAACGGGAACCAGTAGTTCTGGTCGAACAGGTTCTTGGGATCCTCCTGCCACTGCAGGCGGTAGCGGTCCATGGGCGAGACCACCATCTTCTCGGGCAGCTTCTGCGCGAGGTAGTCGTTCACGACCAAGTGGGTGTAGAGGACGTTGGGGATCCAGCTCCCCGGCTGGTTGAAGTCCGGACGGTTGGCCCGGAAGCGGATGATGTCGGTCGCCTGGGCGGCCGAGGCGGCGATGCCCGTGCCGCTCAACCCGCCACCATCGGACTGCTGGCCCCGGCGGATGTCATCCTCGTCGTTCCAGGTGAACGCGTAGATGCGGTCCTGGTAGTCGGCCGAGTAGGTGCCCAGCGCGAAACCAAACTGCTTGAGGTTGCCCAGGTCGATGGCCAGGCGCGCGGTCTTGCGGGCCTCACCCAGGGCAGGCAGCAGCACGCTGATCAGCAGCGCGATGATGGCGATGACCACCAGCAGCTCGATGAGCGTGAAGCCCGATCGGGTGCTGGAGGTGCCGCGCGTGCGGCGGATGCGTTCAGCGAGATTGATCATGTTTCGTGTGTCCTCCACTGCCGCCCACGACGGGGGCTCCTTGGATACCGTGCCGAGCGATGCTCGGGTCGATTCTCGTTCCGGCCGAATTCCGAACGGATGGGGCCGAGACCGCTTGATGGGGCCTCGGTAGGCTCCGGACGGACCTCTACGCGTGCAATTCGGTTCCGGATCCCCGGGACCCGGCCCGCGGTCGTAGAAATTCCTTCAAGCGATCTTAATAGGCAGGCCGGCCGGAGTGTTCCCACCCCGGCCGTCGTATTTCCCCGAATTGCGACTGCGGAAACCCTGTTAATCGGGCTGACCGGTGTCGATCTCGGTGCCGTTGAAGTCGACGCCCTTGAGGCCGCCACGCGTCCACCGGTAGTAGCCGGTGACGATGGAGTCGGCGCGGGCCTGTGGCTCCCAGGCCGATCCGCCGACGAACTGGTAGCGTGTCGGCGACGCAGACGTCGGACTGTTCGGCTGCCATCCGTCGTTGCAGTCGTCGGTCACGCGGACGCTGGCCGACAGGTCGAACATCAGGATGGTGGACTTGGCGTCAGGGAACGCGTGGTACAGCTCGGTCTTCGAGTAGCGGTCGACGTTGTCGTGCATGAAGACTTTCGACGCGGGTGCGTCGACGGCCGTGATGCGCAGGTCGCCCAGCTTGACAGCCGGGGGCACGAAGTACGAGCGGTGCGTGGCCTGCGAGATGCGGCTACCGACCTGCGATGCGTCGTAGGACGCGGGCACGACCTGGTAACTGGAGCTATATGGCCAGCGCTTGTTGCGGGCCGAGGCCGGCTCCTGGAACGGGAACCAGTAGTTCTGGTCGAACAGGTTCTCCGGATCTTCCTGCCACTGGAGGCGGTAGCGATCCATGGGCGAAACCACCATCTTCTCGGGCAGCTTCTGCGCGAGGTAGTCGTTCACCACGAGGTGCGTGTACAGCACGTTGGGAATCCACCCGGGGCTGATCTTTGGGATGTCGGTGCCACGACCCGTGCGGCGACGCAGGATGTCGACGGCCTGGTCGGCAGACTTGGCGATCGGGCTACCGGCCCCGCGGAGGTCGGAATACTCGGACTGGGCCGCGTCGCGCTGGTCGTTCCAGGTGAACGCGAAGATGCGGTCTTCGTAGTCGGCCGAGTAGGTGCCCATGGCGAAGCCAAACTGCTTGAGATTGCCAAGGTCGATGGCCAGGCGCGCCGTCTTGCGGGCCTCGCCCAGGGCGGGCAGCAGGACGCTGATGAGCAGCGCGATGATGGCGATGACCACCAGCAACTCGATGAGCGTGAAGCCACGCGTCCCCGGATGCGTCCCGTGGCGAAGGCGGGCCTTGGCAGAGGCGATCGCTTTCTTCATGTTGGTCCCCTTTGTATCCTCGGACTTTCCCGAATGGCCCCGTCGTTCATCCGGAAGAATACCGAACAGATGACGGGTTTTCGCACGATCTTAACTACACTAACCGAAAACGACCGGCGATTCCAGAGAAAATCACCGGCCGGACGGACTTGATGTCGGCTTCTTGCCACCGTTGACGAGACTGAGACGGCCGCCAGGGCTATCCGTTCACAGCTGGCCGGTATCGATCTCGGTGCCGCCGTAGTCGACGCCCTTGAGGCCGCCGCGGGTCCAGCGGTAGTAGCCGTCGACCGGCGACGGGCTGCGTGCCTGGGGCTCCCATGCCGAGGAGCTCGCATCGAACACGAACCGCATCGCTCGCGGCGACCGCGGCGTACGCGGATCCCAACCGAGGTTGGCGTCGTCGGTCACCCGGACGCTGGCCGACAGGTCGAACATCAAGATGGTCGTCTTCGCGTCGGGGAACGCGTAGAAGAGCTCCTGCTTGCTGTAGCGGTCGTTGCTGTCGTTCATGAAGACCTTCTGAGCGGGACTATCGACCGCGGTGATCTTCAACTCGCCGATCTTGGCGCCGCCGGGGATGAAGTACGAACGATGGCTGCTGGGATTCTGGTAGATTCGGCTCCCTGCCTGCGATGCGTCATAGGACGCGGGAACGACCTGATAGCTCGAGCTGTAGGGCCAACGCTTGTTGCGCGGAGATGCGGCTTCCTGGAACGGGAACCAGTAGTTCTGGTCGAACAGGTTTGCCGGATCCTCCTGCCATTGCAGGCGATAGCGATCCATCGGTGACACGACCATGCGCTCTGGCAGCTTCTGGGCGAGGTAGTCGTTCACCACGAGGTGCGTGTACAGCACGTTGGGAATCCACCCGGGGCTGATCTTCGGTATGTCCGTGCCGCGACCAGTCCGGCGGCGCAGGATGTCCACGGCCTGATCGGCAGACTTGGCGATGGGGGTCCCCGGACCACGCAGGTCGGCGTACTCGGACTGGGCGGCGTCGCGCTCGTCGTTCCAGGTGAACGCGTAGATGCGATCCTGGTAGTCGGCCGAGTAGGTGCCCATGGCGAAGCCGAACTGCTTGAGGTTTCCAAGGTCGATTGCCAGGCGCGCCGTCTTGCGGGCCTCGCCCAGGGCGGGCAACAGGACGCTGATGAGCAGCGCGATGATGGCAATGACCACCAGCAACTCGATGAGCGTGAAGCCGTGGCGACCCGAACTCGGCGAACGAGTCCTTGCGTTCTTGAGCAGGTTCTGGACCATGGTGCGTACTCCCCAGAGGGTGTTGAGGACGGCGAATCGACGCGGTTGTCACAGGTCCGCGCAGAAGGGCACCGTATCGGGGGGAAAGCCCGACTTTGTCAGACTACCAGAAACGGCGCCGCCATTCCAGCAAATTCTGGATGGATAATGAACAAAGCCCGCACAACGTGCGGGCTTTGCATCAGGCTTCACGAGACGGCGCGTCGGAACGCGCTGGCTCTCAGAGCTGGCCGGTGTCGATCTCGGTGCCGCCGAAGTCGACGCCCTTCACGCCGCCGCGAGTCCAGCGGAGCTTGCCGGGCGTGATGTCGGACGAGGCGCCGGTAAACGTCGGGGCCTCCCAGCCGCGGGGCTGGTAGCTGATGCGTGTGAACGCGGCGCTGGTCGGAGCGGTGGGGACCCAGCCGAGGTTGTAGTCCTGGCTCAGGCGGACGATGCACGAGCCGTCAAACGCGAGCACGGGCTGGCGACACTGGTCGTAGCCGGTCCAGATGGCTTCCTTGCCGAAGTGGCGTCCCTCGGCGTCGTGCATCTGCGCCTTCTGGGCGGGGCTGTCGACCGAGGTCAGGCGGACGTCGCCCAGCTTGGTGCCGCGGGTGCTGCCGTACGAGAAGTGCGCGCTTCCCTGGCGAACGCGATCGGTCGGGACCGCCGTCCTGTCGTACGCGGCGGGCACGAGCTGGTAGCTCGAGCTGTAGGGCCAGCGCTTGTTCCGCGCCGACGCCGAGGGCTGACGCGGGAACCAGTAGTTCTGGTCGAAGAAGTTTGGCGGATCTTCCTGCCAGTTGATGCGGTCGCGGTCGGCGGGCGAGACGACCATCTTCTCGGGGAGCTTCTGGGCCAGGTAGTCGTTGACCACCAGGTGGCTGTAGTAGACGTACGGGATCCAGCTCGTCACCCGGGGCATATCGTCGCGGGTCGCGCGGCGGCGGAGGATGTCGATGGCCTGGTTGGCGGCTGCCTGCATCGGATCGGCCGCGGCGCGGAGGTCGCCGTACTCCGATTGGGCGCAGTCGGCGCTGTCGTTCCAGGTGAAGCCCCACTGGCGGTCTTCGTAGTCGGCGGCGTAGGTGCCGGTGGCGAAGCCGAACTGCTTCATGTTGCCCATGCAGATGGCCAGGCGCGCCGACTTGCGGGCCTCGCCCAAGGCGGGCAGCAGGACGCTGATCAAGAGCGCGATGATCGCGATGACCACCAGCAGCTCGATGAGGGTGAAGCCCGGTCGATTCTCGAGCCGGCGCAGCCTTGAGGTCGGCAGCATGTCGTCCATCCTTCCTGGATCCGCCCGCCGATCAACGGGCCTCGATTGAGCCACGAGGCTCGGTGCAAGAACCCCCTACGACCCGGTGGATGGCCGATCGAAGCCATCGCACATATTCGGGTCGGCCCTTGACGTCTTAGCAGTCTACCCGATCATTCCGGAATGCCACAAGTCATTTTCCCGCGAAGCGGTTCCCTTTTTTCGTCAGCATCCGCCGGATTCGGCCATTCTGCAGCATTTGCTCTAATTTTGTTTGGATATGGATGCTCGTCCGCGACGCCTGAGCGAGATCTCGACAGGCCCGCGGCGCGATCGGAGGCGTCGCCGCGGGCGGCGCTGCTCGACGGCACGCTCGCGACGCGCGACGACCTCTGGCCGTTGCTTGCCGAGCGTGCCGGGGCGGCAAGCCTCGAGGCGATCGCGCTCGACCGGGCCGTTGCACGGGAGGCACGTCGGCAGGGCGTGACGGTCGATGAGGACGACCTGCGGGCCGAGCGGGCAATCGTCGAGCAGGCACTGGCGGGCGTCGGGCTGACCGATCGTCAGCAGCGGGGGCGCGTCGTCGCCGAAGCGAGGGCGCGGCGGGGGTGGGGGCCAACGTGGTTCGATGCCCTCCTGCGGCGCAATGCGCTCGCGCGGAAGCTCACGAGCGAAGACGTTCGCGAGCCGACCGAGGCCGACGTCGAGCGGTTGTACGAGGTGCTCTATGGCGATCGCCGCGAGGTCCGCGTGCTGGTCATGGCCAGCGAGCGTGAGGTTGCTCGGCTGCGGGCCGACGTTGCCGCGGCTCTGGCGGAGTCCCGGGCTTCGGGCGAGGCACGCTTCATGGTGCTCGCGGCCGAGTACAGCAGCGACGTGTCGTCGGCGCGGGGCGGACTGCTCGACCCGGTCGGCCGCTTCGACGTGACGTACCCCGACGCGTTCCGCGATGCGGTCTTCGGGACGCCGCCGGGCTCGTTGACGCCGGTCGTTGCGCTCGACGAGGGCTTCGCCGTGGCGTACGTCTCGAACGAGCGTCCGGGCGTGGGCCGATCTCGAGCAGCCGTGCGAGGCGAGCTTCTTGATCGGCTCGGATTGGACGCGCAGCAGCGCGCCATGGCAACGCTGTTCGAGCGATTGCGGGCTTCGATGCGTATCGAGCCGCTGGACGAGTCGCTGCGGTGGAGCTGGGAGCAGCGGCCGCGAGGGTGAAAGTCAGTCGTCCTCATCGTCTGCGTTGACGAGCGCCTCGTATGCGCGCGCGAGCCCGGCGAGCTGTAGGTCGGGCACGACGTGCTCGACGATCTCGTCGTTCTCGAAGAGCGGCAGCGCATCGCCCCCGGTCGCGATGACGCGCGGATAGCCGCCGTAGGCCAGCGCGAATCGATCGACGAGTCCGTGCACGAGGCCGACCGCCGCCGCGCGCACGCCGAGCGCCATGGCGGGCTCGGTGTCCTGGCCCCAGGGCTCTTTCTCGGGCTGGACCATCGAGAGCGCCTGGGCGGCAGAAAGCGAGGGCAGGGCGGGGGCCGCCGACGTGAGGCTCGCGAGCATGGCGCCCACGCCCGGTGCGATCGCGCCGCCGTGGTGAGCGCCCTCGCCGTCGACGAAGTCGACCGTGATGGCGGTGCCCGCGTCGATGACGATGCAGGCCTGTTCGGCCATGCGGAACGCGGCCAGGCAGCACAGCAGGCGATCGATCCCGACGCGTTGGGGCTGGGCGACCGAGGTGTGCATCGGGATCGCGAGGTCGATGCCTGCGTAGGCGACCTGCTCGACGCGGCCTTCGAGGGCGGCGGCGGCGGCCCGGGCGGCGGGCTGGTTGACGCTGGCGATCAGCAGCGGCGCACCGTGGTGGTCGTCGAGGAACGGTGCAAGCGCCTCGGCGATTGCTTCGGCGTCGGTCGCGGCGTGCGAGGCGGAGTGGTGCACCGATCCGTCGGCGTAGGAAGCGGTGCGTACGCGGGTGTTGCCCACGACGAGCAGGGCTGCCGGCGGGGCGGGGGTCTGATCGAGTTCTTGTGTCATGCTGTTCGTCGCTCCGAGGTCAGCGCAGAGCGTACGGGGGCTCGAAGACAAAACCGACCCCGCCGACGAGTGGGGCTGTGGCGGGGTCGGCGTACCAGCGCAGGAGCGCTAGCGGAGGGAGAGTTTCTGGGCGTGATTACTCGCAACCGGCGTCGAACGCGTTCTGGAAGGCAAGGAAGTCGAAGAGGGTCAAGTCACCATCGCCGTCGAAGTCGGCGGCGGGGTCGCCGGCGTCGAAGGCATTCTGAAAGGCCAGGAAGTCGAAGAGCGTGAGCTCGCCATCGCCGTCGAAGTCGGCCGTGCAGGCATCGCCGGCGATTTCCATGGACTCGAAGTCGATCGACATGACGACGTTGTCGGGGAAGATCTGCCAGACGTTGAAGTTAAAGCGGGTCAGGCCGCCGAATTCGTACACGCCGAACGCGTCGAGGATGTCCAGCGAATCGAGGGTCGTGCCTTCGTAGCCCAGCTCGAACCCGAGTTGGAAGGGTGTGGCCTCCAGCGGCACGCCGCCGGGGGAGAATCGCGAGGTGGACAGGAAGAAGCCGTCCGAGACCGGAAAGCCGTCGACCAGCGTGAAGTACGCCTCGGTGCCGGAGATGACCGTGGTGGCGACGCTCGTGAAGTCGACTTCGAACGAGTCGTTCTCGACGGTGTAGTTCCTCAGGTCGCCCGGTATGGCATCGAAGAAGTCGTCCGAATCGATCCTGAAGCTCACGGTCGTCTGGTCGCCGGGCGACACGGCGGCGAGCGGGCCATCAGAGATGCGGTTGGACACGACCTGGCCCGCGATGGTGATGCGAATGGTGTCCGCCCGAGCGGCCGCGGCCGCGCAAGCGAGCAGCGCGAGCGTGCAGAGGATCTTCATGACGTTGCCTCGTGATTCACGGTTGGGGTTACTCGCAGCCGGCGTCGAATGCGTTCTGGAAGGCGAGGAAGTCGAAGAGGGTCAAGTCACCATCGCCGTCGAAGTCGGCGGCGGGGTCGCCGGCGTCGAAGAGGTTCTGGAATGCGAGGAAGTCGAAGAGCGTGAGCTCGCCGTCGCCGTCGAGGTCTGCCCGGCACGATGGGCCGAGGCGGACCACCCAGGTCTGCGTGTTGCCCAGCGTGTCCGGATAGCCCCAGCCGGCGAGCCAGTTGCCGTCGGCCGAGATGGCGCTGACGAACGAGAACGTGTAGCCAGCGGGGTAGTCGACGCCGTTGGCGTCGAGGAAGTCGGCGACGGTCGACGTGCCCGTGCCTTCCTGCCAGATGAAGCCCCGGCCGAAGGTCGCCGGACCAAAGCCCCAGGTGCCACCGCCGATGAGGCTGCCGTCTTCGTTGGTGGCGGCGGCGCCCATGCGGCTCTCGCCACCGACGGCAAGGTTCGGGATGGTCTCGAACTCGTCGGTGGCGGTGTTGTACCGCCAAGTGTCGACCGCGCCGAAGGGGCCGCCGACGGCGAAGCCGGTTACCCACACGCCGTCGTCGGAGACGTCGAACGCCTCGGAGACGGGCTGGCCCGCGTCGTCGAAGATGAGCTCCTGCACGCCGTCGACCCAGGCGGCGGCCTGGCGGAAGCCGGTCGCGCCGTCCTGCCAGCCGGCCACGACGGTGCCGTCGGCGTTGACCGCGTTGGCGCGCGCCGAGCGGCCTTCGATCGCGGTGCCCAGATCGGTAATGCCGACGCCTTCGGTCCATTGCATGGCGTGGGTGTCGGCCGTTCCCAGTACGGTCCAGCCGAGACCAACGACGTGGCGGCCGTCGCCCGACATGCCCCAGCCGCTGGAGACCTCCGCGTCGATCTGCGTGCCGATGACCGGGATGGGTCCGAAGCCGGTCCAGGTGCCGGCGGCGACGTCGTAGCGCGACATCTCATGCCAGCCCTCGGCTGCGTTGAACGTGGTGCCGCTGATGAACAGTCCATCGCTGGAGATCTTGCCTTGCCCACCGACGCCGCTGCCGGGGGAGACGCCGCCGATCTGCATGGCTCCGGTGTCGGCGGTCCACGTCCAGTACTGGTCGCCAAAGCCGCTGGAACCGCTGACGACGCCGGTGTTGCTGACGTCGTCCGCCAGCCCCTGGCCGACTGGGATCGTGAAGAACTCCTGGCCAGCCGCGAGCGTGCACATCGAGAGCGTGGCTGCGAAGACGAGGGGCGCTTGGTGCTGCATGTTTCTCTCTCTTTGGCACCGTGATGGTGCCACGGGCTGGCTCGTTGCCGGGGTGGTGAATCGCTCAGGGCCGCCCTCACGCTGGAGGACGCACACCAGTGTAACGCCATCACAGCGATAGCTGAAGTTTTACTTGAGGAAACTTTCAGGACATATCGCAACGGAGGCCACCGACGGGTAACATGGGCACGCTGAAAGCACACGGGGCTCGGGGGGACAGCGTGTTTATCACCTGTTAGCGCGTGGACACGACCGAACAAGGCACGACGTTTGAAGATCACTGCCGCGATGCGGTCCGCGACCTGCGTGGGGCGCTGCTCGACCTCTATGCCCAGGTCGGGGCCGATCCGGACCGGCCGCAGAACGTGTCAAGGCTGCTCGGGCTCAACAAGAACCTGACGTGGAAGATCTCGCGTGTGCTCCAGACCGAAGAGGCGCTCGAGGCCTTGCCGTTGTTGCCCGGCGGTGCGGGCCTCGACCTGGTGCTCGAAGCAACCGAGCGGGCGGGAGCCAGCGATGCCTCGCTGCAGCGAACCAGGCGTGCGATTGCCGAGATCGATGCCATGGTTGCAACGCACGGCGGCGACCGGGCGACCATGGACCTCATGCTCGACAGCATGGCCCAGACGGGGTTGGAAAAGAGCCGGAAGCTGGCATTCCGGGGGAATGCCGGCCTGTGGGGCGTGATGGCCAAGTCACGGGTTTCGGCGCAGATCATCGCGCCGAGCCAGAGCGATGCCAGCATGCTCGACGTGCTGCTGCTCGTAGGCCTGCAGCGGGTGCGCCGCTTGCGTTCGATCCCTCGTTGGCCGGTCTTTCGGTTGGCTCGATACGAATTCGAGGGGGAAGAGCGTCGCTTCAGCGTCGAAGACGCCGGCGGGGCGCCGTGGGGGTTCCTGCCGTCGTTCTCGCGTGGCCCGATGCCAGAAGTCTTCACGCGCGATGAAGGCGATCAGGTCACCTACGAGATCGGTGACGGGCCCGTCGGCAAGACCGGCGAGTTTGGCTGCTACTTCGGGTTCGGTTACCGACGCGACGTGCCGCGATACGCGTCCGAATCCGATGACTCGGCGTGGCTGGCCGCCGCCGTCAACATGCCGGTGGAGACGCTGCTGTTCGACCTGTTCGTGCACAAGGACATGCCCGAGGCGCTGGACGCGCAGACGGGGATCTACGGCGGTTCGTGGCAGTTTGCTCCGGATTTTGCGGACTCTTCCAAGCTTCCGTTGCACGATCGACCGGTCCACTTAGGCCTGGGCGCGGATCTCTCGACGCCGCTGGCCGACCAATACGCGACCGTGGTGCAGCGATCGTTCGAGAGCGCCGGCTGGTCGGCTGGCGACTTCCACTGCCTTCGGCTCGTGGTGGAGCATCCGCCCATGCCGTCTTGGGCGGTCATCCGCTATCGACTGTCCCAACGCCCCGCCTAGCGGACGGCAACCGTTCGCGCGTTCGTCGGCCCCATGAGTGAGCCGCTGAACTGTTCAAACTTGTCCTTGGCCAGGCATACGGTCCGCCACCGTGCGCTGCGGACCTTCATGTTGGCGGCGTAGGCCTCGACGTCGATGGCGCGCAGGGCGTAGTAGTGGTCCTTGTGGATCCACACGTCCTCGAAGAGCGGGCTGGGCATCGTCGGTGGCTCGTGCGGGCACTCGTAGACGAAGACGAAGCAGCCCCGGTAGCCTCGGCCGAACATGGAGCACCAGCGGCGCAGGCTGTCGACGTCGTCGTCGGTCACCCAGTTCTCCAGGCGTGCGGATCCGGCGGGGAGGCGCCGGCCCTTGAGTTCGACCAGCAGGTTGGGCGTGCCGTAGAGCACGTAGTCGAAGGCCTTGAGGGTCTTCGTGTGCCCGGCGAGCGTGGTTTGGAGCGGAGCCTGTTCGCCCGGCAGGATGGCCCGCCGAGCCTCGTCGACGGCGACGAAGGGGACGTTGCGCTCGTTCAGGAGCGCCTTAAACGCCTGCTCGTAGTGGATCTGGCGGCGACCCATGTGCTGATGCTAGCAGCTTGTTCGGGATCTGGCGGTTGGCTTTGGGCGCGAGTGTTCAGATCGAGTGTGGCCGGCGCGAAGTGTGGGTGGTCCGCGCGGTCGGGCCATGAGGCGGGGCGTCGGTCGTGGTAGGCTGGCCCCGACGAACCGAACCCAAGACGCCGCGGAGTGCTGCCATGCGACCCCCTCGCCCGATCGCCTTGATGTTGCTCTCGTCCGTGCTGTGCCTGCCCTCCGCGGTGCTGGCCCAGCATGGCGAGTCGGGCGGCTCCTCGACCACCGACGGCGTGCGCGAGCCGGGCGCGATGGAGCCTGGCTACGAGGCCAAGACGGACACGCCCTTCCTCTTCCACGAGCGGCACCTGCACACGCACAACCGCGAGCACGCGACCGTCGCGCCCGATGGTACGCGCTTCTTCACGACGCGCGACTCGTCGGTCACCCTGCCCTTGCCCGGCGAGACCGATGCGTTCGTGTTCGCGATCTTCGGCGACCGCACGGGCGGGCCAGACCTTGGCATCAACGTGCTGGGCGACGCGGTTCGCGACGTGAACCTGATCGAGCCCGATCTCGTGCTGACGGTGGGGGACTTGATCGACGGATACAACCAGACCGACGAGTGGATGGTCGAGATGCGCGAGTACAAGACCGTCATGGGCGAGCTCTTGTGCCCGTGGTTCCCGGTCGCAGGCAACCACGACGTGTACTGGCGCGGCGACAATGCACCCGAAGGCGAGCACGAGAAGAGCTACGAGATGCACTTCGGCCCGCTGTGGTACAGCTTCAGCCACAAGGACAGCCACTTCATCATCCTCTACACCGACGAGGGTGATCCGCAGACGGGCGAGAAGAACTTCCGCCGGCCCGAGAGCCAGGCCATGAGCCCGCAGCAGAAGGACTTCCTCGAGCAGGCGCTGCAGCGCGGCAGGAACATGAACCACCAGTTCGTGTTCGTGCACCACCCGCGGTGGCTGGGCGGGGGCTATGGCGACGACTGGAACGAGAACGTGCACCCGATGCTGGCCGGGGCCGGCAACGTGCGGGCCGTCTTTGCCGGGCACATCCACCGCATGCGGCACGACTTCGGTCCGCAGGGCGACGACGGCATCGAGTACGTCACGCTGGCGACCGTCGGCGGCGGGCAGGGCCACCCCGTGCCCCAGGCCGGCTGGCTGCACCAGTACCACCTGGTCACCGTGCGGCCCGATCAGATCGCGCTGACGGCCTACCCGGTGGGCGCTGCGATGAACGTCCGCGAGATCACCGGCGAGATGGCCGACGCCCTGGCCCGCCAGGCGCGCCGCGGCCTCGAGATCGACGGCGTGGTGGCCTTCGGAGCCGAGGGCGGCGCTCGCGGCGAGGTTGCGGTGTCGCTCGAGAACACCACGGACCGGCCGCTCGAGCTGGCCGTCACGCCCAACAGCCGCGACAACCGCTGGCTCGTGCGGCCCGACCACGTGCACGCCGTGCTGCAGCCTGGCGAGACGAAGGAGATCGGCTTCTTGGTTGGTCGCCCGAGCGGGTCGGCCGACGACTACCTCGACAGCCTGCGCTTTGCGGTCGACGCCGACTTCATGGGCAAGACCGCGCGCTACACGCTGCCGACGACCGAGGTCGAGGCGCCCGTCGACCTGACCAGCCTGTTGGGCGACGCGCGGCCCGAGACGAACATGGCGCTCGTCTTCGACGGCGTCGACGATGCCATCATGGTGCCCTCGGGCGTCGCCAGCGTCGGGCAGGGGCCGTTTACGATCGAATGCTGGTTCAAGGCGCGCAACTTCGCCGGCCGACGGGGCCTGGTGACCAAGACCCAGAACAGCGAATACGGCTTCTTCGTGAGCGACGGCGTGCTGACGTTCTCGAATCACCTGGGCGGTCGCTACCGCAACAACCGCGTGGCCGACGCGCTCGAGGTCGGTTCGTGGCACCACGTGGCGGCGGTGTACGACGGCAACGCCACTCGGGTGTACCTCGACGGTCGGCTGGTCTCGACCGAGGGCGTCGAGAACGCGTGGGAGCGCCGGACCAACGACATGCCGCTGATCATCGGCGCCGACCCGGACGGGGGCGGCAACCCCATGAGCTTCTTCGAGGGCCAGATCGACGAGGTTCGGCTCTCGGGCACGGCCCGGTATACCGGGGAGCGGTTCATTCCCGAGAGTCGGCTGGAGTCCGACGCCGACACGCTGGCGCTCTACGCGTTCGATCGCTCCATGGGGCCCTACGTGCTCGACGAGTCGGGCAACGGGCACCACGCGAGGCGGGTGGGGGCGCCCAAGGCCGTCCGGGCCCGGTAGTCGCCTCCGCGCCCTGCCTCGGGACACCCCGGTGGATCGGGCCCGGGAATAGCGCGGGGTGGATCCGAATCCATATCATCGAACATGGACTACTTGCTCACGGATCCGAAGGCTCGGCTCGCGCTCGTGCGCGAGTTGCTCGAGGAAGTGAGTCGAGCCGAGGAGCCCGGGCAGATCCAGACCGCGTTCCGGCGGATGTGGCAGCTCCGCCCGGTCGACCTCTATGTGTCGGCGTCGACGCGCGGGCTGCAGCAGGGCCAGTACAAGATCACGAGGATCATCCATACTTCCGACGTGGCCAACTCCGACGATGGCGGCGAGAAGATCTACCGGCAGTTCGATCCGTGGCGGGACTGGAAGAAGCTGCCCCTGCGGACGGGTGGAGTGCTCGGCGAGATCATCCGCGCTGCGGAGCCTGCGATCGTTCCGTTGCCCGAGGGTCTGAAGGACGATCCGGCCATCGGGGACGCGGCTGTCGACATGCGATCGCTGCTGGTTACGCCGATCTTCGATCGAGGCCAGCCCCTGAACTGGTCTTTCCAGTTCGTCCGAGATCCCGACGCCTTCGACGACGAGACGCTGGAGATGTTCGTCATGCTGGCGAACCTCAGCGGCACGGCCACACGCAACTTGGTTGCGGTGCGCGAGGCCGAACAGGCGACGATGAAGCTGCGGGCCCAGTTCGAGGAGGTCGCCCGAGTCCAGCAAAGCCTGCTGCCGCGCACGCTCCCCGAGATTCCGGGCCTCACGCTCGCGACGAGCTACCTGACGAGCGACCAGGCGGGCGGAGACTACTACGACTTCTTCCCCTTCGAGGACGGTCGCTGGGGCATCCTCATCGCCGACGTCGCGGGCCACGGGGCGGCCGCTGCCACCGTGATGGCGATGCTGCACGCGATCCTCCATGCCTACGAGGGCAGCGGCATGCACCCACACCTTGTGCTCGAGCACGCCAACAGCCGCCTGGTGGCGGCGGGGCTCGAGGGGGCGTTCACCACGGCGTTCCTGGCGATCTTCGACCCCGCGACGGGCGAGTTCCAGTTCAGCCGGGCCGGACACAACCCGCCGCGGTGGAAGCGTGGCGAGACGGGCGAGGTGATCGCGCTGGAGGAGGCCGGCAGCCTGCCGCTGGGCGTGTTCGAGCCTCTGGGTGCGACGAGCGCGTCGATCAGGCTCGAGCCGGGCGACACCATCGTGCTCTACACCGACGGCATCACCGAGTCGTTCAACGCCGACCGCGAGATGTTCGGCGTCGAGGGACTCGATGCGTCGCTGGTGAGCTGCTCGGGCCAGCCCTCGTGCGTGGTCGATTCGGTGCACGGTGCGGTGTACGAGCACACGCAGTCCCGCACGCGCGACGACGACCAGACGATCGTCGCGTTGCGCTTCACGCCCGAGCCGGAGCGGACGAGCGTCACGATCGACTCGACCGCCGGCGTGATGGCATGAGTCGGAGTCACAGAGACTGGTTCGAGGCGTCGCCCTTCGGGCCCGCCGACCGCCACGGGGTCCGTCGGCCCGAGCGCGGGCTGCGGTTTGCGTGCACGATGTGCGGCAACTGTTGCACCGGCCCGCCTGGTACGGTCATGGTCGATGAGCGAGAGCGTGCCGCGCTCGCGCAGCATCTCGGGCTCAGCGCCGCCGAGTTCGACGAGCAGTACACGAGGACGCTCGACGAGGGCGTCACGCTCGTCGAGCGCTTGACCGCATTCGGTCATGACTGCGTGTTCCTCGACCGAACCACCGTGCCCGGGCGCGCGGTTTGCGGCGTGTACGAGCATCGGCCCAGCCAGTGCCGGACCTGGCCGTTCTGGCAGCGCAACCTCACGGACGAGCGGGCGTGGGACCGCGCCGCGGCGACGTGCCCGGGCATGAACTCCGGCCCGTTGCGAACGGCGCGTGAGGTCCGCCTGACGCGCGATTCGAGCCCGATCTGATGCACCAGTTCGACGCGCAGGACGAGTCCGATGCCCGGGCGTGGCTCGCAGCGGCTGCTCGGCCATCGGTCAGCGAACGCCTCGAGGCCATCTACGGGATGATCGCCGACCAGGTTGGCGTTCACGCTCCCGTATGCGTCGCCTCGGGTCGATGCTGCAACTTCGAGTCCTACGGACATCGGCTCTACGTGACGGGTCTCGAGGCGGCGTGGTGCATCCAACAACTGGGGCCCGAGCATCCAGAGCTCTCGACCGCGGCGGTTGCCGACGCGGTGCGGCGAGGCGGATGCCCGTTCCAGATCGGCACGCTCTGCGGGGTGCACGCGATCAAGCCGGTCGGCTGTCGTACGTATTTCTGCGATCCGCGGGCCGAGGGATGGAAGGAGGCATTGACCGAGCGGGCACACGGCATGGTGAAGGACCTGCACAAGGCCTCCAGCATCCCCTATCGCTACATGGAATGGCGGGCAATGCTGTCGCTGTTTGCCGGTCTCTCGCCTAGGACTTCGGCGCATCGATGACGAACGTCACCGGTCCGTCGTTGCACGCCGTGACGTGCATGTGGGCCCCGAACGTCCCCGTCTGTACTCGACCAATCTTCCCCACGAATTTCCCTGCAAACACGCGAAACATTTCACGTGCTGCATCCGGCGGCATGGCACGATCGAAGCTCGGTCGGCGTCCCTTGCCGATATCGCACCCGACGGTGAAGTTTGGGACGAGCAGGACGCCGCCCGCATCGATGTCGGTCACGCACAGGTTCATCTTTCCATCTTTGTCTGGGAAGATTCTCAGGTTTAAGAGCTTGTGAACCATCCACGTGAGCATGTCGTCCGTGTCTTCTTGCTGCAGTCCAACGAACACCAGTAGGCCCCGGGCGATCTGGCCGCTAACATCGCCCTCTTCAGGGAGCGTGACACTGGCTTCAGAAACGCGTTGGACGATCACTCGCACGACGCGGCTCGCTCCAGTGTCTCGAGAGAGGGAATGGCGACGAACACGATCATCATTGGTGGGGGCATGGCGGGCCTGAACTGCGCCCGCGTGTTGTATGCAGCCGGGCACGAGTGCGTGCTGCTCGAAGCGTCCGACCGCTGCGGCGGGCGTGTGCGCACGGAGCGGATCGAGTCGGACGATGGTACCTATCTCGTCGATCGCGGGTTCCAGGTCCTCCTGACGGCCTACCCGCACGCCGCCGAGGCCTTCGACTACGACGCGTTGGACCTGCGGAGCTTCTACCCGGGCGCCCTGGTGTTTCACGATGGCGAGCTCCACCGCGTGGCGGATCCGAGGCGAAAGCCGGGCGACGCACTGCGTGGATTCCGTACGCCCGTCGCGACCATGCGTGACAAGCTGCGGCTGGCCGAGTTCTCGCTTCGTGTTCTTGCGGGCTCGGTCGACAGCATCTGGGAGCGACCCAATCGCCGCTCGATCGATGCGCTGCGCGAGGCGGGGTTCCATCAGACCACCATTGATCGCTTCTTCCGACCGTTCTTTGGCGGCGTGTTCTTCGACCCGGCGCTCGACACGTCGAGCCGGATGCTGGAGTTCGTGTTTCGCATGTTCGCCCAGGGGCGCACGTGCGTGCCCGCCGGCGGCATGGGGCGACTCCCCGAGCAGATCGAATCGGGCCTGCCGGCGGACGCCATCCGGACGGGGACGAGGGTCGAGCGTCTCGAGCGCACCGGAGCCAACTGGACGGTGCACGCGGCTGCCGATCGGTGGGAAGCCCGATCGGTCGTGATCGCGACCGAGGGCGACGCGACCGAGCGGTTGCTCGAAGGGCACGCCGACGTCGAGGCGCCGGCTGTTTCGTGGCAATCCACCGCGACCATCTCGTACGCGGTGCAGGAGCCACCAACGGACGATCCGATCCTCGTGCTCGACGGCGAGGGGGAGGGGCCGGTCAACCACCTTGCCACGATGAGCGCCGTGGCGCCCGAGTACGCGCCGCCGGGGCGGCACCTCGTCTACGCCAACGTGATCGATCCAGAGATTCTGGCATCGCATTCCGATGACGCTGCACTCGATGCCGCGTGCCGACCCCAGCTCGAGCGTTGGTTCGGCGAGAAGATGGACGGCGCCCGCATCATCCACGTCGATCGCATCGACCGGGCACTGCCGAACCAGTCCACGGATCGGGCAGCGACGCCGCAGTGGCCCGTTCGCGTGGGCGACGGCCTGTATGCATGCGGTGACTGGCTCGAGAACGCGTCGATCGACGGGGCGCTCTCGAGCGGCAAGCGATGCGCCGAGGCCATCCTGAGCGATACGCCGGCCTGAGGCGGGCCGTAGGCTGGGGCACGGAGGTGCCCATGCGGATCATCGTCTCAGTGGTTGCGTTCCTGTGCTGCGGCGTGCCCGCGATCGCGCAGGCGGTCGTCGAGTGGCAAGCGGGCTCGGACGCCGTGATCGTTCGGGAAGCCCTGGCGCTCGAACGACTGTCGCGCGGGGGCCGAAGCCTGATCGTGAGCGATCCGGTCGAGCTGCGGCTCGTTCGCGGCACGTGGTCGCCGCCCGTCGCTGGCGAGACGATCGAAGCCGCCGACGGCCGAAGCGCAGCGTGGCGGCTGATCGAGAGCAACGACGACGGCCTGTTCAACGACCGGGCGCTCTCGGGCGGCTACGCGTTCGTCCGCGTGCGATCGAGCGAGCGGGCCGTGGTCATGCTCCACGCCCGGGGCCATCGACACGTCATCGTCAACGGCGAGCGGCGCGGGGGCGACGTGTACAACCTGGGCATCACGGCGCTGCCGATCGAGCTGCGCGAGGGCGAGAACGAACTGCTGTTCCGGGGTGGGCGTGGCAGGCTGCGTGTCGAGTTGCGCGAGCCCGAGTCGAGCCTCATGTGGCTGGATGCCGACCACACGCTGCCGCACGTGATCGCAGGGATGGACGCTCCGCTCTTCCTCGCCGCCCCGGTGGCCAACGCGAGCACGGACCAACTGCTCGGAATTCGCGGCGAGTCGACGAGCGAGGATGGCCTGCAGTCCCGAGCGTTGACGCTCGGCCTCGGGGGCGTTGCGCCGCTGGGCGTCCGCAAGGTCGGAGTGACGCCGATGCCGGAGTCCGTTGATGGCGAGGAGCCCTTGGTCGTTCGTGCTCGTGCCGTGGCCGCGGGCACGGACGCCGTCGACACCGGCGTTCGCGAGTTCTCGCTCAAGCGAAGGGAAGCTTCGCGGAAGCACGACCGGACGTTCATCAGCGACATCGACGGCAGCGTGCAGTACTACGCCGTGACGCCACCCATCGACGGGACCCAGCCCGAATCGTTCATCCTGACCCTGCACGGCGCGAGCGTCGAGGCGCGCAACCAGGCCAACGCGTACGCACACAAGGACGGCACGATCATCGTCGCGCCCACCAACCGCCGGCCCTTCGGATTCGACTGGGAGGACTGGGGCAGGCTCGACGCGATTGAGGTGCTCGCCCACGCCCGCGAGGCCTATGGGCACGAGAATGCCGGGCAAACGTACCTCACCGGCCACTCCATGGGCGGCCACGGCACGTGGCAGATCGGGGCCCACTTCGCGCCCAGGTTCGCGGCGATCGGGCCCAGCGCGGGCTGGCGAGACTTCTGGAGCTACGGCGGCGCGGGCCAGTTCGACGAGGCGGACCCCGTCGGCCAGATCCTGAACACCGCCAACAACGCGAGCCGGACGCTGCTGCTCGAAGAGAACTACCGAGACCTAGGCGTCTACGTGCTGCACGGCGACGCGGACAACAACGTGCCCGTGAGCCAGGCCCGCTTCATGCGAGAGCGGCTCGGTGCGTTCCACCCAGACTTTGCCTATTACGAGCGGCCCGGGGCCGGGCACTGGTGGGGCAACCAGTGCGTCGACTGGCCGCCGATGATGCGGTTTTTCGAGGAGCGCAGCATCGACCTGACGCCGCAGCGTGAGTCGTTCACCACCATCAATCCGGCCATCAGCAGCGAGGCACGATTGTTTTCGATCCATCGACAGGCGAAGGCGATGATGCCGAGCAGGGTCGAGGTTGCGCGCGCGACAGCGGACTCGCCCGTGGAGGTCACCACCCAAAACGTACTCGCCCTGACGCTGAAGCCCGCCGCCTTCGCCGACCAGCCGCCATCAGCGGTGACGATCGACGGACAGGCGCTCTCGCTCGATGACGCCATTGCTTCGAGCTTCGAGCGAGAGACGCTCGACGCGCCCTGGCGCCTGGTCTCAGCGTTCGACGCCGCCCTGAAGGGCGCCCACCGCGCGGGCCCCTTCAAGCACGCCTTCCAGAACCGCATGGCCTTCGTATACGCCACCGGCGGCACCGAGGAAGAGAACGACTGGGCCATGGCCAAGGCGCGCTACGACGCCGACACCTGGCAGTACCGGGCGAACGGATCGGTCGACGTCGTGCCCGATACGGCCTTCGATCCGCAAGCCGAAATCAACGCGAAGCGTAACGTGATCCTGTATGGCTGCGCCGACTCGCACCGGTTGTGGGACGAGCTGCTCGGCGATGCACCGGTGCGCATCGGTCGCGGCGCGGCGACGGTGGGGGATCGGACGATCGAGCGAGACGACGTCGCCGCGTTCTTCGCCTATCCGCGAACCGGAACGAATGCGGCGCTCGTCGGCGTCGTCGCGGGCACCGGTCCAACCGGCCGCCGCCTGGCCGACGAGTCACGGTACTTCATCTCGGGCGTGGGCTATCCCGACTGGTTGCTCCTGACGCCCGACGTCCTCGCAGCCGGGCCCGATGGCGGACTGATGGGCGTGATCGGTGCCGGCTTCTTCGCGCCCGACTGGTCGGTCGATGAATCCCAGAGCGCCTGGCGGTAGGAACCTATCGTTCTGCATGGTCAGTCAGATCGAGCAGGACGTCTTGCCCAGCCTCAGCATCGTCGCCCTCGACGACGACGCGGACTTTCGCGAGTACCTCGAGACGCTGCTGGCCGAGGGCGGGCACGAGATCCGCGTGGTCGCCACGCCCGCGGCCCTCTACGACGCGTGCGAGGCCCAGCTTCCCGAGGTCGTGCTGCTGGACATCAACATGGGCAAGGACCGCGGCGAGGACGTGCTCGAGGAGCTCCGCCGGCGGTGGGAGCGGCTGTGCGTCATCGTTATCACCGGCCACCCGACCATGGACTCGATGCGGCAGACCTTCAAGCGGCAGGTGTTCGACTACGTCACCAAGCCCTTCGAGCCCGCCGAACTCTCGCGCGTGCTGGGCCAGGCGGCCGCCGAGTACGCGCTGGGCGTGCGGCCCCAGGACAAGCTGCGGGCCGCGCTCGGCCGGCAGATCCGCCTGGCGCGTTCGGCCAAGGACTGGACGCTCAAGGACCTGAGCGAGGCCTCGGGCGTCAGCGTCAGCCAGCTCAGCAGCATCGAGCGCGGCGCCCACCTGCCGAGCCTCGAGAGCCTGCTGATGATCGCCCAGGCGCTGGGGGCATTGCCGAGCGAGTGGTTGGCGGGGGCGGAGTTTTAGGGGAAGGCACGAAGGCACCGAGGCACGCAGGCACGAAGGGTCGGATCTCTCCCCCTTCGTGCCTCCGTGCCTTCGTCCCTCCGTGCCTCTCTTCTCAACACCCCGCATCGAACGCCGTCTCGAACGCCAGGAAGTCGAAGATCGTCAGCTCGCCGTCGCCGTCGAAGTCGGCTAAGGCGTCGCCGTCCTGGAACAGGTTGAGGTAGGCGAGGAAGTCGAAGATGGTGAGGGCGCCATCGGCGTCAAGGTCCGGGCGGCATACGGCACACGAGAGGTCGTAGACGTGGACTGCGCCGAGCGGGTCGCGCTCGGTGCCGACCACCCACTCGTCATCAGCGCCAAAGACGGAGTACCAGCCGTTGGTTGCGGCGCCATCGCCGAGACCGGATGTAGGTGTGGCTGCGACTGATCGCTGGATCTGCCGCCATATACCGTCGAGGCCACGCCGATATGTATAACCGGCGCCAGCGCCGAAGGGGTCTTCAAACGAAGCTCCAGCGGCGATGAAGTCGTTATGCAAGTCAACGCTATTTCCCAGGAAAGTAGTAGTGTCTGGTCCTGAGTAGGCGAGTCGCTGCTCCACTATCCAATGCCCACCGAGAATAGTGTAAACATATACCGCACCTTGCCAGTCCCGCGGTGCACCTACAACAAAGTGTGCTGGGCCTGCATCAAGGGATTCTCCGAAATTCATCTGGATCGTGTCGGGCGTGCCTTCCGGCCGCAGCACCTGAACCAACTCGTATCGACCCTCCGTACCTCGCCGATACGCGTACGCCGCGCCGCCCTGAACGACGATCTCACTGTTCAACGGCTCGCCCACCACCAGCCATTCACCATCGATCGCCAGCCCGACGCCGTAGCCCGTCCCCGTGCCCGGCGGCGTGGCGGTGTCGAGGCGCTGCACGAAGCGCCAATCGCGGCCGACCTGCTCGTAGGCGTACACCGCGCCGCTCTGCGTCACGGCCGCGACGCTGCCGCTGATGGCGACGCGCTCGCCGAAGCCCCCGCCCGCCTCGGGCTCGCTGGGCAGGAGCACGCCCGTCTCGATCCACTGCGCACCGTCGAAGTCGAACACGTACGCCGCACCGGCGTTTGCGCCGCCCAGGTCGCTGCCCGTACCACCAACGATCAGACGATCGACGTCGAGGTCGATGTGGAAGCCGAAGAGGTGCCCCGCGTCGATGTCGGCCGGGTAGATCGTCTGGATCAAATCCCACCGATCCAAAGCGTCGTCGAACCGGTACGCATGCACGCCGCCGTGCAGGTACGACCCCGCCGGCACGGCTAGCGCCCCGTCGCGCCAGTCGGCGATGATCATGTGCCGCTCGTTCATCTCCACGTGCCCGCCGAATTCGCCCCAGTCGCTCAAGACCGGCGGCACGAGCCGCTGGGTCTCGCAGGGGGCGAGTTGGGCCGGGACGGAGGATGGCAGGGCCAGCGCGATGATGGGCACGATGGCGGATCGCATGCTCCTCATTGTCGTCGATCGCGGGGCGGGTTGCAAGGCTGTCTCGTCCAGTGTGCCCGCCGATGACGCGGGCCGTGCACGGACGTCACACGGGTCGTCGCACGCGTGCGAAGCCCAATCGAAGGCATGCGATGCCCCATCAAGGGCAAGCGATGGATCATCGAAGGCGTTCGACGCCCCATCGAAGCCGTGCGATGGCCCGTCGAAGGCGTTCGATGGCCCGTCGAAGGCGTGCGATGGACCATCGAAGGCGTGCGATGCTCCATCGAACCCGTTCGAAAAATTCGATGACCGCCGTGGCGGGCTACGAAAACGCCCCTGGCACGCCGCCAGGGCGGGTGCACGGCCGCGATAGTCCAGATAAGCTTCGCCGCACGTCCAGATAAGTCTGAGGGCACCGCCGGGGTTCTCGGGCCCCGGCTTCCCATCCCTTCGTGCCTCCGTGCCTCTCTTCCCTCCGTCGCTCCGTCGCTTCGTCGCTTCTCTACCCAACCGCCCCCGCCCCGCCCTTCAGCCGGCTCTTCATCGAGCGGTCGAGCTCGCGCTTCATCTCGCGGTCGGCGATGGCGTGCCGCTTGTCGACCTTGCCGCGGCCGCGGGCGAGGGCGATCTCGAGCTTGGCGTAGGGGCCCTGGAAGTAGAGCCGCAGGGGGATGAGGGTGATGCCCTTCTCGTCGCTGGCCTTGGCCAGCTTGGTGATCTCGCGCTTGTGGGCCAGCAGCGTGCGCACGCGGGTGGGGATGTGCTGGTGGCCCTGGGCGGGCGGAAACTCGGCGATGTTGACCGAGTGGAGTTCCAGGGCCAGCGGCGTGAGTTGGGCCCGCACGTAGCCCTCGCCCAGGCTCACCTTGCCATCGCGGACGCTCTTGACCTCGCTACCGGTGAGGCGGATGCCGACCTCGAGCGTGTCGAGGATGTCATACTCGTGCCGCGCCTTGCGGTTCTCGATCATGACGGGCCTTGGCTTGCGTGGCTTCTTGGCCATGGGGGATGGTAGGGGAGGGGGTCTGGGAGAATTCCCTTGCATCGGCCGCGGCTTCGGGTCAGAATGGGAGCATGAAGCTGCTCGTTTCGCTCGTTGTCTTGCTCACGTGTTCGAGCAGTGCCCTTGCCCAGTGCGACCCTCAGGTGTTGGTGCCGCCACCGCACGACACGATCAGCAGCTTTGGCAACGCCGTGGCCCTCACCGGCCAGCAGGCGATCATCGCGGACTTCCAAGCGCCCACGCTCTGCACCGAGCCCTTTGGGTGTGCGACTGGTGCGGTGTACGTCTACCTATGGAATGAAGCCACGGGCCTTTGGGAGGGCACCCAGACCATCGTGCCGCCGGAAGCCGCGTTCGGCGACGGGTTCGGGACGTCGATGTCGGTGGATGGCACGCGCCTG